>NZ_CP094469.1:1996518-2329271 GCF_023347295.1 Faecalibacterium sp. I3-3-33
GTGACCGAAGTCACGCCAAATCTTCCCCATTTAGGGAACTTTTGCAAATACTGTTTTATGGGAACTCTGCTCTGGGGAACTCCCTGTTGTACATATCGCTATCGTCTGTGGCTTTTGCCAGGGTGCGTCCGGGTGGGCGCACCCTGTTTTTTGTTTTGCCCTTAATCTTCTAACCCATGGCTTCCAGCTACTTTTTTCAAATACTCCTCCGGCTCACCATTCAAAATCAAATCGGCATAGCCCTGCAGGCATTGTAGATGAGGTATCCATTTCTACGACAAATCCTTGGAGTATACCCAGTTTGTGATGGGTGGAGAAATCGAGCATTATCTTTCCCTCGCCTGCGACCATGGCAGACTGGAAGATCAACATATATTGACAGCAAACCGACCACTGGCCTGTACTAGAATACAGGTTCGTGGTCGGTTTTTATTATATCTTAACTTCGTCTAATGCTGGCATCGCCGGAATTGCACCGTGGCGACTGGTGGTGATGCTGGCCGCTTTGTTGGCAAAAGCCCGAATGGCTTCCAGTTTGTCCACAGTCAGGGTGTCCAGCTCTTCCTTGCAGAGCTTGGACAGGGCAGCACCAAAGAAGGTATTCCCTGCGCCGTTGGTGTCGCCCACCTTGCAGGGAACGCCGGCCACATGGCCGGTTTTCTCTCCAAAGCGGTAGAATACGCCGTTTGCACCCAAGGTGACAAAAATCAGTCGGATGCCGTTCTGTGCCAGTTGTGCCGTGCCACTTTCGCAGTCGGTGGTGCCGGTGAGCAGGGGCAGTTCTTCATCGGACACTTTCAAGATATCCACCAGCGGCAGGGGTGCTTTCATCTGAGCAATGGCATCCTCTTTGTTCTTCCAGAGGTTGGCACGGTAATTCGGGTCATAAGTAATGACAGCACCCAGCTTTTTGGCGCGGGCAGCAGCATCCAGCGTAGCGGTGCGGGAGGGGTCGGCGGTCAGGCTGACAGAACCGAAGTGGACGATTTTCGCGGCTTTCAGAGCCTTGTCCGAAATGTCCTCTTTGCTCAGCATCACGTCGGCGTTGGCGCTGCGGTAGAAGCTGAAATTCCGCTCACCGGTGGCATCCACCGACACGACTGCCATGGTGGTGGGGTGGTCTGCATCCACCGCCATGCCGGAAACGTCTACCTTGTTTTCTGCCAGAACCTCTTTCAGGTAGCGACCAAAGGCGTCTGCACCCACCTTGCCAATAAAGGCGGTCTGTGCCCCCAGCCGGGCAGCAGCCACCGCCAGATTTGCTGGGGCGCCGCCGGGGTTTGCGGCAAACTGAGGGATGCCTTTTTCATCCTTGCCGGTCTGGGTCAGGTCGATCAAAACTTCACCGATCGTTACAATATCCATGGTTGCTCCTTTCAGCGGCGCACCAGCAGTGCCTGATAGGGTTTCAGCTCCACATCCGCCAGCCAGACGGAAGCTCCATCTGCGGTCTGATACTCGCCGCCCAGAGCGTCCAGACTTGCCCCTGCCGGGTACTCGGTAAAGTTGAACAGTCCCACCAGCGTTTCCTCGCCGCGCTTGCGCACCAGTGCCAGCACGCCGGGGTTATGGCTGTCCCATGTGGTCACCCACGCATCCGGGGCAAAGCAGGGGTCTGCCCGCATTTTGCGCAGTTCTTCCATGCCCTGCCACAGAGCGTTTTGCAGCGTGCCTTTCCGGGTGCGCTGCTTTGCATCCTCCCAGTTGAATTTGCTGCGGTGCAGATTGCGGCTGTCCTCTACGCGGTCGGGGTCGTTTTTGTAATCCCAGCCATTGCGCTGCGCAATCTCATCGCCACAGTTCAGCATGGGGAAGCCCTTCAAGAATGCCATGGCGGTGTGCAGCAAAAGGTCACGCTTTACGGCGTAGTCCAGTGCGATTTTATCGCCCTTTTCCAGTGCCTGCTCCACGCCGCACAGGCTGGCGGTGGTGCCGCAGCTCCGGGCATCGCCGGTGGCAGGGTCGTAATTGTACAGCTCACCCTTTGCCCAGCTGCCAGGGAAATTGCCCTCGTAGAAGTGGTACAGGTATTCCTTGTGCTTCTGCGGGTCGATGCCAAGCCGGTTTTCCACCGCCTCGTCCAGACCCCAGCCGATATCATCGTGGCAGCGCAGATAGTTCACGAACCAGCAGTTGTCCGGCAGGGCGTGGAGGGCATCCAGCTGGGCTTTCAGCAGCCGGGTGTCCCGGCTGGCAAGGGCACCCCACAGGTTGACCATGGTGGACACGTTGTAGAGCATGTGGCATTCCGGTTTTTCCGGCGTGCCGAAATAGGCAGCAAGCTCCTTGGGTGCCATGACCACCTCGCCCTTGAGGATGACCGCCGGACAGACTACTTCCAGAACCATGCGCAGCATCCGCACGATGGTGTGCACCTGCGGCAGATTGCGGCAGGTGGTGCCAAGCTGTTTCCAGATATAGGGCACGGCATCAATGCGGAACACTTCCACGCCGAGATTTGCCAGATGCAGGATGCTCTTGGTCATGTCCACGAACACCGCCGGGTTTGCGTAGTTCAGATCCCACTGGTAGTCGTGGAAGGTGGTCAGCACCCACTTGTGCATTTCCTCGCACCAGGTAAAGTTGCCGGGTGCGGTGTTGGGGAACACCTGCGGCACGGTCTGCTCGTACTGGTCGGGGATGGTGCGGTCATCATAGAGATGGTAATACGCCTGAAACCATGGGTCGCCTGCCTTTGCTGCCATCGCCCAGCGGTGGGTGCTGGCGGTGTGGTTCATCACGAAATCCAGACACAGGCTAATGCCGGCTTTCCGCAGTTCACGGGTCAGGTTTTCCAGATCCTTGTTCGTGCCAAGGGCAGGGTCTACGGTGTCGAAATCCTCCACCGCATAGCCGCCATCGTTGTGAGGGTGGGGCATCTGCAGCAGGGGCATCAGGTGCAGATAGGTCAGCTTCTGCTCTTTCAGGTAGGGCAGCTTCCTTGCCAGCTCTTTCAAATTTCCGGCAAAGAGGTCGGTGTACATGGTCATGCCGAACATATTGCCACGCTTGTACCACTCCGGGTCGGCAGAGCGTGCCTTGTCCAGTGCTTTCAGCTCGGCGCTGCGGGCGTTGTAGGCGTCTGCCATCTCCCGCTCCAGAACCTCCAGCCCTTCCCGGTTGTGGTACAGTTCCATGAACAGCCATTCCAGCTCGTCCTGATGGCGGGCAAAACGGGTGGAAAATGCAGTTTGATCCTTCATCGCATTCATTCCTGTCTTTGCAGTTCAGACCAGTTCCAGCAGCTGTCCAAAGGACTTCAGGTTGAAGTCTCCGGCACCGGCTGCGCTGGCATCTCCCACGCAGGCGACCTGAAAGCCCCCTGCATGGCCCGCCTGTGCACCGGAAACAGCATCCTCGACCACCAGACAGTCCGCCGGTTCCATGTCCACGAACTGTGCCGCCTTCAGGAACACTTCCGGGTCCGGCTTGGAGCGGGTGATGTTGTTGCCATCGCTGACCGCATCAAAAAAGTTCTCCAGCCCCAGCCGCTTCAGGATAAAAGGAGTGTTCTTGCTGGAAGAACCGATGGCAAGCCGGAGGCCCTTTGCGCGCAGGGCGTTCAGGGTGTCCCGCACCTCATCCGACAGGTCTGCAGTGCTCATCTGATGCAGGCTTTCCCGGTAGATGTCGTTTTTCATCGTGGCAAGCTCTTCCTTTTTGGCATCGGAAAGCGGCTGGCCCTGATAACGCTCCAGAATGATCTCCAGACTCTCCATGCGGGACACGCCGCGCAGGCGGTTGTTGATGGTTCGGTCAAAGTAGATGCCCATGGAATCCGCCATCTTTTTCCATGCCTGATAGTGGTATTCATCGGTGGAGCAGATCACACCGTCCAGATCAAAAATGATCGCTTTGAAGTTCATAATTCAGTCCTCCTGTAACATTGCAAAGGCTTCCCAGGGACGCAGCTGCATCGCCGGGCACGGGGTGGTATCCTCATAATTCGAGATCAGCAGCGTACCGGCGGCAAAGGTCTGCGGCAGGGCAAGCGCCGCGCTGCTGCCGGTCAGGTTGCAGACCACCAGCAGTTCCTGATCGTCCAGCGTCCGGGTATAGACGTACAGCTGCGGGTCCTCCGGCAAAAGCAGGTCGTAGCGTCCGTACACGATGACCGGTGTGGCATGGCGCAGCGCAATGAGCTTTTGATAGAAGTGGAACACGGAATCCGGCCTTGCCAGCTGCTCCGCCGCGTTGATCTGCCGATGGTTGGGGTTGACCCCGATCCATGGTTTGCCGGTGGTAAAGCCGCCGTTGGGCGAGTCGTCCCACTGCATCGGGGTGCGGGCGTTGTCCCGGCTCTTGTAGCGCAGAAAGGCCATCATCACCTCCGGTCCGATCACCCCGGCACCGGTCAGTTCGCGGTAAGCGTTGATGCTTTCCACGTCCCGGAAATCCTCCAGCGTTTCAAAGTGTCCGTTGGTCATGCCCAGTTCCTCGCCCTCGTACACATAGGGCGTGCCCTGCATCATGTGGATGCACAGGGCCAGTGCCTTGGCGCTGCGTTCCCGGGCTTCCGGCGTGCGGTCGTCCCCCATGCGGGACACGATGCGGGGTTGGTCGTGGTTGCACCAGTACAGGCTGTTCCACGCCTTGTCCTGCAGATCGTACTGCCACTTGCTCAGCAGCTGCTTCAACTCCACGATGTTGATCTTGCGCAGGTTCCACTTGAAGCTCTCGCCGCCGTCCAGATCCATGTGCTCGAACTGGAACGCCATGGTCAGCTCAGTGCCGTTTTCGTTGGCATACTGGCAGGCCTGCCGGGTGGTCAGGCCCGCGCACTCCCCCACCGTCAGCAGGTCGTAGCAGCTCAGCACCTCCCGGTTCATCTCCTGCAGGTACTCGTGCACCCGGGGGCCGTTGACCACAAAGGGGGCAAAACTGCCGTAGATGCTGCCGGGCTTTCGTTCGCCGTCCGGCATCTGCGGTGTTTTGCTGATCATGCTGATCACGTCCATCCGGAAGCCGTCCACCCCGCGGTCGCACCACCAGCGCATCATTTGGTAGATCTGCTGCCGGAGCGCCGGGTTCTCCCAGTTCAAGTCCGGCTGAAAATCCCCGAAGGTATGCAGATAATACTGTCCGGTCGTTTCGTCATACTTCCACGCACTGCCCGAGAAGTTGGACCCCCAGTTGTTGGGCGGGCCGCCGTTGACCCCATCCCGCCAGATGTAGTAGTCCCGGTAGGGGTTCGATCTGCTTTTGCGGCTTTCCTGAAACCAGCGGTGCTGGTCCGAGGTGTGGTTGACCACAAGGTCGATGACCACCCGCATGCCCAGTGCATGCGCCTTTGCCAGCAGGGCGTCAAAGTCCGCCAGCGTGCCGAACTTTGGGTCGATGGCCTGATAATCGCTGATATCATAGCCCATATCCAGCCCCGGAGACTGATAGAAGGGGGAAAGCCAGATCACGTCCACACCCAGTGTGTGCAGATAGTCCAGCCGGGCAGTGACGCCGGGCAGGTCCCCGATGCCATCGCCGTTGGAGTCCTGAAAGCTGCGGGGGTATACCTGATACACCACCGCTTCCTTCCACCACGTTTTTTTCATTTGCAGAACCTCCTGTTCCAACAAAAAAGGGCGCAGTCCCTCTGCGGCTGCCCTTGCTGCAAACCAGCTCCGCATCCGGAAAGGCTGCCGGGAGAAAACTGCGCCCCTGCGTAAAGTGATTTACTTTTCGCCGTCCATGCGTACACCGACCAGGAAGAACTTGTTGAAGATCAGGTACAGCAGGATGATGGGCACCACCGAGATACAGGCAGCAGCCATGACCTGATTCCACATGGTTCCGGCGTTCTGGGACTGGAAGCTCTGCAGTCCCAGCGTCAGAGTGTACTTGGTCTGGGTCTTGAGGTAGAGCATGGGTTTGGTGAACTCATTCCAGAACCCCATAAAGCCGAAGATGGCGGTGGTCGCAATGGTGGGCCGTGCCAGCGGCATGGCAATGCGGAAGAACACGCCGTAGCGGCCCAGACCGTCGATCTCGGCGGCCTCGATCACATCCCGGGGGAAGTTCATAAAGAACTGCCGCATCAGGAAGATGTTGCCGATGTTGGCTGCTGCCGGAAGGATCAGGGCCGTGAAGGAGTCCAGCATCCCAAATTCCTTCAGCAGCAGGTAGTTGGGGATCAGCAGCACCTGCCCGGGGATCATCATCAACAGCAGGAGACCGTGATAGATTCGGTTCTGCCCGGGGAAGCTCAGGCAGGACAGCGAATAGCCTGCCATGGAGTTGATGAACACGTTGATGACCGTACCCACCAGCGAGATGATAAGCGAGTTCAAAAACCAGCGCGGGAACAGCGAGCTGTGCCCGAAAATGGTGGCATAGTTGTCCAGCGACATGTTGCCGGACAGCAGGCTCATGTTGCCGCCCACGATCTCCCGCAGGGGTTTGAAGGAGGCCGCCACCATCCACAGGAAGGGATACAGGGTGACCAGCGCATACAGGATCAGCACTGCATACAGCAGCACCCGCCCCGCAGACATTTTTCTTTTCACGATGGATGCACCCCCTTAGTACAGACGTTCCGAAGCGTTCAGCTTTTCGGACAGGCGGGAGACCGCCATGATGACGATGGCCAGCACGATGGCAATGGTGGAAGCATAACCCATGGCATTGTTGGTGCCAAAGGCGTAGCGGTACACCATCAGCGAGACGGTCAGGGTGCTGTTGGCAGGCCCGCCGGAGCCGTTGGAGAAGATGTACGCCTGATCGAACATCTGCAGCGTGCCGATGATGCCGGTAAGCAGGACATAGGTGGTGATGGGCTTGAGATACGGCACTGTGACGTTGGTGAACTTCTGCACCGCATTGGCACCATCAATAGACGCTGCATCGTACAGATTCGCCGGTAGATCCTGCAGGCTGGCAAGGTACATGGTGGTGTACTGCGGCACGGTGGACCAGATGTTCATGATCATAATGACCTTCAGCGCAAACTTGGGGTCGTTCAAGAAGTTGATGCCACCGCCCACCGGCAGGATGCCCGTCTTGATGAGCATCATGTTGATGGGTCCGGTCACGCTGAACATGAACATGAAGATCAGGGTCAGTGCCGAGCTGGAGGTCAGCGTGGGCAGAAAGTAGATGGCGCGGAAGGCGTTTTTACCGCGGATGTTGCTGTTCAGCACACTGGCGATCACCAGAGCGATGATGGTCTGGCAGGGCACCACCACCGCCGCAAAGCTCAGCGAGTTGGTCAGAGCCTTGCGGGCGATCTCATCAGTCAGCAGGCGCTTGTAGTTATTCAGTCCCACAAAGGTGTAGGTGTCTGTGAATAGATTGACCTTGTGGAAGGACAGGTAGACCACAAACAACGCAGAAATGCCGATGAACACCCCGATGATGAGCAGGGCCGGTGCCAAAAACACATAGCCCTGCCGCCATTCCTGCAGCTTGCGCTTTGTGGGCTTTGTCCGTGGTGACCGCTTTTTTGCAGCAGTCGGAGTGCTTCCAATCATAAAACGTTTCCTCCATAACAGCCCCGGCAGGTTTTCCTGCCGAGGCCCGCACGATTTCTGCTCAGGTCATCCGGTTCAGGCTCAGCCGGCGTTTGCGATCTCCTGATTTGCCTGATCCTCGGCAGCCTGCAGGAACTGCTTGGTGGTCATCTCACCGCTGACAGCCAGAGGCAGATAGTTCTGGTAAGCAGTGTTGATGATGCTCAGGTTGCTGCCCAGCTGCCAGGGCAGAGAGCAGGCGGTCATTGCAGAGTGCACAGCCCAGACGGGATCGCTCTCCACATCCATTGCCTTAGCGGCATCGGCACGCGGGGGCAGGCAGCCTGCGCCGGAGCACCAGATGGTCAGGCCGTCCACAGAGGTGACGTACTTGATCCATGCGGATGCCATGTCCTTGTTCTGAGACATTGCGTAGATGCCGTAGCCCACGGTGTAGCTCATGGAGTACTGGGTGCCGTTGTAGACGGGCATCTCCTTGACGCCGAAGTGGATGTCGGAGTAATCCACCTTCAGGGTGCCGTAGACCCAGTTGCCCTCTTCCATGATGACGGTCTTGCCGGTGCCGAATGCCTCGCCGTTCCAGCCCAGACCCAGATCGGAGGGAGTCTTCCACACGCCTGCGTGGACCAGATCCAGAATGAAGTCCATGTTGGAGACCACGCGGTCGCCGGTCAGGACAGGCTTGCCCTCTGCATCGATCAGTCCATCGGTGCCATCCTGCAGGATGTACAGGTTGCGGGACAGATCCTGATTGTAGGTCATGGCAGCGATCTGGTTGGGGCCGTACTTCTCGTCCAGACGAGCCTGCAGGTCGGTGAGGAATGCCTTGTACTCCGCGTAATCGCCGGGGATATCCTCTGCGGTGAAGCCCACAGACTCCAGCAGGTCGATGTTATAGTAGGTAGCCAGCGTGGAAGCATCCTTGGGCACGCACTGCACGTTGCCGTCCGCATCGGTGAAGGCTTCCACCAGGTTGGGGTAGAACTCGCCCAGAGAATACTCCTCGGGGTCCAGCACGTCCATCACGCCCAGAGAGCTGTAGAAGGGGAACATGGAAGCATCGATGTAGAACACATCCGGTGCGGTCTTGCCGATGAAGTCGGCCTGGATCTGGGTGTTGTAGTCGGTGTAGACCTTCAGCTCCACCTTGCAGTTGTGGTCAGCCTCAAAGTTTTCCTTCAGCTTGTTGATGGCAGCGGTCTCCTGATCGTTGCCGCCCCAGATGCCGACCGTCACGGTGCGTCCGCCAAAATCCCCCTCGGCTGCACCGGCAGCAGTGCTGGAAGCCGCAGAGCTTGCAGCGGTGCTGGTGCTCTTGTCACCGCCGCAGGCGGTCAGAACGGAGGCAGCTGCCACAGCAGCGCACAGAGCGGACATCTTGATGAAAGTTCTTCTTCTCATTTTTGTATTCTCCTTATCGTTTTAAATTGGGCAGCATGGTTCACACAGTTCCCCTGCTGCGTCGGACAATGGGATGGTTCACAACGTTTCCGTCAGCACAGCGGTGAAGGCGTGCTCGGTGCCGTTGACCGAAAGGGTGACCGGAGCCGTTGCCGTCAGGTTCGTCACCTTCAGGGCGGTCTTGTCGATCTCCACATGGAGCTTCTGGCCCTTCCAGTAGATGTAGAAATCCAGTGCGCTCCACGCCTTCGGCAGCTTGGGGTCGATGCGCAGTCTGCCTTCCAGCATCCGCACGCCGCCAAAGCCGAACACCACGGACTGCCAGATGCCTGCGATGGATGCGGCGTGGATGCCGGCATCGCTGGTCTTCATGTTGGGGCCCATATCAATGGCTGCCGCCCGCCGGAACAGGTCGTATGCCATGGCACTGTCGCCCATGTCGTTTGCCAGAATGGTGTGGGTGGACAGCGACAGCGAGGAATCGTGCAGGGTGCGCGGCTCGTAGTAGTTCCAGTTGGCGCGCTTGGTTTCCAGATCGAACTGGTTTTCCAGCAGCAGGAACATGATCATAATGTCTGCCTGCTTGGACACCTGCATGTTGCAGATCTGGTGCTGGTTGAAGTCGCGGTAGATGCTGCCGATGTTCTGCTGGTTCTTGTACTTAGTCAGGTCGATCTGCTTCAGACTCAGGTAGGTCTTATCCTGCGGGATGACGCCGTCCTCGCGGGGCTTGGGCAGGTAGATGCGGGGCAGCTTTTCGGCCCACTGTGCTTCCACCCGGGGCAGGTCCAGCTTTTCAGCCAGATGTGCGTACAGCTCCGGCTTCTCCTGCTTCAGCTTCTTGGCGTATTCCATAGCCTTGCGGATGTTCCACGCCGCCATATTGTTGGTGAACGCGTTGTCGTCCACATGCTCTTTGTACTCATCGGGGCCCACCACATCGTTGATGTGCAGCAGCCCGTCCGTGCCTTCCTCCAGACGGCTGACCCAGAACTTTGCAGTATCCAGGATCAGCTCATAGCCGCAGTTGTCCATGAACTCCTGATCGCCGGTGACGGTGTAGTACTGCCATGCGCCAAAAGCCACATCAGCGGTGATGTGCTGCTCAATGAAGCCGGACCAGATCTTGATAGGCAGGCCGGTGATGATGTCTGCAGCACCCCATACCGGGGTCACTTCGCCATCATCGATCCATGCGGCTTCCCACGGGAACTGTGCGCCCTCGTAGTGGTTGGCGGCAGCCTTCTTGTGGGCACCGGTCAGCCCCAGAAAACGGTACTCTTCCAGACTGCGGGCGATCTCCGGTGCCGAGTAGATGAAGTAGGGCAGAATGAACATCTCGGTGTCCCAGAAGGTGTGGCCCTTGTAGGCTTCGCCGGACAGACCCTTGGCAGCCACGTTCATGCGGTTGTCGTGGGCGGGGGTCATCACATACAGATGATACTGTGCAAACCGGATCGCCAGCTGGTCCACCGGGTCTGTGCTGTGGATGGTCACCGGCACATTCTCCCACACCAGCTTGTTCCATGCGGCAGCGCTCTCGCACAGCAGTGCATCGTAACCTGCGGCGGCGGCTTCCTTCAGATCCTCCAGAGAGATCTGCTGCATCTGCTGGAAGTCCTTGCCCTCGCTGGAACGGTCCCGGCTGGTAAAGACGTTGGAGATCTTTTCAAAGGTCAGGGTCTTGCCCGCCGGGATCTCCAGATCAAACTCCTGCTGGATGATCCGGCGATCCATGACGATGAAGCCCTTCTTGTCCAGCGTCTCGCCGTCCAGCGCAAAGGTGAACATCGTGTTCAAAAAGAAGTCGATGCCGGACTGGCTGGTGGTCTGGGTGTACTGCATCACCCGGCCGTCGTACAGGCGCTTCTCGCCTTCCGAGAAGTGCTGGCTGCCGGTGTTGTTCATCTGACCGTTGATGCCGCCGACCACCATTGCGGTGCAGTCTGCGGTCAGCGGCGTGACAGACACCTTCTGGGCGATGACATGCTTGCGCTGCATGGAAACAAAGCGGCGAAACTCCAGCCGATACTGTCTGCCGTTGGGGCATTCCCACACCACCGTGCGGACGGTCTCGCCGTTTTTCAGGCACAGCTCCCGGCTGTAATCCAGCGTTTTGCCGTACTGCAGGTTGAAACGCACCCCGTCCAGACGGAGATTCAGCCGGGTGACGTCCGCTGCGTTAGGCAGCTCGGTGACTTCGTTGTCGTCAAACTTATTGAATGTGCCCGCCACGAACAGGTTCCGCTGCTCGCCGGCATTGAACTCGTCTGTGGCGTTGCGCAGGCCCAGATAGCCGTTGCCCTGACACATGATGGCTTCGCACTTGCCCAGACATTCCGGGTCAAATGCACGCTCGATGACTTTCCACTCAGACGCCTTGGAATAATCCATATTGGTGTTTGTCATGTTGGTTCCTCCGAAAACCGACCGCCCTGCGCGGTCGTTGTTTGAGATGATCTTCTAAGAATTCTATCGCATCCCGCAGCTGCTGCCGCAAAGAAGGATCAATGGTAAAAATAGTAGTTGGAGATCAGCCCCAGCGCTGCAAGGCCGCACAGCTGCGCCCCCGCAGCGAACAACAGCGGGATGCCTGCCAGCGTAAAGACTGCGGTGCCCACGGCCGCCAGCGGCAGATACATCCGGACGCTGCGCTCCACATCGTTGGTGTTCCGGGTGCGGTGAACACACAGCCACCCCGCCAGAACCGCCTCTGCCACGCAGACCAGCAACAACAGCGGGCCGGTCGCCACCAGCGGCATGGAAGCGTTCAGCCCGAACGTCTCGTCCAGATTCACGGCTCCGCCTCCTTTTGCAGCTGCTGATATTCCCGGCGGGTGACCACTCTGGTGTTGCCCACCAGATCGTGCAGCGGACGCCCTGTAGTCAGCATCAGCACCAGACTGACCGCTCCCGCCAGCCATCCCGCCAC
Source organism: Faecalibacterium sp. I3-3-33 (assembly GCF_023347295.1). Taxonomy (NCBI): domain Bacteria; kingdom Bacillati; phylum Bacillota; class Clostridia; order Eubacteriales; family Oscillospiraceae; genus Faecalibacterium; species Faecalibacterium sp. I3-3-33. The sequence goes on from NZ_CP094469.1 coordinate 2,008,315, forward strand.
CGGGATCAGATACATGGAGCGTACCAGCTCCCGCAGCCCGACGTAAAGAATCGGTGCCTTGACACCGGAAGCATCCACCACCGCCAGCCTGCCGATGCTCTTGCCCACCGTTGCGCCGTGGTTGTATTCGATCATCAGCGCGCCGTATACGGCAAACAACAGCCGGAACAGCAGGTCCGCCTGCGCCGCCTGCAGCCCCATGACCCCCAGCATCAGAAGCTGGACCGGAAGCAGCAGCAACAGCAGGTCAATCAGGCCGCAGCCCAGACGAAGCAGCGCCATAGTGATCTTGTTCTGCTCCATTTCTCCGCCCTCCCGCTTTGTGTATTCCGTTGTAAAAAACGTTTTTTAGAAAACGTTTTCCATGTCACAATGATAACATAAAAGCGGGCTGTTGTACAGCCCGCATAATCCACAAAGAATTCTGCATCAGTTTGAACAATCTGCCCAAAAGCGCGTTTTTTACCCCTTCGCAGCCGGTGCAGATCCCCGGACCACCAGCTGATACATCAGCTGATCCGAGCTTCCGGCGCTTTGTTTGCCGGAGATCTTTTCATAGACCGCCGCCCCCGCCCGGTAGCCGATGGCGTAAAAGTCCTGCCGGATGGTGGTCAGCCCGCCGTAAACGTACCGCGCCGTGGGAATGTCGTCAAACCCCACCACCGCAATGTCCTGCCCCACCACAAGACCTGCTTCCTCCACTGCACGGCAGGTGCCCATTGCCATCAGGTCACTGATGCAGAAAAAGGAGTCGATGCGCTTGTCCCGGGACAGCAGTTCCTTGGTTTTCTGGTAGGCACTGTCCTCCAGAAACTCACCGGCTGCCATCCGTCCTTCCATGACCGGCAGTCCGGCGCGCTGCATGGCGTTGTAGTAGCCCTGCACGCGCAGGTTGGAAACGTCCGCATTGCGGTTGCCGTAGATCAGCGCCGGGTTTGTGCGCCCGCTGCCGATCAGAAAGCTCACCGCCTCGTCCGCCGCCTTTACATTGTCGATGGTGATGTCCATCACGTTAGGGTGCCCGGTGCGGATATCAATGCAGGCGCAGGGGATCTCGATGTCCGCCATCTGCCGCACAAAGGGATCATCCAGCCGGAAACCACTGCAGATCAGTCCGTTCAGTCCCTTGCTCAGGCACAGCCGCCGCAGGGTCGTCTCGTTCTGAGACCTTGTATCGGTGGTCATCAGCAGAAACTCCACGCCGTTGTTCCGGCACGCCTCGCACACGCCGCTGAGAAAGCCGTAGACCGCGCCGCTTGGCTCCGACGGACGCAGCTCGTTGATGAGCAGGCCAATGACCGGGTCGGAGATGCCGCCCATGCTCCGCCCGGTGGCATCCGGCACATAGTCCATCTGCTGTGCCAGATCCTGGATTCGCTTTCGGGTGTCCGGGTTCACCCCGGGGTAATCGTTCAGCGCTTTGGAAACGGTTGTAATGGACACGCCCGCTGCTTTGGCGACATCACGAATGGAAGTTCGTTTCATGATAACAATCCTCTCTCCTGTGCAATCCTGACAATTTTAGTGTACCACAGTTGAGTATTGATTGCAATGCGTCCATAAAAAACGTTTTTTCTTTCCAAAATGCTGCGTTCCCTTTGTGCGTCCCAATAAAGTAGAACATCCCGGCTTCGCTCTCTGCGTTTGGCAAGCGGAACAGCCGGGACGTTTTATCGAAAGACTTCTTCTTTTATGCCTTTTGGGGCTTCATGCCCCAAAAAGGCATTCATGAGTTTTCCTCCTTTACAGCAGCTCGCCATAGTGGGTGGACGTAGGCTTTTTTTCAGGCTGGTGGCCAGCACCATGTACAGCGGGATGCAGGGGATCAGGTATGCAAAGTAGGCCGCAGGCAGTGCCACAAAGTCCAGTGCCGCGCCAAGATGGAGCTGGTAGGGCGATCCGGATCATGAAGCTGCCCATGCTGGAGGCATCCCATTTCCGAGACCTGGCGATGAACTCCTCGTCCACGTTGTCCCAAGGGATGGCGGTGCAGGAGAGGTCGTAGATGAGGTTCAGGAAAATGAGATGGACGCTCACCATGGGCAAGAAGGGCAGCAGCGCCGAGGCTGTCGGCACCGAGAACATATTGCCGAAATTGGAGCATGCCGTCATTTTAATGTACTTGATCAGGTTGGCGTAGATCTTGCGGCCCTCGATGATGCCCTGTTCCAGTACCATCAGATCTTTTTCCAGCAGGATGATATCTGCCAACTCCTTGGCCACATCCACAGCGGTAGCCCTTTGCAGCATGGTGGATGTGCCAGTTGTTCCGCAGCCTGGCTCAAAGGTTACGTTGTATACGCCAACCTGTACGGCGGACAGGGCGCCAGCTAGCTTTTCCGCGTCTGCTATGGTGGTGATGTAGTAGAGTTCCTTGTCTTTGACCTTCTGCCACAGTGCGGTCAATGACCGCCTTCAACTGAGCATTGATGGAGTAGAAGTATACCGAACTTGCCATGCAGGGGGGCGACACCATCGATACCCGGCTGGAGATGTTCCGGCATCAGCGAGATGTGCTCACCCAGCAGATTCAGCAGTTACAGCACACGCTGGAGACCGTGGAGCATAAATGTTGGTTCTATGAAACCGCCAAAGCCACTGGGACGGTGGATATTCCCGGTGCGATGACCGATGAGGATGTACCTGATCAGTTCCGTGCCATCCGGCGGGAGCTGCGGGGGCAGAGTAAAGAACAAAAGCAACGCTAAAACGCCGTTCCGGTTGTTCCCAGAACGGCGTTTCTCTTAATCTTCTAGCCCATGGCTCCCGGCTGCATTTTTCAAATATTCCTCCGGGTCACCATTCAGAATCAAATCTGCATAGCCCAGCGGATCATTGTAGATGAGGTAGTCCAGTTCCGTCTGCTGTGCCATGGTAATATCCAGCGCATCCTCGACCCCGGTGCAGTCAATGGAGATTTTTCTCCCGTCCCGGAGCAGCAGCTCCACGCAGCCAGTGTCTATATTAAACTTGCAGGCTCTTTCATCGTACTTCATAATCATACCCTCCAAATCTTGTTATTGGCTTACGGTCTATGACAAGGTATCGGAGTTTTGCGCCGTCCACGGGAGCCTTCATTGTTGTACCCGAAGAAAACGAAAAATCCGAACCCTTCTCCAATCGGAAATAGGTTCGGATTTTTCTTGTTTGGTGGGCGCGGGTGGATTTCGCGAGCCGCGCATCTAAAAAAGCCCCGCAGGGGCTTTTTTACCCGCCGGACTATTCGGCGGGTCGATGCTGTTCGAATCCACCCTTGTAATCCCTTTTGCAAGACAGATAAAACAGAAACTCCGGTACCCATTGGATACCGGAGTTCTTGGTGGAGCGAAGCAACCCAAATCCGAACCATTGCCCTCTGGGGCATCTTTGGCGGCGATTTCATCGAAAGTGATGGTTTTTGTGCCGTCTTTGTAGTTGAATGTAATCAAAACTTTTTCATCATAGAGATAAACAGCATTCACGAAGGTGTTGATGAGCGTTTCCCGGTGGCTTTTCACCCTCGTGTCCAGCTTGCGGAGCCGGGTCAGCCAGAAACGGATCTGATTCTCACTCAGCCGGGGCTTTGCGATTTTCTCCTCGGCAATGCGGACTTCCAGTTCTTTCTGCTGTTCTTCCAGCTTTTCCAGACGTGCCTTGGTGGAACTGGTCAGTACACCCGCTTGGATGGCGTTCAGCATATTCTCGATGCTGTTCTCCACCTCTTTCATCTGCTTTTCCAGCAGGGGCAGGGTGGTGTTCTCCTGCTCTTGCAGTTCCAGCACCTCTGCAACGATGGCATCAATCACGGCATCGTCCTGAATCAGCTTCATGGTTTCAGCCACGACTAGATCTTCCAGCCATTCCTTACGGACGGTCTTTTTCTTGCAGGTCTTGAAACGCTTCGCGGTGGCGCACTTATAATAATGATGAACGACCTTGTTTCTACCCGTGCCGCACTCGCCGAACATCATCGCGCCGCACATTCCGCAGAACAGCTTGGTGGTGAGCAGATAATCGTCCTCGGCTTTGTGACGGGCAGGAGCGCGGCTGTTCTTTTTGATTTTCAGCTGCACTTCTTCAAACAAGTCCTTGTCCACGATGGCCGGGATGCTGTCGGGCATCACAATGTCCTTAAAGTGGTTTTCTCCGATGTAACGTTTGTTCGTCAGCAGCGTCTGAACACTGTTGTAGGTGAACTTCTGGTTGCGGTTGGTAGTCACACCACTGTCATTCAGCCAGTTCATCAGTTCTTTCATGGTCGCGCCCTCATTGTACCGCTGGAAGGCTTCTACCACAAAGGGAGCTTTCAGCGGGTCGATTTGAAAGAACTTCTCTTCGTCCACCTTGAAGCCAATGGGAATCGTGCCGCCGTTGTACTTCCCCTTTAGAACATTCTCGGTCATGCCGCGTACGACCTTTTCAGACAGCTCTGCCGAGTAGTATTCAGCCATGCCGGTGAGCATACTCTTGACCATGATACCCGCAGGGCTGTCAGAGATAGGCTCGGTGGCAGATACCAGCTTGACATGGTTGCGTTCCAGCAGGTATTCGTAGTGTGCCGAATCGTAACGATTTCGGGCGAAACGGTCAAGTTTCCAGACCAGCACGATGTCAAACAGCCGTTTCTCGCTGTCCTTGATCATCTGCTGGAAGTCCGGGCGGTTGTCGGTTTTGGCAGAGAGCGCACGGTCGATGTAGTGCTTGATGACCGTGATACCGTTCTTTTCGGCGTAGGCGGTGCATTCCCGAATCTGCCCTTCGATGGATTCCTCGCGCTGGTTGTCGCTGGAATAGCGGGCGTAAATCACAGCGGTCATGGCTGCACCTCCTTATTCATTCTCCGCAGACGGTGTCACCGTTCTGCACTTCCTTGATACCAGCCTGTAAAGCGGTATGGAGCTGTTCATCCGTCATGGTGTCTGCATTCAGCGCAGTCGGGGCTTTCGGCAAGGACAGTGGAAACGGAATGCCGCCCGTCAGCGTAATCTGACGCAGGTACATATCAATGGCGGTCGCCATTGGAATGCCGAGCTGCTTCAGCACATCCTCGGCTTGCTGTTTGACGATAGGACTGACCCGGACATTCAGCATTTGTGTTTTTTCCATGGGTATCACCTCACGATTATTGTAATGCTTTTTGCATTACAAATCAACAGCTCCATTTACGACAAAGAAAAATCTACGAATTGCACAAGAATAAGCCAAAAGTCTCGGCAATATTCACGATATTTCAACTCGTAAGATATGAATGTGGCGTCCATTCAGAACGAGGGAATACAGTTTTGCAAGATCCCTGCCATCTGGCATTTAGGGAGAACCAGTTTTTCCCACAGAGGCTTGAATATTTTCTGAACCGGCAGCATATTCCGGTTTGCAAGAGCTATCCGATAAAAGTATCTGTGCTCTTTGCTATAGCTCAGATAAGGCATCAACATCGATTCACCTTGATGTTCTCGCTCAGAGGGCCATTCTTCGGTAATGCGGAGCAGTTCGCCGTTCAGATAATCTTCTGCGTCCTGTAACATTGCATGAATGTCTGTATCCATCACCGACTTGACGGCATTGGTTTGAGTGGCCGACCCAGATATCTTAAATTATCTCTCTATGTTTACAAAACATCTGTGATTCTCTCTTTCTATTACGTAAGGACGCAAATGAGGGGCCCCATAAACGTCCTACTAAAAAAAGGAGATTATTACTATGTTACTCAAAAATGGAAGTACCGGAAACTATGTTATGTACCTGCAGTATGGACTGCATATCATGTGCTGCCCTCCGGGTAGTTTTGACAGCAAATTTGGCTCTGGTACTGAAAATGCTGTTAAGAAGTATCAGGGCAAAAAAGGTCTTACCCAAGATGGCATTGTTGGCGATGGTACATGGAATGCACTGGTAAGCGACATTAAAACTATCCAGCAGCTCCTGAAGAACAAAGGTTATTACGCCAGTACGGTGGATGGCCTTGCAGGTTCAGGCACTTATAACGCTGTTATCAGTTTTCAGAAAGCATCCGGCTTGACTGCCGATGGTATGGTCGGCAGTGCCACCCTGAACGCATTGAACGCTTCTTCGGGCGGTACAAGTGGTCAATCTCATTCAATCACTCTGCCTACTGATAGAAACTATCTTTGGGCACAGAAGAATTCGGAGATTGTTAAGCTTGTTGGAAATAGCGGTTGCTCGCTTGTTGCTGTGTTGAATACCGCTAATATCTATGGTCCTCGTGAATTCACCCCTAACGAAGTCCTGACTGCCTGTGGAAATTGGGGTGCAAACGGTCTGAATACTTGGGCTCTTCCCAGCGAGTGCAATGGTAAAATCGACACGAGCAAATACACTCATGGCGGTAAGGTGCAGGCGACTGTATTCAGTGCAGTCAAAGCAAGTATTGACAATAACCTTCCCATCATTATTCGACTCAACAGTAGCAATGGCAAAAAGACGCATTTTGTCACAGCGATTGCTTATACTGGCGATTGCTCCTCTGCAAGTAGCATTTCCGTCATTGATCCTGCTGGTGGTGTCATTCGAACTCTTGAGGAAGCGGGAACTGCACGCAATGAAACCGTATACGGCGATTATATCGCAACCGCTCGTCGCTCCTAAATATCTCTACTCTCTTCATCAACAATAAGTTGTAAAGCATCATTTTTTAGCATATATCCCCCCCAAAGTCTTTTCTCAACTCTCGAAAAGGCTTCGGGGGGGATTTTTCAATGCCTATTATATGCAACACTTTTCACTATCTGCTTATCCAAGCTCAGGCGAGTGATATTTATTTACTCTCCACACATACCCAACTTTTACCAACTGCATTTCATATTCGACTTTATTCATGTCATCATATGAATACTCATCATGTACCTCATACGTTTCATTGGGATTATAGTATGCAATCATTACAAAATTCACTTGTGCTTCCGTTTTATTTTTCAAATAGTATCGCACTGAGCAGAAATCATCCGGATAATATTCTCCCACATATCCCGTAAAATATGGAATTTGTGCCAAATCATAGTCATCACAAACGGCGAGTTTTCCATTATAATTCGCAAACTTTTTCTCAATTGAATCTTGTGACAAGAAATCATTTGTAAAAATAGATTTCATATATTCTTCAAACTCTTTATAAGAATTTTGATAGACCTCATAATCATGTCCGTTCAGTTTTACATATGTCGGCGCATTTTGCGTCATAGGCACAAAAGTCGGAGCATCTTCAATTTTAAAATTCAGTCCTTTTAAGTTACTTGATTGTCCCCAAAGTGCATAGTCCATTTTCTGCGCTTTTTCAAAAACAGTATATTGATCTTGATCTAAAAATACCGAGGTCGAATCAACTAACGTCTGGGAAAAATCTTGCAAATCATTTTTTTCTTCAGAATTGCATGAACTTGACGATGTATCCTGTGACGAAACTGCTGTGGACATTGATGATGCTGTTGTATCATTCATTCCACATCCCACCAAATTCACCACAATACAACCCAGAATCACTATCATTTTTACACTTTTTGCACAATTCATATGTTCTCCTTTTTTACAAGTTTATCAACATATTGTTTAGTTTCTATTGCTTTCTTGTAAACTTTTTATATTAGCTCACAAAAATCTATTTTTCCGTTTACAAATCTTAACATTTTTTCTCTTTCCTCTTAAAAGGAGGAAAGAAAATTGAATTATACGCTTTTTGACCTTTTTCTAAATGCATATAACGGCAACTCCTTTGCACAGCTACAAATCGTCCAACGTTTTCAGCCATTACTGAAAAAATATGCAGCTCTTCTTAAGTATGAGGATGCCTATTCAGATTTACAATTATATCTTCTCGAATTACTGCATTCCGGAAAATTGACCAAACTTCAAAGAAAAGATGACGGCACATTAGTGAAATATATTGAATCCTCTATCCGGCATCAATACATTTCGCCTAACAGCCGAAAAAACGCCGTAGATAGCTCTGTCATCGCAAGCATTGATGAAATTGATTTCGATCAGATGTCTTTGTCCTCAAACGATGAATATCCTAAACTATTGATTTCCGATTTACATTCTGTTCTTCAACCTTCTGAACTGACCTTATTATCTCAATTTGTTTTTAAAGGAATGAGCATCGCAGATATAGCAGAAAAATCTGGTGTCAGTAGACAAGCTATCAACCGTAAAAAGCTTTCTATATTAAAAAAATTAGAATGTGCATTCTTCCCTAAAACTTCCAAATAAATTCTCATTCATTTTGATTTCATTCTTTAGTGTATAAAAGCTATTTTCTTCGCTTCCTTTAATCGAACCACCACGGCAGTTCCAGCCACAGGTTATCCATAGCTTGTTCCTCCGTCTTTTTGGCGCGGCCTTTCGTCAGGTGAAAGTATATATCGCCGTGCCGATCAGCGGATGTTCCTCGCCATCGGTGAAGCCATAGCGGTACAGCAGATAGGTCTGCTCCCGTTGGGGCAGCCGTTTCAGGCCATCGTACAGTTCCCGGCGCGATTCCTGCTCTTCCATAATACTCTGCGGCTGCATGGCGTAGGGGTCAGCTATGGCTTCGATGCGCCGCAGTTGTTCCTCTCCCGGCAGAACATCGTCCAGCGAAACGCGCTGGTAGCTGATACCGTCCTTGTCCTCCGTTACCATCCGCTGCTCAAAAGCGGCAAAGGCATCCCGTACCATGTCCATCATGGCGTTGCGGATGGCAGGAGCCGCATAGGTCAGGAACTTCATGCCGCGCGCTGCATCGAACTTCGGCACAGCTTTCCATAAGCCCAGATTGCCCGCCTGTTTCAAATCGTCCGTGTCAAGGTTCAAGCCAGCTTGTGCCAGATTCATGCTGCGAAAAAGGTCATTTGCCACCTTGCCAATAAAGGACTTGTTGTTGTCGATCAGGCTGTCCAGCGCAGTTGCATCGCCTTTCTGCGCCAGCACACAAAGCCGTTCATTCGTCTGCTTCATGGGCGTTTTCCTGCTCTGCGGCAGACTGCAAGATTCCCAGCAGACCGCTCCGCAGCTGTTCCAGTGCTTCCGGCGTAGCTCCTTCCATGCCCGAAACGCTGTCCAGCATGGCATCCGCCAACTGCTCTGCCGTGATCGTTGGGTGCTGCACATCCTGCCCTTTGGTCAATTCGGTGAACATTTTCTCTGCCACTTTCTTGCTCAATGCTTCCTGTTCGGCGTAATGGCTCCCGATCCCCTTTTTGATTTCCTTGACCGCTGCCATGAAGTACATCTCAATGTCATCAAGGTCGCCTTGGTACACCGGCTTTCTCCGAAGGCTGATGTCCTTTGCGGCTTTGGCTGCTTCCGGAGTCTTGACCCTTGTACGCAGCAGGGTGCTCAATGTCGTGAGCATGGCATTCTGTGCTGCGATGCCGGATGCAAAAGTATCGTCAAAATACTGCGCTATGCGGTAAGTAAGCTCTGCAAAGCGGGCGTTTTCCAACAGCAGGTTGACCACCTCTGTATTGACACGCCCTGTGTAGAGGCTCTTTGCGGCTTCTACGGACAAGCCCAGCTCGGCAATGTCGTAGTTCTTGCGGTCAGGGATGTTGGTTTCTCCCAGCAGGAAATCCGTGGACACTTTGAACAGCCTTGCAATCTTTAGCACCTGCTCATGGGTCAGGGTTCCTTTCGCACCACTAATAAAACGGCTGATGGTGCTCTTGGAGCAGCCGATCTCCTTGGCAAGCTCCGGTTGGCTGATGTTGTGCTCTTTCATCAAGTCCGCAAGACGGACGTTGGACGGTGCGGGCAGATATTCCTGTGCCATGTGGTCGGCCCTCCTTTTTGAGCTTTTTCCTCATTATAATACGCTCTGCCGTTTTGTTCAATATACGGCTTTTTCTCCGCCTTTGCTGTTGCAGCCCTGCAACCAGTAAGGGCTTTTTTCTTTTTCCGTTGCAGTTTTGCCGCTTTTTTGCTCTTTCTGCAAAATTCTCCGTATATTCAGGCACAAGACAAAAAACACCAGAGTTCCCACTTTGGGGTCTCTGGTGCAACGCACGAAACAAAGGAGGAATGCCCTTGAGCCTGTATCAAAAGATCAAGTCCGCTATCACCGTTCGGCAGGTGGGAGAGATGTACGGCATGGGACCCGACCGCCATGGCATGGTGTGCTGTCCCTTCCATTCCGACAGCGACCCCAGCATGAAGCTGAACGACACCTATTATTATTGCTTCGGCTGTGGAGCCAACGGAGATGCCATCGACCTCACCGCCAAGCTGTTCAACCTGAACCCCCGGCAAGCCGCCGAGAAGCTCGCAAGTGACTTCGGGCTTGACCCGGACAAACCGCCCGCCAATGCCATCGCCCTGCCGCCGCCCAAGCGTGGCCTGACGGACGAGCAGTGGGCAGACATCGCCTACTGCCTGCGGGTGCTGACCGATTATCTTGACCTGCTGCACGACTGGCAAAAGCGCTACAAGCCCGCCACCCCGGAGGAACCGCATGACCCACGGTTTGAAGAAGCCCTCCACATGACCGAGACCATCGAGCACCTGACGGACTGCGTTGCATTTGGGACGCCCCGGCAGAAGGCCGCTGCCGCCGCACAGCTGCTGTCCGGGTCGTACCTGCTGATGCTGGAGGAGCGCACCGACCGCCTTGCTCTGGCAAAGTGCGCCTGACGATTCATTCACCTAAAGTGGTGCTTATCATTATGATAATCACCACTTTACTTTTTTAAAGGAGAACCACCACATGAAGAAAAACATTTCCCGCAACCCTTTATGGCCGGACTGGTACAACGGTAAGAAGATCGATGAAGTCCAGTTTGGCCGCGCCTTTCTGGAACAGTGGCCGCTGAAATGCGTCAACGGTACGCTGTACACGCTGGACGGTCCGGTGGAGGACGAGAGCGAGATCAAGCAGCGCATCTTGGAGAACATCGAGGAATATGTCACCTCCGGCCTGTCCAAAAAGGTCACCAACATTCTGGAGACCATCAAGCTGCTGGCCTTTTCCGACCCGTTCCCCATCGAGCAGGACTGCATCCATCTCCAGAACGGCGTGTACCATCTGCCGGACGGCACCTTTCAGGAGAGCCGCCTGTTCTGCCAGAACCGCCTGCCGGTGAAGTACGACCCCAAAGCCCCCACCCCTGACCGCTGGCTGACCTTCCTGCACGAGCTGCTGGACGATGCCGACATCCCCACCTTGCAGGAGTATCTGGGCTACTGCCTCATTCCCAGCACCAAGGGGCAAAAAATGATGCTCATTGTCGGCAAGGGCGGCGAGGGCAAGTCTCGCATCGGGCTGGTGCTCAAACGGCTCATGGGAGATGCTGCCAGCAATGGCAGCGTCCAGAAGGTGGAGAACAACCGCTTTGCCCGTGCCGATCTGGAACGCCGCCTGCTGATGATCGACGATGATATGGACATGAACGCCCTGCCCAAGACGAATTATATCAAGACCATCGTGACCGCCGAGGCCAAGCTGGACTTGGAGCGCAAGGGTGTCCAGAGCTACCAGCGGGACATCTACGCCCGGTTTCTCTGCTTCGGCAACGGTGCGCTGACTTCGCTGTATGACCATTCGGACGGCTTCTTTCGCCGCCAACTTATCCTGACCACCAAGGACAAGCCTGCCGACCGCACAGACGACCCCTTCCTTGTGGAGAAGATGTGCGCCGAGTTGGAGGGCATCCTGCTCTGGTGTCTGGAAGGGCTGCACCGGCTGGTGCAGAACAACTTCCGCTTCACGGTCAGCGAACGAGCCGCCGCCAACGTGGACACCATCAAGCGCAGCAGCAACAATGTCATTGACTTCATGGAATCCGAGGGCTACTTCCGCTTTAAGGCAGACTACTCCATCAGTTCCAAGGAGTTCTACGACATTTATAAGCAGTGGTGCGAGGACAACGCCTGCCACAGCGTATCGGCAATCCGTTTCAGCGCAGAACTGCGCCAGAATGACCGCCGCTATAACCTTGAAGCCACCAACAACATCTACCTGCCCGGTGGCCGCAGGGTGCGGGGTTTTGTAGGCATCGAACCGCTTGTCCACCCCTGTCTGTAAAAAGTGCATTTTTTACGGAAGAAGTTCGTACAACCTGTACGGTCTGTACTTGTACGCACCCGTACGGAAAATAAAAGCAAATTAAAACGCGTTATCGTTTATATTTCGAATTTCCGTACACCGTACAGACCGTACGGGTTATTTGAAGTCCGTACGCAATTTTTTCAGATGCGTACGGAGCAATCAAGTTCGCATTGTGCGAACTTGTCGGGGCGAGGCCCCTCCATCTTGCTGGCGCAAGACCGTTCGGTCACTTAAAAGCCCCACTGGGGCTTTCATTGCTTCGCAAACGTGAACTTGATTAGCTCTCCCGCAGGAGACGTTCCCCCTCGGAGAGTCCTCGAAGAGCCCACTACACTTTGCAGCCCATAGGGATGAAAGTGTCATAGTGGATTATTACACTTCCGGGGAAGTGCATCTCCGTCCTCGTCACCTTCCTCTGAACCCCGAAAGGAGGGATGCCCTTTGGCAAGAAATGATGGTATTGACCGTACCAGTGTCCGGAATCTCGCCGTTTCGGATAAGGCTGTTGGCAACACCCAGCAGCACAACGAACGCGAAAAGGGCAGCTATCGGAACCCCGACATTATCCCCCAGCGCACCTCATGGAACGTCCACTTCAAAAAGCCAACCGCCAGCTACACCGACCTATTCGCCCAACTGGAAGCCGCCGAAACCATCTCCACGCGCGGCTTGAAGCCGGATGCTACCCACTACTGTGAACTTGTCTTTGATGTCAACTCGGCCTATTTTGACAATCACGGTGGCTACGAGTTCGCCAAGCAGTTCTATGCGGATGCCTACAAAGCTGCTGTGCAAATCGTGGGTGGTGAGCAGTATATCCTCTCAGCTGTCATGCACGCCGATGAGATCAACCGTGCCATGACCGAAGCACTGGGCCGGGAGGTCTACCACTACCACCTCCATGTGGTCTATGTGCCTGTGGTGGAAAAGCAAATCCTGTGGTCGAAACGCTGCAAGGACAAGGCACTGGTCGGCACCGTCAAGGAGACTGTCATGCAGGTCAGCCGGAGCAAGAAGTGGGCATCCAAGCCCCTGCTGGACGATGCCGGAAAGCCCGTGCTGCAAAAGAACGGCAAGCCAGTCCTGAAGAAGTCGTACAGCGTCCTGCAAGACGATTTCTTCAACTATATGCGTACTGCCGGGTACACCGATGTGGAGCGCGGCGAGCGTGGCAGCACCGAAGAACACCTGACTGTCACTCAGTTCAAAGTCCAGCGGGAGCAGGAACGGCTGGACACCCTGACCACCCAAGCCGACCAGCAGGCACAATCGCTTGCCAAAACCAGTCAGGCCCTCTCCCAAAAGGAGAAAGAACTTGCCTCCATTCAGAAAAAGACCACGCTCACGAAAGAAGCCCTCATTCATGCGCGTGATCTGGATTATATCGGCAAGCGCACCTTTCTCGGTAACTACTCGCTGACCGAAGAAGAATTCTCCAAGCTGAAAAAACAGGCCGACCACGGCTATATGATGGATGTGGAGAACCGCCGCTTGAAAGAAGAACTTTCCACCGCCCAAAAGGAAGCCATTCATTGGAGCAACAAGTACCACGACCTGTGGTACGATGTAAAGCCCTATCTGGATGCTCTCCACCGTGCGCCCGAACTGGTGCGCGGCTTTCTGGAAAAGATTCTTGCCCCCAAGCAGGAGCGCACCATGAATGTGTCGCAGCGAAACCGCAAGCGTGGGCAGGATATGGAACTTTGATTTTCGGAGGATACCATTTGAACAAAAAGAAGAAGTCGAACAAATCCGGCTACCCGGATGAAGCAATCAAGGCGCTGGCACGTTGCTTTTATCCCTCCATGGTTGAGTTTTTCAACAGCGAGGAAGGTCAGCGTGAATATGAGGAATGGCTGAAAGAGCAGGAGGCTCTGAACGCCGCACCCATCGCAGCATAAAAACAGCAGGACGCTCCCGGAAAAGGGAACGCCCTGTCTTACATAGATGTATCTCGCCGAGGTGTGTCCAGTTGGGCGCACCTCTTATTTTTTTGCCCTTAATCTTCTAACCCATGGCTCCCGGCCACATTCTTCAAATATTCCTCTGGGTCACCGTTCAGAATCAAATCTGCATAGCCCAGCGGATCATTGTAGATGAGGTAGTCCAGTTCCGTCTGCTGTGCCATAGTCACATTCAGTGCATCCTCGACCCCGGTGCAGTCGATGGAGATTTTACGCCCATCTTGGAGCAGCAGCTCCACACACCCGGTATCCATATTGAACGAACAGGCTCTTGCATCGTATTTCATCATTGTGTCCTCCAAACTCTTGTTGTGTGGTTACGGTCTATGACAAGGTATCGGAGTTTTGTATCTTCCACGGGAGCCTTCGTTATCGTACCCGAAGAAAACGAAAAATCCGAACCCTTCTCCAATCGGAAACAGGTTCGGATTTTTCTTGTTTGGTGGGCGCGGGTGGATTCGAACCACCGAAGCTGAAAGCAGCAGATTTACAGTCTGTCCCCATTGGCCACTCGGGAACACGCCCATATTCGTTTTCCACAGCCGCGTGGACTGCCTGTATATGTTACCACCGAAAGCGCAATTTGTCAACCCATAATTTGGGCTGCGCGCAAAAATATATGTGAAAATCATAAAAGCCCTCCCGTCCGGGTGCGCTTTACAGCGTCCGGGCGGGAGGGCTTTTCAGCCTGACAAAAAATCAGGAGAAGATCACTTCTGGTTCTTCATGTAAATATGGTGCGGCAGACCGGCAATGTACAGCGGGGTCAGCTCAGCCTGGATCAGCGGACGGGCGTAGTCCAGGAAGTCCTCGGTCATCTGGGTGTGGTTGTTGTTCATCCAGCTCAAGGGAACCTTCTTTTCCAGGTTGGCGACCTCGCTGATGGGATGCAGCTCGGTGGTGCACTGGTAGGGGTTGTTGGAGATGCGCTTCAGAGCCACCATCTGGCCGGTAACACCCTCAAAGGCTGCCTTGGCAGCAGCACCGCCCACCTGATAGGCCTCGGTGATGTCGGTGCGGCTGGTCAGGTGACCGGCGCAGCGCTGCAGGGTGGAAAGCTCGATGCAGCGGGTCTTGGTGTCCAGATTGCGTGCCACCACGTTGGCCAGATACCGTGCGGTACCGGTCAGTGCCTTGTGGCCGAAAGCGTCCACTGCGTGCACGTCGTCAGCCAGCTCGCAGACATAGCGGCCATCCTCCAGCTTTACGCCCTCGGACACGGCAATGACGATGCTGGGCTTCTTTTCCTGCATCACACGCACCTTTTCCACAAAGCGCTCCACGTTGAAGGGAACCTCGGGCAGGCAGATCATGTCCACTCCCTCGCAATCGTCGCTCTTGGCCAGTGCGGCGGCGGCGGTCAGCCAGCCGGCGTTGCGGCCCATGATCTCCACCACGGTAACGTACTTGGTGCCATACACGGTGGCGTCACGGATGATCTCCTTCATCACAACGCCGATGTACTTGGCCGCAGAGCCGTAACCGGGGGTGTGGTCGGTAACCATCAGGTCGTTGTCGATGGTCTTGGGCACACCCATAAAGCGGATGTCGCTGCCGATGCGCTGGCCGTAGTCAGCCAGCTTGCCGATGGTGTCCATGGAGTCGTTGCCGCCGATGTAGAAGAAGTAGCCGATGTTCAGCTTTTCCAGAATGGCAAACAGCTTTTTGTACACCGCCTCGTCGTCCCGCCAGTCGGGCAGCTTATAGCGGCAGCTGCCCAGAAAGCTGGACGGGGTACGCTTGAGCAGCTCGATGTCCAGATCATCGGTCAGCAGGGTGGAAAGATCCACCACCCGCTCCTCCAGCAGACCGGCAACACCGTTGCACATACCGTACACAACGTCTGCGCCGCGGTTCTTGCAGCTTTCAAAGACACCCGCCAGACTGGCATTGATGACAGAGGTAGGGCCGCCGGACTGACCGACAATTGCGTTTTTTCCCATGATGATTTCTCCTTTTTTGTTTTTTCTGTTTCGGCTATAAAAACGTGCAGTCGCACGAAAACAGACGCGGAAGGGAAAGGCGGATCACAGACGGATGTGGCGGGGGGTACCGTTCACATAAACAGGGGTCACCTCGTCCAAAATCAGCGGGCGGGCGTACTCCTCAAAGGCTTCGGTCACCTGCATCCCGTCCGGGGTGATCCATTCCAGCGGGACCTTCTTTTCCAGATTTGCCACCTGCTGCACATCCACAGACTCGGTGATGCACTGGTACGGGTAGTTGGAGACCCGCTTGAGGGCGATCATACGGCCGCTCTCGCCGGCAAAGGCAGCAGCTGCGGCGGCACCTCCTACGGCGTAAGCCTCGTTCACATCCGTGCGGCTGGCCAGATGGCTGGCGCAGCGCTGCAGGGTGGAGAACTCGATAGCGCGGCTCTTGCACTGCAGCTTGTCGTGGATGAGCTCCGAAAGGTAACGGCTTGTGCCGCTGAGGATGGCCTTGTGACCAAAGGCGTCCAGCTGCCCGGCGGTGGACACCAGATCGCACAGGTAGGTGCCGTCTGCGGTCTTTACGCCCTCGCTGGCTGCGATGATAACATTGGACTTCACCCGCTGCAGCTCGTCCACCCGGGCAAGGAACTTGTCCTGATCGAAGGGCACTTCCGGCAGCAGGATCAGGTCGGGACCTTCGCAGTCCTCGCCGCCGGCCAGACAGGCTGCACCGGCCAGCCAGCCTGCGTGGCGGCCCATGATCTCGGCCACCGTCACGCTGCGGATGTTGTACACAGAGGAATCACGGATGACTTCCTTCAAGA
The DNA here is from genome assembly GCF_023347295.1 of Faecalibacterium sp. I3-3-33. NCBI lineage: Bacteria > Bacillati > Bacillota > Clostridia > Eubacteriales > Oscillospiraceae > Faecalibacterium > Faecalibacterium sp. I3-3-33. The sequence continues at coordinate 2,025,050 of NZ_CP094469.1, forward strand.
TGGTGGCAATGTACTTTGCGGCAGAGCCGTAGCCGGGGGTGTGGTCGGTGAGGCACAGGTCGTTGTCGATGGTCTTGGGCACACCGATGAACCGCACACTGCTGCCCACCTGCTGCCCATAGCGGGACAACTTTGCGATGGTATCCATCGAGTCGTTGCCGCCGATGTAGAACACGGCACAGATGTCGTACTTGTCAAACAGGGTGAACAGCTTGACGAACGGGGTGGCATCGGTGTCCAGGTCGGGCAGCTTAAAGCGGCAGCTGCCCAGATAGCTGGACGGGGTGCGCTTGAGCAGCTCAATGCTCATGCGGTCATCCAGCAGAACGTTGAGCTCCAGCAGCTCTTCCTTGAGCAGACCCTCGATGCCGTACTTCATGCCGTACACCTTGTCTGCACCCAGACTGCGGGCAGCTTTGTATACGCCTGCAAGGCTGGAGTTGATCACGGCGGTAGGGCCGCCGCTCTGACCAATGATGATATTCTTGGCCATGGAAACCTCCTTCAGATCATATAAAATGTGTCCGCTGCCGGGCAAACGGCTTTCCGCACCGTCCGGTAAAGTGGTCTGTCGGCCCTGCACTGCCAACGGACCGAGACGGCAAAACAGCCGTCTGCCGCAACTGACACAAAAATATTTGCAGCTTGTGTATTTGCTTTTTGTAAAATGTGCAAAATAAGCTGCAATTCTATTGTACCCGTTTTGCCTGTTGTATGCAAGACCCAATTGGTTGCACAGGCAAAAAAAATATGATAAAATGGGTGCGCACTCCAAAAATACCGGGCAGAAGTACCTGCCTGTTGGGATAATTGCAGAAAGCTGGACAGAGAATATGGGCATTTCACACGAGTATCATTCGGCGCCCCGGCGGCGCACACGCGGAGGCATCGGCGGCAAGCTGCGGCTGGCGGGGGTCATTGTGGCTATCCTGCTGGTCGCCTATGCAGTGACCGCCATCTTGGAAAAAGGGACTGTGGAGGAAGAAAGCACCCCGCAGACCGGCACGGGCGGCATTGCACAGAACATTCTGGCACCGCTGCCCATGCAGGGCGAGGCGGCTTCCGGCAGCGGCAGCGAAAGTGCAGCCGACAGCAGCGGCACGGCGCAGGCGGTGCAGCTGGAAAACTTCGGCCCCGCCCGGCAGACCGATGGCGCTTATACTATTAAGGCGTATGACGCCAGTGTCATCCGGCAGCCGGCCTGCGGACAGGTAGACCTCAGCTATTTTTCAGACGCCGCTTTTCTGGGCGACAGCCTGACGGTGGGCTTTTCGGACTATCAGATCAATCTGAGCGGCGCACTCATCTGCGGCTATACGGGCGTAGGGCCGGACGCCATCGTCAACCGTGCCGCCGTCAAGAGTCCCACCCGCGGGCAGGAAGTGGCGCTGGATGTACTGGCAGCGGCGCAGCCCAAAAAGCTGTATATCCTGCTGGGCACCAACACCCTGACCACCTTGGGGGCCTCTGACCGTTTTCTGGCCTACTACGGCCAGATGTTGGACGAGCTGCGCCAGACGCTGGGGGACGACTGCATTATTTATGTGCAGTCCATCCCGCCGGTACGGCCTGCGGCAGCGGAAAAGAAGCCGGGTCTTGCCTCAGACGTTCTGCGCGGCGTGAACGAGCAGCTGGCACAGCTGGCCGCCAGCAAGGGCTGCGTTTATCTGGACCTGTGGGAGGCGCTGGCTGACGGCGAGGGCAACCTGAAAGAGATGATCGCCGCACCGGACGGCGTGCACCTTTCGGCCGGCAATGGCTACGGCGCATGGGTCACCTACCTGCGCAACCACGCAAAATATTCCGCAAGTAACCCGTGGATCATGGGCAGCGCGTACAGCGCAGAATAAAAAGCAAAAAGCAAGTGCACCACCCCGTCAAAAGTCAACGCTTTTGGTGTAGAGGTGGTGCACCTGTTTTTTTGTATTATTTTTTATCTGGCGGGTCATCCAGCCCTTTGAACATCACCATGCCCAGACTTGCAAAGCTGGCACCCAGCACAAAACCGACCGTTCCCAGCGTCACACTGAACAAAACGCCCATGGCAACGCCGAACAGGATGCCTGCGATTTGACTTTTCTTCATTTTACTGCTCTGCCTTTCCGTACCATGCAACGGACAGCCGCCACGAGAGAGCATACAGCGCCAGCGCCGCCGCCAGCACGACCACCAGCACCAGCAGCGAACCGTTGGCGGGCAGGATGCTGTCCAAAGCGCTGTCCCCCGAAGAGACGAAATATCCCATAAAGCCCCCAAGCAGACCGATGCACAGGTAGTACACATACCGGGCTTTCTGGTAGCCAAAGCGGTAGGTCAGCGGCAGCATAATAATATTGCCCAGCAGGGTCAGCATAGCCACCTGAAGCAGGGTCGCCACGGTGATCTGCACCGTTACCGTACCCCAGAGCAACTGTGCTGCTGCCAGCGCCGCCATACTCAGCAGCTCCGCCAGCGCCATACCGCACAAGCCGATGAGGTATTTGCCGCCCACGATCTGCTCTTTTGTCACCGGCAGAGCAGCGCAGTAAGCGCTGAACCGGCTGTTCTGGTCGTAAGCCAGCAATGTCATGGGCGACATTCCCAGCAAAAGCCCGCCGTACAGTATAAAGAAATTAGAGCCTTCCTTCATGAAAAACGTTCCCACCAGCATCATAGCAATCGACACCAGAATGATCCATCTGATATAGCACCACGTCTGATAGGCATCCTTCAATAGCAGACCTTTCATTGCACATCTTCCCCTTTCACCATCAGTACAAACAATTCCTCAATGCTTACCGGGGTAAGCTCTGCCCCGGCAGGCATTGCATCCCGGCGCACAAGCGCCTCGGCTCCGTAGGGGGTGACCCGCTTGCCGTACACCTGTGCATCCAGTGCCGCCAGCTGCGCCGCCGTGCCATGCCACAGGGCGTATTCCTCCCGCAGGGCGTCCTTCTCCTCACAGAGCAGCAGTCTGCCCTTGTGCAGGAAAGCGATGGTATCGCACAGCTTTTCCAAGTCGCTTACGATGTGGGAGGAGATGAGGATAGAGTGGTTTTCGTCCCGGGCAAAGTCCAGCAGCAGGTCGGTCACCTCGTCCCGCACCACCGGGTCCAGCCCGTTGGTGGCTTCGTCCAACAGCAGCAGCTTCGGGTGGTGCGCCAGCGTCACGGCGATGCACAGCTTCATCTTCATGCCGGTGGAGTAGTCCTTGTACTGCTTCTTGTCCGGCAGACCGAACTTTTGGCACAGCTCCGCATAGGCGGCAGCGTCCCAGTTGTGGTAGATACCCGCCATCACCTTGCCCGCCTGCACCGCGTTCAGGCACAGGGGGATGCCCTCGCTGCCCAGCACCACGCCGATCTCCTCTTTGGCGCGGACGGAAACAGTGCGGCTGTCCCTGCCTAGGATGGTCACGGTGCCGCCGTCCCGCTGCACCATGTCCAAGATCAGCCGGATGGTGGTGCTCTTGCCCGCTCCGTTTTCGCCGATCAGGCCGCAGATGGTGCCCCCGGGCAGGGTTAGGTCCAGCGGCCCAAGGGTAAAGTCCTTATAGTGCTTTGTAAGCCCCCGTAGTTCCAGTGCGTTCATGTTCAGTCCTCCCACAGCAGTTCCAGCATCTCCCGCAGTTCTTCCCTGCTCAGCCCGCAGGATGCGGACAGGCGGACGGCCTCGGTAAGATGCTCTTCAATCTTTTTCAGGTTTTCTTCCCGCAGCAGCTCGGTGTTTTTCGGAGCCACAAAAAAGCCCTTTGCCGGTACTGCGTAAAGAAAGCCCTCTTTTTCCAGTTCATCGTAGGCGCGCTTGGTGGTAATGACGCTGATGCGCAGATCCCGTGCCAGCCCCCGGATGGAGGGCATGGCCTCGTCCGGCTGCAAAGCCTCGCTGATGATCTGCTGCTTGATCTGGTTGTAGATCTGGTCATAGATGGGCGCGCCGCTTTTGTTGTTGATAAACAGTTCCATCGGCTGCTCCTTTGACGCTTGTGTTTTATCTGTATATGCACAGTATATACAGAAGATACAGATTTGTCAAGAGGGTGCACAAAAAAATACACCCGCCATCCAAAATGGACAGCGGGTGCTGTTTTTATAGGTTTTACAGCGCCTTGATAGCGGTCTTGATGCGCTGGGCGGCAAGCTTGGTCTTTTCCGCATCGCCGAAGGCGGTCAGGCGGAAGTAGCCCTCGCCGCACTCGCCAAAGCCCACGCCGGGGGTGCCTACCACGCCGCAGTTTTCCAGCAGCCAGTCGAAGAACTCCCAGCTCTTCATGTTGCCGGGGCAGCGCAGCCAGATGTAGGGGCTGTTCTTGCCGCCGCAGTACCACACGCCACACTCGTCCAGTGCATCGGCGATGACCTTTGCGTTGCGGCGGTAGTAGTCCAGATTAGACTGGATCTCAGCCATGCCGCTCTCGGTGAACACGGCGGCAGCGGCGCGCTGCACCACATAAGGCACACCGTTGAACTTGGTGGTCTGACGGCGCAGCCACAGCTTATTGATGTTCATCCCCTCGCGCTCCAGCTCCTTGGGCACGACGGTGTAGCCGCAGCGGGTGCCGGTAAAGCCTGCGATCTTGGAGAAGGAGCAGATCTCCACAGCGCACTCGCGTGCACCTTCGATCTCGAAGATGCTACGGGCCAACTCGCCGTCCGAAATAAAGCACTCGTAGGCGGCATCGTACAGGATGATGGCATCGTTTTTGCGGGCGTAATCCACCCATGCCTTCAGCTGTGCGCGGGTGTAGGCAGCACCGGTGGGGTTATTGGGGCTGCAAATATAGATGATATCCGCCTTCACGCTCTCGTCCGGCATCCCGAGGAAGCCGTTTTCCTGTCCGGTGCGGCTGTAAATGATCTTGCGACCATCGGTGACGTTATCATCCACATAGGTGGGATACACGGGGTCCGGCACCAGCACGGTGTTGTCCACATCGAACAGACCCAGCAGGTTTGCAAGGTCGCTCTTTGCGCCGTCCGAGATAAAGATCTCGTCCTCGGCAAGCTGGGTGCCGCGGCCGGCGTAGTAGCCCTGAATGGCCTGCTTGAGGAAGGGGTAGCCCTGCTCCGGGCCGTAGCCGTGGAAGCCCTCCTTGGTGCCCATCTCCTCGGCAGCGTCGCGCATGGCCTGCACCACGCACTTTGCCAGCGGCTGGGTCACATCGCCGATGCCCAGACGGATGATCTCCTTTTCCGGGTGTGCTTCCTGATACGCAGCCACCTTGTGGGCAATGTCCACGAACAGGTAGCTGGCCTTCAGCTCATTGTAATGCTTGTTCATCTTCATGATACTTTTCCTCGCTTCTATATTGTGGAACCCTCTCAGTCATCTCGCATTCGCTCGATGCCAGCTCCCCCCAGAGGGGGAACTTTTTCAAAGGGTCATTTTACACTTCGGTCGTTCCCTCGCACACGGTCTCGGCCGCGCCGGTCATCAGCAGCTGCTTGCCGGGCAGCACCCGGATGGTCAGCTCGCCGCCGCGCAGCTGCACATGGATGTCCTCCCCGGCAGGGCAGACACCCAGCTCGGTCAGGGCTGCCACAGTGGCACAGGTGCCAGTGCCGCAGGCCCATGTCTCGCCGCTGCCGCGCTCCCACACACGCATCTTCAGGTGAGTGGCATCCACCACCTGCACAAACTCGGTGTTGATGCGCTCCGGGAAGTTTTCGTGGTGCTCAAAGCCCGGGCCGATCTGCTCCAGCTTCAGGCTGTCCACATCCGGCACAATTGTCACGCAATGGGGGTTGCCCACGCTGATGCAGGTCACCCGCCACAGGTTCTCTTCCACCTGCAAAGGCAGATCTACCAGCGGCCCTTCGCCCATGTTCACGGCGGGCAGCGCCGCTGCCATGGCGGTGTAGGCACCCATCTCCACCTGCCACAGCCCTTCGCCCATGCGGGCAACGGTCTTTAAGCCGCTGAGGGTGTCGATGGCAAGCTTCGCCTTTGCCGTGCCGTGGGTGTACAGCCACTCGGCCACGCAGCGGATGCCGTTGCCGCACATCTTGCCCTCGCTGCCGTCCGCATTGAAGATGCGCATCATGGCATCTGCCCCGGCTGTGACCGGTGCGCAGATGCAGATGATGCCATCCGCACCAATGGAAAAGTGCCGCCGGGACAGCCGCTCTGAAAGCGCTGCGATCTCTTCCGGCACGCCGGAGGTGCGGCAGTCCAGATAGATATAATCGTTGGCGCAGCCCTGCATTTTGGTGAATGAAAGCTTCATGCTTATCGCTCCTTATAAAAGAGACTGGTCAGTCTCCGTAAACTCATTACTTTATAATGATAAAAAAACCGGCACGAGATGTCAAGGGAAAAAGCAGCTTTCAGACAATTTTCTTCAGTTGCTGCAAAACAGGGCTTGACAATACGCACTGCATGGGATATAAAAAAAGAGAGCGCTTTGTACAGCAGGCAAGGCTGTGCCGGATACCGGAGGCTTTTCCGGGGCACGGCGGGCTGTACGCGTATGCAATACAACTGCAAAAAGGAGACCACAGGAATGGATACTTTTGAAAAAATCCGTGCATTGCTGGCTGAGCAGCTGGACGTTGACCCGGCAAAGATCACGCTGGAAAGCGATATCATGAGCGATTTCGAGGCGGACAGTCTGGATATCGTGGACATGGTGATGACGCTGGAGGACGAGTTTGGCATCGAGGTGCCGGACGACGCTATCGAGTCCCTGCGCACCGTAGGCGATGTGGTAAACTTTGTGGACAGCCACGCGCAGAACTGATTCTTTTAGGCAAAAGCCCCGCCTTTGCAGTGCGGCACACGGCCGTGCAGGCAGGCGGGGCTTTATTATGGTTCGTGCGGAACGCACAGCGTTTGGCGCACGGCCTTGGGAGGATATAACAAAATGGCAAAAGACAACAAGAAGCTCGTGCAGGCGATCACCAGTCAGGAAGAAAACTTTGCACAGTGGTACACCGATATCTGTGTAAAGGCAGAGCTGGTGGAGTATTCCAGTGTGAAGGGCTTTATCATCCTGCGCCCCTATGGTCAGGCCATCTGGGAGCTGATCCAGAAGGATCTGGATGCCCGGTTCAAGGCCACCGGCCATGAGAACGTGGCTATGCCGGTGCTGATCCCGGAAAGCCTGCTGCAGAAGGAAGGCGAGCTCGTCAATGGCTTCGCGCCGGAGGTGGCGTGGGTCACGATGGGCGGCTCCGACAAGCTGGAAGAGCGTCTGGCAGTGCGTCCCACCAGCGAGACCATGTTCTGCGACCACTGGTCCCGCGTGCTGCACAGCTACCGCGAGCTTCCCATGAAGTACAACCAGTGGTGTAGCGTGGTGCGCTGGGAAAAGACCACCCGTCCCTTCCTGCGTAGCCGCGAGTTCTGGTGGCAGGAGGGTCACACCATCCACGAGACCGCTGCCGAGGCCGAGGCTGAGACCCAGCAGCAGCTGAACTGCTACGCAGATACCTGCGAGCAGGATCTGGCGATTCCCGTGGTGAAGGGTCGCAAGACCGACAAGGAAAAGTTTGCCGGTGCCGAGGCTACCTACACCATCGAAGCCATGATGAAGGACGGCAAGGCACTGCAGAGCGGCACCAGCCACTACTTTGGCGATAAGTTCAGCAAGGCTTACGACGTTACCTTTACCGGCCGCGACAACCAGCTGCATCATCCGTTCCAGACCAGCTGGGGCGTTTCCACCCGTCTGGTGGGTGCTATCATCATGACCCACGGCGATGACGACGGCCTGATTCTGCCCCCGGCCATTGCCCCCATTCAGGTGGTGGTGGTGCCCATTGCCGCCCACAAGCCCGGCGTCTCCGAAAAGGCTGCCGAGCTGGCCGAGAAGATCAGTAAGTACGCCCGCGTGAAGCTGGACGACAGCGACAACGCCCCCGGCTGGAAGTTTGCCCAGTGGGAGATGAAGGGCGTGCCCCTGCGTCTTGAGATCGGCCCCAAGGATCTGGAAAAGAACCAGTGCGTTCTGGTGCGCCGCGACACCCGCGAGAAGGTCTTTGTAAGTCTGGACGAGCTGGAGACCGCCATCCCCGCCCAGCTGGAGGCTCTGCGCAAGGACCTGTACCAGCGTGCGCTGGAAAACCGCGAAAAGCGCACTTGGGCTGCCACCACCATGGACGAGGTGAAGGAGCTGGCCAAGGCCAACACCGGCTACATCAAGACCATGTGGTGCGGCGATCTGGCCTGCGAGATGAAGATGAAGGAAGAGGCCGGACTTTCCAGCCGCTGCATGCCCTTCGAGCAGGAGCAGCTCAGCGATGTGTGCCCCTGCTGCGGTAAGCCCGCCAAGGCTATGGTCTACTGGGGCGTTGCTTACTAAGCAGCTGCTTTTCTGATCCGATACAAAACCCCCGGAGCTGTTTTATGCTCCGGGGGTTTTACTTGTCATTTGTCGAATTATATGCTATTATAGAATTGCTGCTTCGGCAGCAAGGCACTGCACATAACGGCAGGCGGTTCGGCCCCACTTCCGAAAGGAGGTGAAGCTTATGCCAATTACTTTGACGTTCCATATCTTCGGATTGGTATTTACCATCAAGGTAAAAAGCGAGAACCGCCACCCTGGCCGGTGACGGTTCTTAGTTTCTAAGACGGTTCATCAAAAGGGCTGACCGCTTGTCGCAGTGCCTTTTCTATTTACAGTATACCCACTTTTGAGGTTTCTGTCAAGAGCACGCCGTTTCTGCGTGCTTTTTTCTTACCGTTCAAAGGTAGTGCTAAGGGTGGTCTGCCAGCTTTCGCCGGGGGCAAGGCAGGCGGCTGCGGCGCGCTGCTCCCAGTCCTGCGGGTCGGTAACGGCTGCGGGCAGACTGTGCCACGGCTCGATGCACACAAACCGCACCGGCTTTGCGGGAGCCGACCAGATGAGCGAATAGGGGTAGCCCTCCACCTTGCAGGTGATATTGCGGCCGGTGTCCTTCTCGCAGATGCCAATGGTACCAGTGCGCAGACCTGCCATGCAGAAGCTGTCGTTGGCAAACAGGTCATCGGTCAGCGGGATAGCCTGCTGGTTCTTCCACTGGTAATAGCTCTTGCCGCTCAACAGGCCGTTGGGGCGGGCATCGAGGATGACCGGGCTTTCCGGCCGGTCAAAACGGAACTCGTAGTCGGTGGTGGTGTGCTTTTCATCGAACGGCACATTGAACGCCGGGTGGAAGCCGATGCCGAAGCGCAGCTCCTCCGTGCCGGGGTTCGTCACCTGCAAGGTGTGGTGCACGGTCTTTCCCTCCAGACGGAAGGTACTGGTAAGCACAAAATCATAGGGGAAACGCTCTGCCTTGATGGCATCGTCCGCCCGCAGTTCCAGCTGGATGGTATCCCCTTCTGCCCGCAGCAGAGTGTGCTCCAGATCCCGGGCAAAGCCGTGCTGACCGCCCTTCCATGTTTTGCCCTTGGCGGTAAAGGTGCCGTCCACCAGCTTGCCCGTCCACGGGAACAGAATGGGCGCGTGGCGCTTCCAGATGGCGGGGTCGGCCTGCCAGAGCAGTTCTTCGCCTGCGGCGTTTTTCAGGCTGACAGCCTCTGCACCGTGGGTATCCACGGTCAGGGTCAGGAATTCGTTGTGAATGGTTGCCTGCATTTTCAGTATCTCCTTTGTCCTTCTTATTTTCCGGGGCCTGCTGTTTCCAGTATACTCCCCTGTGCACCAAAAAGAAAGCCCCAGTCCGCCCGGTTTCAGCAGGGCTGCGCCAGCGGCAGGGTGACGGCAAAGGTAGTGCCGTTTTCGCTGCTGCTCTCCACGGTCGCACTGCCGCCATGCAGTACGGCGATCTCCCGCACAAGGGCAAGGCCAAGCCCCACGCCGCCCATCTCCCGGCTGCGGGACTTATCCACCCGGAAAAAGGGCTGGAAGATGCTCTCCCGGCAGTCTGCGGGGATGCCCGGGCCGGTATCTGCAATGCGCAGCACAGCAGCCTGTTTTTCCTGCCGCAGGGTGACGCACACCGCGCCGCCGGGGCGGTTATATTTGATGCCGTTTTCCACCAGATTGAACACCAGCCGGTAGATCAGCGCATCGCTGCCCACCATGCCAAGCTCCTCGCAGTCCTGCTGCAAGGTGATGCCATTTTTCTGGGCAAGAGGGGTCAAATCGGTCAAGATCTCCTCCACCAGCGGTGCAAGGGCGATCTGGTCGGTGCGGGAGACCGATTGCAGATTGCTCATCTCTAATAAAGTGCGCACTAGGGCGGTCAGGCGGTCCAGCTGCTCCCGCACAGAGCCGACCAGTCCGGCGGTCTCGGCATCCATAGCCGGGTGCTCCTCTGCAAACAGTTCCAGCTTTGTCTGCAAAATAGCCAGCGGGGTGCGCAGCTCGTGGGCGGCGTTGCCCGCGAACTGCCGCTGCAATTCAAAGGACTGTGCCAGACCATCCAGCATCCGGTTCACCGACCGGCTCAGCTGCCCAAATTCCTGCACTGTATCTTCGTCCAACCGGGCGGTGGCAATGCTGTCCTGATTGACCCGCTGCGCCTGCTGCGCAAGCTGTTGCAACGGTTTCAGCGCTCTGCCGCTGACAAAATAAGCGATAGCCGCGCTGAGGATGGTGACCACGGCGGTGATGCACCAGCCCTTGCGGCCAAAGACCACCTTTGCATCGTAAACCTCCTGTGAAAAATGCGCCAGCAGGCTGGACATTTCCTCCTGCGGGATCTCGATGGTCAAGGAATCCGCGCTGCCGGGCTGATACTGCATCATAAAGCCGTTAAGGGCGTCCATGCCGGTAACGCCGGTGCGGTACAAAAGCAGGTTCATGCACACACAGGCGCAGGCGATGAGCAGCGCCGTCAGCAGGGTGATGCGCCATTGCAGGGACAAACGCTTCATTGTACCTCTCCTCCGATCTCGTAGCCTTCCCCGATGCGGTTGCGGATGGGGTCGTACCCCAGCACCGCCCGCAGCTTTTTGCGCAGGGCAGAGATATGTACCCGGATGGAGTTGCTGAAGCTATCCACGCTGCCGTCCCAGACGTGCTCAATCAGCTCCTCCTGACTGACCGGGCGTCCCTGATGCAGCAGCAGATATTCCAGTACGCCGCTCTCCTTCCGCGTCAGCGCAAGGGTCTGACCGTCCACCGCAGCAACCCGGCTGCGGGTGTTGAAGCTGAGCCGCCCGCAGCACAGGCAGACATCCTGCTGGATGAACTTGCGCCGGGTCAGGCTGCGCACCCGGGCCTCCAGCTCTGCAAGGTGGAAGGGCTTGGAAAGATAATCGTTCGCCCCGGCATCCAGCCCTTCCACCTTATCTGCGATCTCACTGCGCGCCGACAAGATCAGCACACAGGTCTCAAGGTCGTGCTGCCGTAAGCTGCGCAGCACCTGCATCCCGTCCACCTTGGGCAGGTTGAGATCCAGCAGCACAAGGTCGTACCGCTCTGCCGCCAGTGCTTCCAGCGCGGATTCGCCGTCTGCGCAGGCGTCCACCTCGTACCCGGACAGCCGCAGCTTCCGGGCAATGTCCTCCCGCAGGGAGTGCTCGTCCTCTACCACCAAAAGGCGCATTTTATTTTCCACCTTTCCCATAAAAAATCCGTTTATTGCGTTTTTCTTCATTATAACAGATTATAGCAGACGGTGTTAAGATTCGTGTTAAGATTTTCTTAGCAGAAATTTTATCTCCCATGGTGTATACTGGTGTCATCAAACAACAGGAGGCTATGATGTTCATGACAAAAAAACAGGCGCAGCTGCTTCTGCTGGCTGCCGGGGTGCTGATGCTGCTGTTCGGCGTATGGCGGGGCGAGGCAGACACCGTATTTTCAAAGGCCATCCGGCTGTGTATGGAGTGTGTAGGCATTGGATAAGAAAAAACTAAATCCCCTTGCCCGGTTCCGGGGCTTTATACAAGCCGGGGCGACCCTTTTGACCAACATTCATCTGCCCAACTTTGCCAAAGGGACGCTGTATCAGGGCAGCGGAAAATACGTCTGCGTCCCGGGGCTGAACTGCTATTCCTGCCCGGGCGCTGCCGGTGCCTGCCCGGTGGGAGCATTCCAAGCGGTAGTGGGTTCTTCCAAGTTTCGCTTTTCCTACTACATCACCGGCATCCTGATTCTCTTCGGAGTGCTGCTGGGGCGGTTCATCTGCGGCTTTCTCTGCCCGTTCGGTTGGTTTCAGGAGCTTTTGCATAAGATCCCCTCTCCCAAGCTTTCCACCAAGAAACTGAAGCCGCTGCGCTATTTAAAGTATGCCGTGCTGCTGGTCATGGTGGTGCTGCTGCCATTGCTGGCGGTCAACGAGCTGGGCATGGGCGACCCGTTCTTCTGCAAGTATCTCTGCCCGCAGGGTGTGCTGGAAGGTGCCATTCCCCTCTCCCTGACCAATGCGGGCATCCGCGCCGCGCTGGGCAGGCTGTTTACGTGGAAGGCCTGCATTCTGCTGGCAGTCATTGTGGGCAGTGTAGTGTTCTACCGCCCCTTCTGCAAGTGGCTGTGCCCGCTGGGCGCGTTCTATGCGCTGCTGAACAAGGTCTCGCTGTTCCAGATGCGCGTAGACACCCACAAATGCGTCTCCTGCGGCGCCTGTGCAAGGGCCTGCAAGATGGACGTAGACATTACCAAGACCCCCAACCACGCCGAATGTATCCGCTGCGGGATGTGTATGAAAGCCTGTCCCACAGATGCCATCCAGTACAAATTCGGGCTGGGAGACAAATCAAACACTGAAACAACAAAGGAGTAAAACCATGAAATTCAACCGTGTAACTGCACTTTCGCTCAGCCTTGTGCTGGCCTTCAGCCTTGCCGCCTGCGGGCAGGGCGCATCCTCTGCATCCTCTGCATCTTCTGCATCTTCTTCCGCTTCCTCTGCGGCTGCAGAAAGCAAGACCGAGGAGCAGCTGCTGGCCGAGGAAAACGAGATCCTTTCCGCAAACGATGCCCTGTGGGAGAAGGTGTTCTCCTCCATGGACAAAAACGTGACCGAGACCACCCTCAGCACGAACTACGGCGATTTTCTGCTCAACGCCGTGGAAAAGGCAAAGGACCAGTTCTCGGATGAGGAGTACAAGACCCTGACCGCCGATGCAGAAAAGATTCGGGATATCGAAAATCAGATTGCTGCCCTTGCCCCCGCAGAGGGCACCTCTTCCAGTGCTGCCGCACAGGGCACCGCCTTCCCCAAGTTTGAGGGCAGCGATTTAGAGGGCAACCCGGTGGACAACAGCCTGTTTGCGGGCAACGCCTTTACGGTGGTGAACTTCTGGTTCAACGGCTGCAAGCCCTGCGTGGAGGAACTGGACGACCTGAACGCCCTGAACGAGAAGGTCAAGGCACAGGGCGGCGAGGTGGTCGGCATCAACACTGAGACGCTGGACGGCAACCAGCAGGGCATCGAAGCCGCCAAAAAGCTGCTGGCTACAAAGGGCGCAAGCTACCGCAACATCTACTTTGCCTCCGGCAGTGAGGCCGGCAAGTTCGCGCTGAACATCATGGCCTTCCCCACCACCTACGTTTTTGACCGGGACGGCAACGTTGTGGGCCAGCCCCTGCTGGGCGGCATTGACAAGGAAGAAAACCTTGCTGCCCTGCAAAAAAATATTGACGCCGCCCTTGCCAAGGACAGCGCCAAATAAGCTATTCTCCCCTGCCGCCTTCGGGCGGCTTTTTTGTTTGCTGCGGGCATTGCCATGCACGCCCGGGCACCGGACGGAATACGCTGGGGCAGAAGCATACTTTTACCAGTAAAGGAGCGTATCTCCATGAAAAACACCGGAACTCTCCGCATCCAGACCTTTGCGGCCCGCCAGTCTGCCCCCATGGAGGGGGTGATCGTTGCGGTGCAGGGGGACGGCTTTACCCTGCACTGTATCACCGATGCGACCGGCAGCGCCGCCGACATCCCCATTGAAGCCCCCGCCTGCGCCCTCTCGCTGGACGAGGACAACACCACCCGCCCCTACGCCATTGTCAGCCTGACCGCCGCAAAGCCCGGCTACCGCACCGTGCGCATTGAGGGCATCCAGATCTTCGCCGGGCAGGTAACGCTTGCACAGCCCCAGATGCTGCCCGACACCGAGGAAGGCAAGGACATCCCGGACTCGCCCATCGTCATCCCGCCGCACGCTTTGTTTGCGGGCAGCGGCGGCAGCGGCCCGCAGCCGGTGCAGCACTGCATACCCCGGGTGCTGGATCAGGTCGTCATCCCCAAAAATATCACGGTGCATCTGGGCAAACCGGCGGCTTCTGCCCGCAATGTGACCGTCTCCTTCCGGGATTATATCGCAAACGTTGCTTCCAGTGAGGTCTACCCCACATGGGCTGACGAAAATAACCCAACGGGCAGGGTGCTTCCCGGCTCAGAACTCCCATTCGATCGTGATCTCCTGCTTTCCGGTAAGCGGGTCTTTTGGGCTGACAACCACACGCCGCACCAGAAGCGCCGCAAGTTCACGGGTCAGATGGGAAACCTGTGCCAGTTCACGGACACGCTGCCTTTGCGCCTGAACAACGTCCGTTTCCTTTAGCTGCTGTTCCAGTTCTGCTTCCAAGCCACGGATGCGGTTTTCCGCACTTTTTATTTCCTCCCCAAACGCCCGGTTCATTTCCGCAAATTGAACGGCATCGATCAGCCCGGACACTTTATCCAGATACAGCTCCTGCATAGCTTTGCGCCGCCGCTCCACCTCGCCTTTCAGCCGTTTCAGCTCGCTGCGCTGCGCCTGCTCCCGCTGCCGTACCGGGTCATCCCGCCGGGGCAGTTCCACCTTTTCCGGGTCGAAATATTCCGCTGCATATTCCCGGATGCGCCGGAGCACCAGCTCCTGCAAATCGTCCAGATTGGTGCAGGTCTTGTTCCCGCACCGCTTGGGCGCACGCTGGTGCATCCGGCAGCGGACATAGCGCACACAGGTGCCGTCTGCCTTGGGCGGGCGGCCGGTCTGCTCCATGATGCAGCCGCAGCAGCTGCACACCACCTTCCGCGCCAAGGGATGGATCATACCCCCGGCACCGCTGCGGGTGCGGCGCTGCATTATCCGCTGCACGGTGTCGTAGGTATCCTTGTCGATGATGGCTTCGTGGGTGTTCTCCACCACGATCCACTGGGACTTAGGGAGCCAGACCGTCCGCTTGGACTTGTAGCTCACCTTTTTGTGCCGCCCCTGCACCAGATTCCCGGTATAGGTCTGGTTGTGAAGCATCTGGTAGATCGTCCCGCTGCTCCACAGCGACTCACAGGACGTTTTCCGGGCAAGGTGGTAGCGCTTCCCGTTCTGCTGCTTGTACGCTGTGGGGCTTGGCACTCCCTCCTCGTTTAAAATCTGTGCGATTTTGTGCGCACCCATTCCGCTGAGCGCCAATGCAAAAATACGCTTTACCACCTCCGCTGCCTCCGGGTCGATGACAAGCTTTCCTTTGGCGTCCGGGGCTTTCTGGTAGCCGTACAGGGCAAAGGAGGCGATATACTGCCCCTCCTTCCGCTTATGATTCAGCACCGAGCGGACATTGGCGGACAGATCCTCCAGATACCACTCGTTGATCAGGCCATTGATCTGACGGGACTTTTTGTTCGCCGTATCGTTTGTATCCACATGGTCAACGACAGCAATAAACCGAATGCCCCACTCAATGAACTTCCCGTGGAGGTATTTTTCCACCAGCTCCATATCCCGGGTAAAACGGGACTGCGTCTTTGCCAGCACCACATCAAACCTGTGTTCGCTGGCAGCCTGTATCATGGCATTGAACGCCGGACGATTCCGGTCGATGCCGGAGTAATCCTCATCGGAATAGATCTGGTAGAGTTCAAAGCCCTGCTCCATGGCGTACTGGAGCAGCATCGACTTCTGGTTCTGGATACTTTCCGATTCACCGGTCCTGGTTTCGTCTTCTTTGCTCAGGCGGCAATAAATCGCTGCTTTCATCCGCTGCACCTTTGCAAGGACGGTCTGTCAGCCACAGGCCTTTGCCGGATCGGCAGCAGGCAGTTTATCAACGATGTATCGCTCAAACGCCTTCTGAAAGCATTCTTTGCGCTGCTGGTTTGTCTCGGACTGAAATTTCTCGTACAGGATAAAAGAAGTTTTCTCCATAGGCTCCCCCTTTTCGGTTTGCTTGGTTGTGTTATGCGTCATCTCAGTCTATTTCCGGCTGCCGGAAATCAGAACTTTTCAGGCGGCAATATGGCACAACTATTACAACGACCGACAAATCAAATTACAGCAAAAACGGCCTGAACCCTGTACCATACAGGATTCAGACCGTTTTTGCTGCTATATTTTACTTCTGCTCTTTGTCCACTACCCGGATCTTGCCTTTCCTCCACAACACATAGGAAGTCAGGATGCCGATAGGCAGCATCACGATGATAAAGATGCCCACAAGTCCGCCCAGCACGGAACCGTAGCCCGCAAGGCGTGCGGCAAGGGAGACCACCGTCATGATGATGAGCACCGGCAGAACGCCCTTGATGCCGCCCTTGACTACCTTGCTGCCGCTGGACGAGCTGGCGAACAGACCCAACGCCATAGAGCCGAACAGCGCCGGCAGCAGGTAGCCGGAGGCCGTCTTGACGGCGGGCAGCTCGAACACCGGGCTGATGAAGGAGGCACACACCGCTGCCAGCGTCAGGATGGCAACGGTCATCAGGGAAGAGACCGCAACAGCCACCGAGGCGATGGCCTCACCTTCCGGGGTGTTGGGCTGCTTCTTGGTCAGGTTCATGGCGTTTGCTGCCACCGGGAGCTTCAGGTTCATGATATTGCCGGTGATAAAGGCCAGATAAGCCGAACAGCCCAGAATAGGGGTGTAGCTCAGTGCCTCCGAAAAGCCCACCGGGATGTAGATGAGCAGGATGGAAAAGGTGTTCACGTTGAACACCTCGCCCAGAGACGGGATGCTGTCGTAGGCAGCCAGCACCACAAAGGGCAGCGCCACCATGTAAATGAGGGCGATCAGGGTACCCACACGACCCCAGCGGTGCGCCCAGCTCTGGAAGGAATCCATTTTAGCCTCAGTCTTTGCTTTGCTCATGTCTGTTTTCCTCCCCTTAACCGAAAATCCGTACCCATGCCAGCGACGAGATCAGGCCGCCCAGCATGGAGAATGCCATTACAAAGTTATTGAGCCATGCAAGACCCGGGCGCTTTGCCAGCACACCCACACCAATGGCGATCACAAGGCCGGTGATCATAACGGCAGCCTGCACATTGTCGGTGAATAGCAGAATGGGAATGTACACCGAGAACATCACCAGCATAAACACACCGGACAGCACGTTTTTCCAAGTGCTGCCGCCGCTTTCGGCCGCAGAGCGGTCCACGCTTTTGCACAACTTTTTGCCGAGGGGCAGCAGGATCAGGAAACCGCTCAGCATGCCCACGCTCATCAGGATCATCACCACGCCGAACTGCCGTCCGGTGGCACCCTCCAGCATTTCCGCAGAGGATGCGTAGCCCAGCACCTGTGCAATGGAGCTGGAGATCATGGTTTCGTAGGACAGCGAGCCGATGACCGACAGCCGCCACCATGCCCACACGCTGCCCATCACCGCAATGAGCACGAACAGACCCACCACGATGGAAAGGCTGGGCACAACAGAGAATATCAGGCTGGATTTGATCACGTTGCTCAGTTCCTTGCGGGTGATGCCCAGTTCCAGACAGTGGTCGTAGGCCTTTTTGAGATAGACCAGCGAGAATGCGGAAATGTACAAAAGACCGCCGATGACCAGCGCCAGCAGCAGCGGGCTCTGGATGATATCTTTCATGGTTGCCATAGATTGTCCTCCCCATAAACACAAAACGGACGAAAAAAGGCGGGTATTCTCTGCCCGCCGTCCTCGCGATACGGACAAGATACCGGAAAAAGCTTTTTCTGTCAAATAAGTATGACTAAAGTGCAGACGGCTTTTGGGATACATTTCCGGTAGGAGAAGCCGCAAAAAGCCTTTATCGCGCAAAGATAATAAAGTTATGACCGCCGGTCACTTTGCTTCCGTTGAAAGTTGCACAAATTTTAAAGAAAATTTCTGTCGTTCTGCCGAAAACAGCGGACAAGGGCAAGATATTTTTCTGACTTGCCCTTATCGGCGTTCTGGTCGGTTTTCGTGAAATATAAAGCAAAAAGGAGTTCTGCCACGGACAAATGTCCGGGCAGAGCTCCCTTTGCATTTATCTTATTCTGCCGCCTTACTCCCCCAGCGTCTCGCCCAGTGCCAGCACGGCGTTGCGGACGCACTCCGGGCAGGGGCACAGCGGTGCGCCGGTCTCCGTGCCCTTCAGGTCTTTACAGATGGTAGCGCCGCACTTTTCCTGAAAATTTTGCAGCAGTTCCTTGGAGATGCGGGGCGTACCCTTGCCGTCCGTAACAACGCCCGCCACCATCACAGCGCCGATCAGTGCGCCGCAGGTGCTTTCCATGCAGCCCATGCCGGCGGCATAGCCTGCGCCCAGCTTCGTCAGAGTGTCGGCATCCACCGGCAGCTTGTCCTCGAATGCTTTCAGCACCGCCTGTGCGCAGTTGCACTGTCCGGCAGCTTTCCATGCGGCAGCCTGCGCTGCCCGTTCTTCGATGTTCATTTTACAGTCCTCTTTCTTTGATTACTTCCGATTCGTTGCTTTCAGTATACCATGGTTTCTCCCATCAGAAAAGCCTATCTGCCAATTCTCACTGCTCTGTGACAGTACACTTACAGGAAAGATATGTTGCGAGGAAACAACTCCCCTAGACAAGCCAAAAACGATCATCCGTCCGATACTGGTTGCGATTCGGGCTGGTGCACCGGACATCCCGGTAAAATCATAAACCGAAAAATAAAAAAAGTAGAATGAAAGAAATACATTTTATAATAACGGGAGTGCAAAGTCTCATGGAACGGAACTGTCTTCATTGTAAATACAAACAATGGAACCCCATCAGCAACAGATATCGCTGCGGTCTCGAACGACTATCTTATATCAGCGCCAACAGTTCCTGTGATGCTTTTGTCCTTGATTCGTCATCTTCGGAGGATCCGTTGGAGCTTGCCGCCCGACAGGGTGACGCAGAGGCAATGGATCGTCTGGGCGGAAAGTACTATGAGAAAAAGCAGTATGAAAAAGCCTGTTCCTGGTGGAGCAAAGCCTCTGCACGCGGCAACGCGCATGCAGCAACTTTTTTGGGGAGAATGTATATCAATGGTCTTGGTGTTTCTAAAAGCATTCCCGGCGCAGTACGCCAGCTGAAGCTGGGCACAGAACTTGGAAACAGGCAAGCTCCTTTCTGGCTTGGTCGGCTTTACGAAGTTGGCCGTGATGTCCCACAGAATTGGACAGAAGCTGCCCATTGGTACACACTGGCGGCTGAGCGCAATGTTCCCGGAGCCCAATACAAGCTGGGCATCTGTTATCGTGACGGCCTTGGCGTACAGACAGACCGTTCCAAGGCAGAACAGTATTTAAAGCAGGCCGCAGCACAGGGAAACGCCGATGCACAGCAGGCATTGGAGCAGTTGTGTCCTGCGCAGACTCCTTCCTCTGCGCAGAAGCCGGAAAGGCGCTCAGCTGTACAGGAGCCGGCAGCTCCGCAGCAATCCGCAATGGAAGAGCTGAACGCCCTGATCGGATTGACACAGCTAAAAACCGACATCCAGCAGCAATTTACAATGATGCAGATACAAAAAAAGCGCGAGGCTATGGGATTGCGCATAGAAAAACAGAGTCTGCACATGGTTTTTACCGGCAACCCGGGCACCGGCAAAACCACCGTTGCGCGTATTATGGGACGGCTTTTTCAGGAAATCGGCGTTCTTTCCAAAGGTCAGCTGGTCGAAGTTCAGCGCGCTGATCTTGTAGGCGGTTACATTGGTTCCACTGCGCCTAAAACGCTGGAAAAGATCCAGGAGGCTTTGGGCGGTATCTTATTTATTGATGAGGCCTATACGCTGGTTGGAAAAGGCTCGAATGATTTCGGACAGGAAGCCATCGACACGCTTCTGAAAGCGATGGAGGACTATCGTGATGATCTCATTGTGATCGTAGCCGGTTATCCGCAGCAGATGAAAGATTTTGTCAACAGCAATCCCGGCTTGGAATCCCGTTTTACGCGATATTTCCAATTTCCAGATTATACCGAGGACGAGATGCTGCAGATCTTCAAAAAGCTGTGCACCTCTCGTGATTATCAAATCAGCAGCGATGCGCTTGAAGCAGCCGCCATGCAGCTGCGCGAGATCCGCCGCAGTGCGGGGGAAAACTTTGCCAACGCACGCGAAGTCCGCAACTATTTCCAGAAGCTGCTGGTCAGTCAGAGCACACGGCTTGGTACAATGAGCAACCCCAGCCTGGAAGATCTGATGACGATCACGCTGGACGATGTAAAATCCTGTATGCCGCTTCCGAAGAAAGGCCCTTCTCCACAGGAAGAATTGAACGAGCTGGTCGGAATGACTGCTTTGAAAAAGTCCGTCATGGAACAGATCAACATGGTTCGCTATCAGCAGCTGCGGGAGCAGCAGGGGCTGAAAACCGCCGCAATGTCCCGGCACATGGTTTTTACCGGAAATCCCGGTACAGGAAAAACCACCGTTGCCCGGATCATGGCACAGTTGTACAATGAGATCGGTGTATTGCCGCGCGGGCAGTTAGTGGAAGTACAGCGCGCCGATCTTGTAGGCCGTTATGTGGGCGAAACCGCGCCTAAAACGCTGGCAAAGATCCGCGAAGCACGCGGCGGGATCTTATTTATTGATGAGGCCTATACACTGGTTGGAAAAGGCGGAAACGATTTTGGACAGGAAGCCATCGATACGCTGCTTGTCGAGATGGAAAACCACCGGGACGACTTTATTGTGATCGTAGCCGGATATAAGGAGCAGATGCAGTCCTTTATCGAAAGCAACCCCGGCCTTGCTTCCCGCTTTACTTCCTATTTTGATTTTCCTGATTACACCGCTCCGGAAATGATGGAGATCTTTTTGCGGCTATGCAAAAAACGGGATTATCGTCTTACGCCTGAGGCAGAGCAGGATCTGCTGAACTATCTTCAGGTGTTGGAGCAAACCCGCAGTACCAGCTTTGCCAATGCGCGTACCATACGTAATTTGTTTGAGTCCATTGTAACCAAACAAAGCAACCGCATTCTGGCGTCCGGTCACTGCGAGGTCGAAAGCCTTCAGCAGCTTTTGCCAGAAGATATTCAGTCTGCAATACAATAAAAAGAGGTGTCTACATGAGTGTTTGCAGTTTTTGTGGTAAAGATCAAAAGGATGTCGGTCTATTGATTCTCGGGCCGAACGGTGCGAACATCTGTAATGCGTGTGTCAAACTTTGTTATAACCTGATTCTTGATGCAGACAAAAAAGATGACGCTTCCAAGAATTCTCAGCCTGCCAGCCCCACCGCAGGTGATCCAGACGATTTGTATCTGTAAAATAGCATCTCAAACGAAAACGGCCATGCAAAAGCATGACCGTTTTCGTTTTGTCATTCTTTTTTGAATGTGACAGGAAATGGCTGCGAAATATCTGTGAGTCCTGTGATGTAATTCATGTCTACATTATAGAATCTTGCCAACTCGATCAGACACTCCACTGGCATCCGCACTCTGCCATTTTCATAGTCTGAATAAGTCGTCTGTGCAACATACACAGCTCTTGCAATATCCTTTTGGCTGTAGTCATAATCATCCCGCAATTCGCGAATCCTCTCCGTGTACCGCATCGCAATCACCTCGTATTAGATTGTACAATAATTCAAGCCATTTCGCAATTTTCACCGGGTTTTACGGTAAGGAAAACATCAAAACGACAAATTGATGTATTCTAAGATAAAGCATATCCAAGTGGTTCTTGTGTACAATGTAGGAGGAAACGATCAAATGACTCTTTTTATGGCATTTTTAAATGCGCTGAACTGGATCTTGCAACCGATTCTAAATCTTGTAGCATGGCTTGGCAGCACCGGCAACTGGTATTATATATTTGTTGCAGGGTTTATTTTGTGGGCGATTTTTCGCTACGGCGGCAGACTTCGATTTTACTTATTTTTGGCCGGTGCCGGGGTATTTGTCGTTTTAATAGGCTTTGCGCTCCTTTGCAGCCTGACCCCCTCCGGGATACATTCTGTTGGCGATTTTTTCCTTTTCATCCTGCTTCTGATTGCTTTTATTGCAATAATCTTTCTTGGCGGAAAGATCATCCGCTTTTTTACCGGAGCGGCAGGGCGGCAGCGGTCTTATGAGCGTCGGGTCGATCGCTTCCATGACGCGTGGAATTCCAGAAATGATCGTTGGTAAATACAGGATCCGAAGAAATACATTCATTTATGGATTTTAGAGTGCATTAAAAACGCTCGTAGCGCTGACATGATAGGAGCCGTTGCTGATCGCAACGGCTCCTTTTGCATGTTTAATGCCCCTGCCGGAAATGGCAAAAGCAGGCAGAAGTTTCACGATCGATCACCTCCATGCAAAAACTTTTTCCTGTATCGGCCCGCCGCAGCGGAAAGTCAGTAGTTTTCACACGTTTATACGTTCATTCTCATCTTTGGTTTGTTCTGTCCTACCTGGCCGGAGCAGGCACTGCGGGCGAACATCCACTGCCAGATCTCGCTGGCGCTGAACCGCATTTATACCGAGTGGTACCCCAGCAAGGGCTACACCTTCAACATCACCAACTCCACCAGCTACGACCAGTACTACGTCCATGGGCGCACGGTGTTCGAGGTGATGGTGCGCATCACAGACGATATCTTCAACACCTATCTGCGCAAGCGCGGCACGGTGAACCCCTATTATTCCGAGTATTGCGACGGCAAATCGGTCACCTGCCCGGGGCTCAAGCAATGGGGCACGGTAACGCTGGCCAACAACGGGCGCAGTGCTTTGCAGATCCTGCGCTACTACTACGGCAGCAGCATCGAGATCGTGCGCACCCAAAATATCCGCTCCATCCCGCAGAGCTACCCCGGCACGCCGCTGCGGCAGGGCAGCCGCGGCGCGGCGGTGTTCACCCTGCAACGGCAGCTGAACCGCATTACCAAGGACTATCCCTTCCTTGGCAAACTGACGGTGGACGGCGTATTCGGCAGCCAAATGGCTGCCACAGTGCGGGCGTTCCAGAAGCAGTTCAACCTGACCGCCGACGGCGTGGTGGGGCGGCAGACATGGTACAAGATCAGCTACATCTATGTATCGGTAAAGGACCTCGCCGAGCTGACCAGCGAGGGCGAAACTGCTACCGGCACCCTGTCTGACGGCACATGGAGCGGCACGGTGCTGAGCTCTGGCGCTTCCGGCAGCGCGGTGGAGCAGGTACAGTTCTGGCTGAACACGCTGGCGCAGTACGACAGCGCCATCCCCGCCGTAAAGGTGGACGGCATATTCGGCACCGCCACCGCCAATGCGGTGCGCGCCTTCCAACGCAAATACGGCCTTACGGTGGACGGCATAGTGGGTCAGACCACTTGGAAGGAGCTGTACGATGAGTTTTTGAGTATCCAGTCCGACAACGGCACCCCCAACGCCTACCCCGGCACGCCGCTGCGGGAGGGTTCCTCCGGGCAGAATGTGCGGCTGGTGCAGTTCTGGCTGAAGATCGCGCGCACCGTGTACACAAGCCTTGAAAGCGTGACCGTGGACGGAAAATTCGGCGCGGGCACGGCATCGGCTGTGCGGCGGTTCCAGCGCTACTTCGGGCTGACGGCAGACGGCGTGGTGGGGCAAACCACATGGCAAAAGCTGTACGAGGTGTACAACGATATCGCCAACCGGCTGCTCTCCTCTTCCCTGCGTCCCGGCGAGTACCCGGGCGTGCTGCGCACCGGCTCTTCCGGCACAGCGGTGCGGGAGCTGCAATTTTACCTCTACCTCATGAGCGCCTACGAGAGCAGCATCCCGCCGGTAAGCATTGACGGCAAGTTTGGCGCGGATACCGAGCGGGCAGTGCGGGCATACCAGCGATTTGCGGGGCTTACCGTGGACGGTGTGGTGGGGCGCACCACATGGAACTCCCTCTATGGCCGCGCCAGCCAGCTGCGCTCTTCCGGCCCGGTGGTCACTTTAAAACGTCTGCCCTACCCCGGTGCCCCGCTGACGGTGGGCAGCAGCGGCGAGGCGGTGCTGTACTACAATCTGCTTTTGCAGCGCATCGCCTATTATTTTTCCAGCGTGGAAGCTCCGCCCCTTGTCGACCGCTATACCGAAGAAACTGCCACAGCCACCCGCAGCGCCCAGCAGCTATTAGGGCTGGAGCAGACCGGCATTGCCGATGCCGACACATGGACGGCGGTGGAGGCACTGAGTTTGCAGCTGGCCGCCCACGCCCCGAACCCGGACCGGGACGTTCCGCCCAGCACCGCTTACCCGGGGCGCGCCATCGCCGAGGGCAGCGCCGGGCAGGAGGTGGGACAGGTGGAGCGCTGGCTCAACCGCCGGGCGCAGCTTTCCTGCGGCGAGGGCTATGTGGCCGATAACAACCGCTTTGGCGCGGCAGACGCAGCCGCCGTGCGGGCTGTTCAGCAGCAGGCGGGGCTGCAGCCGGTGAACGGCATCGTGTACCGCGAAACATGGTATGCTTTGCAAGCCCAGTGCGCCGACCCCTGCGGCTGCGAGAAGGAGGAATGAGGGATGGCACGCCTTTTGATCTATGACGCCTACGAAAACAAGGTGTACACCTACGCAAACCTGAACGAGAACGATCCCATGCCTTACAGCACCCTGACCACCCTGCGGCTGCGGGAGTTCCGGGGTAAATCGGCCAGCCCTACCCTGTGGACCACCATTGCCGCCATGGAGGCGTGGAACCTGACCCGCCGCAAATACGGCAGGGGCATCCCGGTGGGGTACGCCTTCCGCCGCATCTGGGAGGGCGGTCACGGCACCCGCAGCCAGCACTATGCAGGGGTAGCGTTTGACGTAGGGCAAAGCCTTGGCCAGCGCCAGCGCACCGCCATTTACAACGCTGCCCGCGCTACCGGCGCGTGGGGCTATGTGGAGCCGCTGAGCCAGACCCCCACATGGGTGCACTTTGACCGCCGCTACGGCACCCCGGCCTGCAGCGGCACCACCGCCGGTTACCCCACCCTGCGCCGGGGCAGCCGGGGCTGCTATGTCATGGTCTTGCAGGACGCACTTTCCACCCTTGGCTACCAGACCGGCAGCCGCATCGACGGCATCTTTGGTGCCCGCACCGAACAGGCGCTGCGCGGCTACCAGAAGCGTACCAGCCTGCGGGTGGACGGCGTGTGCGGCTGCGACAGCTGGAAAAAGATCTCCACCGCCGTCATCGGCATCGGGCGCACCAAAACCACCATTGACTAGTTTTCAGTTTATATAAAAAGGGTTCCGAGACGCCCGCGAGCGTTTCGGAACCCTTTTCTATGGAAAAATCTTATTTTACAGCCTGCTTCAACTGTTCCAGATCTGCGGCATCCGGGTGGGAGAGCGCCTTGTCGAAGTTTTCGATCAGGGCATCCAGATTGGGGATGTGCGCAGGCTGCGCCTTCATCGCCTCGTACCGCTGCCGGACGGACATGGGCATTTTGCCCTGACACATAAAGCTGCCGATGACGGTGTTGCTGCCGTCCAGCGCCTTCCGGGTGGCGGCAAGGATCTTTTCGAAGTAGGGCGCACTGCCGCCAAAGCCTGCAGTGCCAAACAGGAACACCCGCTTGCCGTGCAGCTGCTGCAAAAGCTCCAGCGTGTCGGCGTCAGCCTTGCCCTTGTCCGTCCAAAAGCCCACATATAGGGTATCTGCTGCCAATGCGGCAGCGTCCGGCACACCGAAATAGCAACAGTCTGCCTGCGGCAGCTGCTCCTGCAGGGTCTGTGCCAGCAGTGCGGTGTTGCCGGTTTTGCTGCTGAATACGATGGCGTAACTCATTTTTACCTCCCTCAGAGCAGCGGCAAAGCTGCCGGGTGCTCTTGTGCATACGTTATTTTACGGCAGTTCCTTTGCCGTGAGAGCCTGAAATCATGGAAGAGTATAGTACAGTGCCCTGCCAAAATCAAGAGTTGACGATATTCTCGCCTTTCCCGGCCAGAATGCTGCGCAGATTGCCGGTGGTGATGTCCATCAGCCGCTGCAATGCTTCCTTGGTAGTCCATGCGATATGCGGAGTGAGCACCGCGCCCGGCAGGACGCGCAAACGGCTTTGGGGCGGCAGCGGCTCAGTGGCAAAGGCATCAGCGCCGTAAAAGGCGAGTTTTCCACTTTCCAGCGCATCAGCTACGGCTTCTTCGTCTACCAGTGCGCCCCGGGCGGTGTTCAGCAGAATGGCACCGGGCTTCATTTTGGCAAGGGCTTCCCGGCTCATCAGCCCACGGGTTGCCGGGGTGGCCGGGCAGTGCAGGCTGAGCACATCGCTGCGGGCAAGCAGGGTGTCAAAGTCCACGAACTCCACCCCATCAGAGTCGTACTCCGGGCGCACCGTGCGGGTGCACACCAGCACCTCCATGCCAAAGGCCTTTGCGATGCGGGCGGTCTGGCGGCCGATGCTGCCGTAGCCGTAGATGCCAAAGGTCTTGCCCAGCAGCTCCACCTGCGGCAGCAGACCGTACTCTGCCGGGATGCCCAGCTGCCAGTATCCGTCCTTTACCGCCCGGTCGTACCGCTGGGCACACTGGCAGATGGCCAGCAGCAGGCTGAAGGTCATCTGCGCCACGCTATAAGTAGAGTACCCCGGCACGTTGGCTACTGCCACCCCATGGCGGCGGCAGGCTTCAAGGTCGATATTATCCGTGCCGGTGGCGATGATGCCCACCCATTTAAGGTTCGGGCACTGCGCCAGCACCGCCTCGTCAATGCGGCACTTGTTGATGAGCACCAGCTCTGCATCCCCGATGCGGGGCGCAATGTCCGCGTAGTCGGTGCGCACATAGCTGGTGGTGTCCGGCACCAGTGCCTTTACCCCGGACCAGTCCAAGTCCCCTTCTTCCATCACATAGCTTTCCAGGATCACTGCCTTCATAGCTTTCTCATTCCCTCTCTGGTTTACGTTATTCCGTTTCTTTCAGCGGATAAAGCGCCAGTGCAAGACTGCCGCCGTAGGGGCGGCTGTCCAGCGCGGCATAGCCCTTTGCCAGCAGCAGCGCCAGCTGCACCCTATCTTCCAGCGGCACCCACACCGGCGCGGTGCGGGCGGGCACACAGCCGGTGCGCAGCAAAAAGCAGGGCGCAAGGCTTTCCAGCGGGCGCAGCGCCCGCAGCCCGAAGCCCTGCCGGAAATACAGCGGCAACCGTGCCGCCGCGGTTTCGGTGCACTCCACTACCGCCCATGCCGTGCCCTTGCGGCGCAGCCGGTCTGCCCGGGCTGCGGCAATTTCCACCAGCCGGGCGGGCAGCTCCTCGCCGGTGCTCACCGGCGGGGTGAGCAGACAGCCGCCTTCCAGCTGCCGACGCCCCAGCCAGCTGCGCAATGCCGCTGCTGCGGCGGTATCGGCGGTAAGGGGCAGCACCAGCAGCGCCGCCCCAGCTGTGCCCCACGCCTCGCCTACGGTCAGCATCCGTAGCACCTCGGTACGGGGACGGTAGAACCCCGCCCCGCCGCAGCGCACCAATGTAAAAAATTCTTCGGCGGAAAGCCGCCGTACCTGCCGCTGACGCGGCGGGTCGCATACCTGGATCATTTGCAGTTCCTCCGTTCTGATGTTCTTTCCATCAGCATACAGAAAACTGCGTGCAAACCGGCGCGAAACAGCGCGCCTTACAGCACAAAGATCAGTCCAGCGAAACGTCCTCGCTCAGCACCTGCCCAATGGGCTTTGCAATGCACAGGTCGGCAGAGGCATCCGCCCCGGTGGGCTGCATATTGATGACCACCAAGTTGTCACCCCGGAAGTAGCGGATGAGCCCGGCGGCAGGGTACACCACCAGACTGGTACCGCCGATGATAAGGGTATCGGCATGGCGGATGGCATCCACCGCGCCGGACAGCACCTCCTCGTCCAAGCCCTCCTCGTAAAGCACCACGTCCGGCTTTACGATGCCGCCGCACTCGGTACAGCGGGGCACGCCGGTGCTGTTTGCGATGAAATCCACATCGTAGAACTTGCCGCAGCGGGTGCAGTAGTTGCGCAGAGTGCTGCCGTGCAGCTCGTACACGGTTTTGCTGCCCGCCGCCTGATGCAGACCGTCGATGTTCTGGGTGACCACCGCCCGCAGCTTGCCCTGCTGTTCCAGCTTTGCCAGCCGCAGATGGGCGGCGTTGGGCTTTGCCCCCTTTACGATCAGCTTATCGCGGTAAAAACGGTAAAATTCTTCCGGGTTTTCCTCCCAGAAGGTATGACTGAGGATGGTTTCGGGCGGGTAGTCGTACTTCTGGTGGTACAGCCCGTCCACGCTGCGGAAATCCGGGATGCCGCTTTCCGTAGAAACGCCCGCGCCGCCGAAAAAGACGATGCTGCTGCTTTTTGCAATAATGTCTTCCAGTGCCTTGACCATAGTTGAAACGCCCCTTTCCTCATGGAAGCTTTTGTGTTAAGATAGTACCAGTATAGCACATTCTTGCAGGAAAGGAAGAGGCCGGTTTTGAACGTCTGGTACATCAACAGCATCCTTGGAGCCATCTGTTTAGAGGAGGAGAACGATGCGCTGTGCGGGGTACATTTCTGCCCGGACGGCGCACCGGAGCTGGAGCCGCTGCCCCGCAGGGTGGTGGAGACCCCCCTGTTACAAGAAGCCGAGGAGCAGCTGAACGAATATTTTGCCGGGGTGCGCCGGGAGTTCGACCTGCCGCTGGCGGCAAAGGGCACGCCCTTTCAGCAGGCGGTATGGGCGCAGCTGCGCAAAATCCCCTACGGGGAGGTCCGCACCTACGGACAACTGGCGGCGGCGCTGGGCAAACCCAAGGCCAGCCGCGCCGTAGGCAGCGCCTGCCACCGCAACCCGCTGTGCATCGTGGTGCCCTGCCACCGGGTCATCGGGGCAGACGGCAGCCTGACGGGCTACGCCGAGGGGCTGGACATCAAGGAATATTTGCTGGAATTGGAGCGATTTTAAGCAATTTATTTTGGGGTAACAGAACACCTGCGGGCGTTCTGTTACCCCATTTTCAAACCTATAAAAATCGAAAAGGCTGCTGCGCATCGTTTGCACAGCAGCCTTTGGTGTTTTATGCAGTTTTAAAAGCCCGTGGGCGGGACGTAATAGCTTGGGATCGACCCGCTTCTGGGCGTAGCTGCGGCCTGCTGGCGCAGCGCCGAACGGGTGACCTCTGCCCAGGAATACTGGGTCATATACTCGCCCCGGTAGGAGTTGAACGCCGAGCGGTCTCCCCGCAGGAAGTTATAGTAATCGCAGTCCACCTTGCTGGTATCCAGTGCCAATGTACTGCGGCCGCGTACCAGCAGCCCGTTGACCCCTGCGTCCTCCAGCGTGTGGCTGAGGTCAAAGATCAGGTTGCGCAGGTGGCTGTGCAGCGAAGCAGTATCGGGCTTATCCTCCCACAGGACAGCCAGCATCTCGCCGTTGGTGCAGGTGGCACCGTTGCGGTCCACGAGGTAAGCCAGCAGCTCCTTGCTCTTGCTGCGCTTGAAGGAGAGCGGACGCCCGCCCACAAAGATCTCGAAGTTGCCGAAGCACTGGATCTTGATGCCCACAGGTGCCGTTTCCGGCGGGTAGCGCAGGTTTTCCAGCACATTGCGCACATCAGCCTCGTTGGCAGGCTTGAGCAGAAAACCGCTGACGAAGATCTGCAATGCTTCCAATGCATACTCCGGGTGCTCTGTGACCACGATGATATTGCAGCGGGGCTGCAATTTCTGGATCATGCGGGCAAGGGCAAGGCCATTCATGCCCGGCATTTCCAAGTTCAAAAAGGCAGCATCCATCGGGCCCTGCCGCATCCACGTCAGGGCATCGTCAGTCGTCATGGCACTGATATAATCGCAGTCCGGTGCCACCCGGCACAGGATACGGATCAGCGAATTGATCGCAAGCTGACCGTCATCCACAACCAGTATTTTCATAGCTTCACCCCCTGTCTGCTTACGCAAAACAATTCCCCGCTGTTAGTTTAGCACGCCGCAAACTTTTAGGCAAGTTATTTTCTGGAAAAATCCAAAAAAGAAACGTTTTCGGCCAGATATTTGTCCATCTTCTCCTATATCTTCAAGACTTTTTTGCGACTTTGGTCGCTTTTTCCGACGAAATACCGGAGCATTGTACGATCAACTGAACTATCAAATTGGCCTTTATTTGTTCCCTTTCCCGCCGGAAAGAACCGCCTTTCCCTGACAAACAACAGGCCGCCGCACCGGTTTTGTGCAGCGGCCTTATTTCATAATTTACGTTTACCGCGGGTGTCTTAATGGAGATCCAGTTCCGGCGGGACGTCCAACTGGTCGGAGACATATTTCCCGTTCTTTTTGCGCTGACGCACGCACTCGGTAAGCAGATATTCGATCTGCCCGTTCACCGAGCGGAAGTCATCCTCTGCCCAAGCGGCAAGGGCATCGTAGAGCTTAGCGTTCAGGCGCAGGGGCACCTGTTTTTTCGGCTCGGTCATCAGTACAGGCTGCCGCTGTTCACGATGGGCTGGGCATCCCGGTTGCCGCACAGCACCACCAGCAGATTGGACACCATTGCCGCCTTGCGTTCATCGTCCAGCTCCACTACCTTGTTCTCGTTCAGACGATCCAGCGCCATTTCCACCATGCCCACAGCGCCGTCCACGATCATCTTGCGGGCATCAATGATGGCACTGGCCTGCTGGCGCTGCAGCATGACCGCTGCGATCTCCGGTGCATAGGCCAGATAGGTGATGCGGGCTTCCACCACCTCGATGCCGGCCTCGGCCACGTTCTTCTGGATCTCGTCCCGGATGCGGGCAGCTACCACCTCAGAGGAGCCGCGCAGGCTGCCCTCGTCGGCTACGCCGTCGCCGGTGGTGTCCACGTTGGGGGCAACATCGTAGGGGTACACCCGCACTACGTTGCGCAGGGCGCTGTCGCACTGCAGGGAGAGGTATTCCTTGTAGTTATCCACGTTGAACACGGCCTTGGCGGTATCGGTCACGCGCCAGATGACTGCAATGCCGATCTCCACCGGGTTACCCAGACAATCGTTGATCTTCTGGCGGGAGTTGTTCAGGGTCATCATCTTGAGCGAGATCTTTTTGCTCATGGACTCGACGCTCATCTGAGCATTCTGGCCGTTATTGCCAAACAGCGCAGCCACGCTGTTCTCCTTGCTGTTCACATCTCCGCTCTGGCTCAGGCGGGTACCGGCGGCGGGGTTGACGGCGGTGCAGAAGGGGTTCACCCAGTAAAAGCCCTGTCCCTTCAGCGTGCCGATGTAATCACCAAACAGGGTGAGCACCAGCGCCTCCTGCGGCTTTAACACCTTAAGGCCGCAGAACAGGAAAATGCCTGCGATGAAGTACGCAATGGACAAAATCAGCAGCGGAATGCCCAGAAACAGCCGGTGCGGCCGATCTGCACTGAGCAACGTGATACAGTAAACGAACAGAGCGATAGCCACCACATAACCCAGCAGGGTGAGCAGCAGCATAGCCATGCCGTTTTTGCGGGTATTCAAAATTTTCTCTTCCATAAAAAGTCCCTCCTTATCAGGGTCGGAAGCGTTTCTTTCTGATATCAAAATCATATCACTTTGCAGAAGAACTGTCAAGTACTTCCAACAAAAAATCCCCGCCTGCCCGGACACTGCGGGCAAAGCGGGGTAAAGGTTATGGGTGCGCCGGACGGACAGAGTTTCAGGCGTCTGTCTGCGCTTCTCCCCCAATCAGCACCACGGCAACATCATTGACATTGGTACCGGTAGCGCCTGTGATAATAAGCCCATTCACTGCCTGCAAGGCGTGGTAGGCATCGTTGTTTTGCAGGGTGTCGAACACCTTCCGGTCCGCCGCAGCCAGTGCCGCAGCGGTGTCGCCGTCCGCATAGCCACCGGCGGCATCGGTGGGGCCGTCGGTGCCGTCACTGCCCACCGAGAACACCGCCGCGTTTTGTCCGGCCAGTGCCGGGGCTGCGGCCAGCGCCAGCTCCTGATTGCGCCCGCCCAGCCCTTTGCCGGTCAGGTGCACCACCGTTTCGCCGCCTGCGATAAAGGCCAGCTTTTTCCCCTGCCCCGCATGGGTGCAGGCGATGGTTCCCAGAAAGCTGCCTGCCTCCTTGGCTTCGCAGCAGAGCCGGTCGGTGAGGAGGATGGGCGCATAGCCCAGCTTCCGGCAGGCTTCGGCGGCGGCAGCGCACAGCTCCCGGACGCTGCCGGTGATATGGGTGGTCACGTTGTCAAGGGCTTTCGGTGTTTCCTGCGCCAGCAGCGCCTTCGCCTGCGCCGATAAGCGGAGCTGATATTTTTCCGCAACGGCAAGCGCCTGCGCGCAGGTGGAGCCATCCGGCACCGCCGGGCCACTGGCGATCATATCCAGCGGGTCGCCCAGAATATCGCTGAGCACGATGCTGAACACCCTTGCGGGCGCACAGTGCTGTGCGAACCGCCCGCCCTTGACTGCGGACAGTCGCTTGCGGATGGTGTTCATCTCCACGATATCCGCTCCGCTGGCAAGGAGCTGGTTTGTGATGTCCTGCAATTCCCCGCCGGGGACAAGCGGCTTCTCAAACAGGGTGCTGCCGCCGCCGGAAAGCAGAAACAGCACCGTGTCCTCTGCGGTCAGCCCCTGCACCAGCGCTAAAGCTTTTTCGGTGGCTGCAAAGCCGTTGGCATCCGGCACGGGATGGCCCGCCTCATAACAGCTTATGCCGGGGATTTCGCCCTTCACATGGCCGTACTTGGTCACCACAACGCCGCCGTCCACATACCCCAATGCCTGCACGGCGGCGTGCGCCATCTGCCATGCGGCCTTGCCCGCCGCCACCAGCAGTACCCTGCCGCCTCCGGGCTGAAAGTTTTCCAGCGCGCGGCACACGGCCTTATCTGGCAGCACCGCCTGAATGCTGGAATGGATGATTTCATCCGCATCCCGCCGCAATGTGGTATTCATACTATGACCCTCCTTACAAGATTCGCCTGAACTCTGCGGCAAATTCCATCAGCAGCCGCAAGGTTCGGTTATTTTTTGATAAATGCAAGTCTGTTTTCCGCAGAAAACAAATAATCCGAACCTATCTCCTATCGGAAACAAGTTCGGATTATTTTCGTTTGGTCCGAGTGGCGAGAATCGAACTCACGGCCTCTTGAACCCCATTCAAGCGCGCTACCAAAACTGCGCTACACCCGGATATCTGTTTGCGTTTGTCGCTCACAGCTTGATTAGTATACCCGACTTTGCCCATTTTGTCAAGCGCTTTTTCCAAATTTCTGATGCAGTTTTTACATTTTACTGTCCCGCTTTTTGCCTGCGGAAAGGATGCGCGAAAAAGCGTTATTTTTAGAAATCGCTATATGCTTCTTCCTCGTCATCCTCGCAGATCGGGGTGGTGTCGTCCGGCGGTGCGCCAAACTCCACCGTGGCAAAGGCCAGCGCGAACACGCTGTCTGCCCCGGCATGGAGCAGCGCCTGCGCGCAGGCAGCAACCGTTGTGCCGGTGGTGATGACGTCATCCACCAACAGGATGCGCTTACCCTCCAGCTGCTGCGGCTGCGCCGCCCGGAAAGCACCCGCTACGTTGGCCATGCGCTGCTCCAGCGGCAGCCCGGCCTGATGCCGTTTTGCCCGGGTGCGCTCCAGTGCCTGCGGTGCCAGCGGCACCTCCATGGCTTTTGCCAGTGGCAGCGCCATCAGTTCCGGCACGTTGTAGCCGCGCCTTGTGCCGGAGGCCGGCACCGGCACGATCAGATCGTACCCGATGGCTGCCCACGGCACCGGCTGCGGGAGCAGCTCGCCGTACTGCACGGTCAGCTCCCCGCCAAAGGCCAGCTGCACCAGACGGTTGCCCATCTCCACAGCCCGCCACGGCTTGCCCTGATACTTTGCGTTCAGGATACCGCGCCGCACACAGCCGCTGTAACGGTAGGGCGCAGCCGCACCGGCCAGATTGCTGATATAGTGCTGCGCCGGTTCCAGCCGGATGCCCGGCTTGCGGCGCAGCGTTTCCAGCTGCTCTGCACAGTCCGGGCAATCCCGTACATCCCCCAGCACCCGGCCGCAGAAGGGGCACTCGCGCGGGTAGAGCAGCTGCCGCACCGCCCGCAGCGCCCTGCGCCGGGGGTCATAGTAGTCCATCAGTCCTTTTTGACTGCCACGATCACCCGCACGCGCTTGCCTGCTGCACAGCCAAAGTTATCGTACCAGCCGGTCAGGTAGTAGCCCTCGGAGTTCACCTCAGAGAGCTTGGTGGCGTAATACTGCCCCTTGTACCACAGGTACACCTGCATGTCGTCAGCCGTTTCGTAGCGGGTGCCGTTGCTCATCACCGAGGCTGCGCCCACCTTGTCGATCTTCATGGGCATCAGCTGGATCATGGCCTTTACCGTGCCGTTCACGTTTTGCCGCACTGCCAGACCGCCCGCCAGCACCGGATACTTGATGGAGGTGGAAAAGCTGGCCTGACTGCCGTTGACGTAGCAGATGTAAGTAGCGCCGCCGCCCACAAAGTTGAGGATGGTGCTCATGGGCTGGCCCGTGATTTTGGCCAGCTGCTTGAGGCCGATGCTCAGCAGCGAACCGGAACTGCTGGTGATGCGGTTCCAGACCGTGCTCAGCAGCGAGCCGTCAATGACGCCCCACAGGATCTCGCTAGTGGTGGGCACCAGCACACTGCGCAGATCATCCACCACCGTGGTGGTGTTGGTGGTGCCGCCGGTAGAGCCGGAACCGGAAGAACTGTCCCCCGTAGAGCCGCTGCCGGAACCGGAAGAACTATTTCCCGAAGAGCTATTCCCCGAGCCGGAGGAGCCGCTGCCGGTCAGAGTGCCCAGAATGGAACTGGCGTTGAAGGCCAGATTCTTTACGTCGTCCAGCACGCCGTATTTCCACAGATCACCTGTGACGTCATTCAGGATCAGGCGGTCGATCTGCCCCTGCTCATTCAGCGTATAATAGCGCACAGTCAGGTCGTTCAGCTTTGTCCCCGCTATTCGGCTGGGACGAACCGTCCCAGCCAACCCCTCCGATGTCGTATCCAAGATTTGTACGTCATCGGCCAGAGCATAGTCCCCCAGCGCGGTGGCGGTGTCGTTGATGGTGCCGCTGACCGATTTGGACTCGATGGCGGTCACCTGTTCTCCCTCGGGGGTCACGCTGATCTCCACCAGCCAGCCGGTGGGATAGTTCAGGCTTTTATCGATGTTCACGGTGCGGACGATGCCGTCGGTGCACATCACCGAGATCTTTTGCAGCACGTCTGCACCGTTATCCTCTACAAGACTGCGGTTGGCGGTCTGCACCACGCCGTAGAACACGCTGTCGGCTTCCTCGCCGGTGATCACATCGGCTACCTCGTTGTCCATGCCCAGCAGCAGGGTGACTACCTCGCCCACGCCGCCGCCGTTCAGGGAGGAGATTTTGGATGCCACCGCAGAGCTGCCCAGACTGTAGTTGCTGCCTGCCACGGTCAACGCGGTGGGTGCGCTGGCGCTGGGCGATACTGCCGTAATGCGGCCTGCGGCGCGGCGGGTGTAAATCCACACCGTCTGCAGGCTTTCGCTGTAATAGTACACATCGTACTTGTTCAGCTCTGCCGAAGCGGAGGTCTTATCGTTGCGGTAGACGCTCACCGGCGTAAAGGGCAGCTGGGTGCCCTCCTCTGCCACAAAGGGGCCCTTGCGGCTCTTGAGCAGCACCGAGGAGGTATCCACCTGACCGTTGGACACCGTAAAGCCCAACGAACTGCCGTATGCGCTGCCGCTGGCGGTGTTTGCGCGCAGGGCGTTGTACAGCAGCAGGGTGCACTGCTCGTAGGTCATAGCCTGTCCCTGCGTGCAGGTCAGCTGGTCCCGCAGACCGATCTGCTGGGCCTTGTTCAGCTGTGCCTGCGGGAAGGAGCCGGTCAGGTCGGTGGTCTTATAGCTCAGCATCTTCAGCACCGCAGCACAGGCTTCCTCCAGCGTAACGGTGTTGTCCGGGCGGAAGGAGCCATCGGTGTAGCCGTTCATCCAGCCCTGCTGCACCGCAATGCGGATATAGGGTGCCCACTGGGAGCTGCCGGGCACATCCCGGTACAGGGTGCCCACCGTGCCCTGCGCGCCTACGCTCTCCCGGTAGGTGGAAAAGGACACCAGCATTTTGGCAAAAGCGCCGCGGGTAATGTTGGCGCCAAGCTCCTGACCGGTGGGCACAGCGCCCAGAGTAATAGCCGTCTGCAGGGCCGTGTTGTTGATGCTGGCCGCCGAGACCGGCAGCACCAGCACCGACACCGCAATGCTGACCGCCAGCAGAAATGCGAGAATCCGTTTTTTCATTGGTCGTACCTCTTGTTCTTTGTTTATCACGCCGCCGCGATCAATCGTAGCGCAATGCTTCAATGGGGTTCAGCCGGGCTGCGCGCCGTGCCGGCAGGTAGCCGAACAGCACGCCGATGCCCACCGAGATGCCAAAGGCCACCACGATGGAGTTGAAGGAGGGGCTTACCGTGACGGTGGTATCGGTCATGAACATGGGCAGCACCTTGTTGGCTGCCATGGACACCGCATAGCCCAGCGCAATGCCCAAAACGCCGCCCAGCGCGGAGGTGGTGGCTGCTTCCACCACGAACTGTGCCAGAATGGTGCGCTCCTTTGCGCCCAGCGCCTTGCGGATGCCGATCTCGCGGGTGCGCTCGGTCACCGACACCAGCATGATGTTCATAATGCCGATGCCGCCCACCAGCAGCGAAATGCTGGCAATACCGGTAAGTATCACGATGACCATGTTGATCATCTTGTTCATTTCCTCCAGCCACTCGCTGGCGCTGTACACATAGTAGCCGTTTTCGGTCTTGAGGATCGACATCAGTTCCTCTTCCATCGTGGTCTTGGCCTCGTTGGCAAAGTTTTCGTCGGTCATCACCGCCGTATAGTTGTTGACCGAGCTCTGGCTGGAGAGCCGCATCACGGTGGTATAGGGCAGGTAAACGCAGTCATCGTCGCTGCCCTGCTGCATGGTAGGGTCGCTGACCTTGGCTGCCAGCACGCCCACGATGC
Source organism: Faecalibacterium sp. I3-3-33 (assembly GCF_023347295.1). NCBI lineage: Bacteria > Bacillati > Bacillota > Clostridia > Eubacteriales > Oscillospiraceae > Faecalibacterium > Faecalibacterium sp. I3-3-33. The sequence continues at coordinate 2,061,967 of NZ_CP094469.1, forward strand.
GGAACTTGTTAGCACCGATCTTGAGCGTCTGTCCCACACCGTTGCCGCCAAAGGCCACCCGGTTCAGGTAATCGCCAATGATGCAGACCTGCTTGTTGTCCTGCATATCCATGTATTGCAGGCCGCGTCCCTGCGCGAGCTGGTAGTTTTTCATCTCGGTGTAGCTTTCGTCCACGCCGCTTATATGGGACCAGCGGTAGCTGGTGGTGCCGATCTTCAGCGTGCCGCTGGCCTTGCCGCTGAACTCGATCTGGGGCGACACCGCCTTGATCAGGTCGGAATGCCGCTGGCAGATGTCATACATCTCCTCCACCGACACTGAGCGGGAGCCGTAGCCCCACACCTGAATGCTCAGGGTGTTAGTGCCCAGTGCGGAAAAGCTGTCCCGCATACTTTTGGTCATGCCGTTGCCCAGACCTACGATGACGATGACCGCCATCACGCCGATGATGATGCCCAGCATGGTCAGAAAGGTGCGCAGCTTGTTGCTCCACACGTTCTGGATGGCCTGCCGGAAGGTTTCAAAGATCATGCCTGTTCCTCCTTTTCCGGCGTTTCGGGCAGCAAAGTAGGCTGCACCATAGCCTCCGGTGCGTGGGAGTCGCCGTCATACACCACCTGACCGTCCTCCAGCCGGATGATGCGGTCGGCCTGCACGGCAATAGAGTTGTCGTGGGTAATCAGCACCACGGTGTGTCCCTGCTTGTGCAGCTGCTGCAAAAGCCCCAGCACCTCGCGGCCGGTATGGGAGTCCAGCGCGCCGGTGGGCTCGTCCGCCAGAATGACCGGCGGGTTGCGCACCAGTGCCCGCGCGATGGACACACGCTGCTGCTGGCCGCCGGAAAGCTGGTTGGGGCGGTTTTTCAGCTTATCACCAAGCCCCACCTGCTCCAGCACCTCCCGGGCGCGGATGTGGCGGTCGGCGCGGGAGATGCCCGCATACACCAGCGGCACCTCCACGTTTTCCATCAGGTTCAGCTTGGGCAGCAGATTGTATTGCTGGAAGATAAAGCCCAGCATCTCGTTACGGATGGCGGCCAGCTCGTTGCGGTTCATCTTGCCCACATCCCGGCCGTTGAGCCGGTAGGTGCCATGGGTGGGCACATCCAGACAGCCGATGATGTTCATGCAGGTGGATTTGCCCGAGCCGGACTGGCCCACGATGGCCACGAACTCGCCTTTTTCGATTTTCATAGTGATGTGGTCGGCAGCCTTTACCGTGGTATCGCCCATCTGGTAATATTTGCACACCGCATCAAACTCGATCAGAGCGCTCATTCATCCCTCCTGCGTCAATCCACCACGACTGCGCCGGCCTCGGCGGGGTCGATGCCGTCTGTCGGCTCGTTGCCGTCTGCTGCGGGTTCTTCACTGTTTTCGGTTTCCTCGGGCAGCACTTCCTCGCCGCCCTCAGTGAGGTCTGCGGCGTTTTCGGTACCGCCGATTACTTCGCCGTCAGAGTAGTCATAGCCGCCGTAGTCGTAGTAGCTGTCGCTGCTCACAGAGCTGGGGTCGTAAGCGATGGTATCGCTCTCGGACAGGCCGCTGGTCACCTGCGTATAGTTGTCATCGCTGACACCGGTCTTGACCTTGACATACACATAGCCCTCCGGTGCGCTCATGGAGTCATCGGCGTTCACGGCACTGGGCGAGTCCTGCCGCACCAGCACATAATTGCCCCGCACGATGGCGGCGTTAGGCACCGTGAGCGCATTTTTCGCCTGCGCCACCACGATCTCGGCGTTGGCATTCATGCCCGGGCGCAGACCGGTAGTCTCGTCGATGCGCACAGTCACCGGGTAGGTGGTGGTGCCGCCGCTGGTATCGCCCTTCATGGACACACGGGTGACCACGCCCTCGTAGGTCTTATCCTTCACGGCGTCTGCGGTCACCTGTACGGACTGCCCCACCTTCAGGCTGCTGACCTGCAACTCATCCACATTGATGGTCATTTCCAGATAGCTCAGGTCGTAAATGGTGCACAGATCGGTGCTGGTGCTCAGGGCATCGCCCACCTTGGCGTTCTTTTCGATGATGGTGCCGCTGATGGGCGAGGTGATGGTGTAGTTATCCATGGTGTCCTGCAGATTCTGCATGGACAGTTCCGCGCCGCGCAGGGTCTCGGAGGCAGACTGGATGGACTCGGTCAGTTCCTCACCGCTGAGGGTCAGGATGATATCGTCCTTGTTCACGTTGCCGCCCTCCCGCACATTGATAGCGGTCACGGTGCCGGAAGCCAGCGCAGTCAAGGTGCGCTCGGCCTGATACTGGAAGTTTGCCGCTGCAATGGAGCTTACCCCGTTGACGGTAGCCGTTGCAGCCTGTGCCGTGGTCAGACCGCCTGCGTTGGACACCGAGATGGTCACGGTGCGGGTAAGCAGATTGCCGGTGCTCAGGGCATCGGTGCCGGTCACGGAGGTAATAGTGCCGGGCAGCACCTCAAAGGTACCGTCCAGCGTCACCTGGGCGGCCTGCCCTACCGAGAAGTTGGCAGCATCCGCAGCCGGGAACTCCAGCACCAGATTCATCTTGGAGCTGTCCCGCACCACGGCCACTTCCTGACCGCTCTTTACCTCATCGCCCTTGTTCACCTTCAGGCTGCTGACGACGCCCGCCACCTCGGCACGCACATACTGACGGTCGGCGGTCTTATCGTAGCTGCGCTGCGCCTGCTGTAAGGTGATGGCTGCCTGCTCCACCTTGGTGGTGGCATCGGAGGAATCCACCGTGTACAGCACAGTGCCCTCTTCCACGATATCGCCCTCTTCAAAGCTGCCGGTCAGCACCTTGCCGGACACCAGCGATTTAACGCTGTAAGTATTGGCGGGCTTCAGCGTGCCGGTGCCACTGAGCGTGTTGGAGACATCCCGGGTCTCGGGCACCGCCTCCGTATAGGAAGTATCCACATTGGCGGGCTTTGCGCTCTTGGGCTTCAGCAGCCACCAACCGCCGGCCAGCACCACGATAGCCACCGGCACCAGCCACTTCCAGTTCTTTTGGGCAAAGGCTGCCGCGCCGCCTTTTTTCGGTGCAGCTGCTGCGTCCTGCTGGTCGGCGGGCTGTTTAGACTTGTTCCAGATCATTCTTGCCGTTCCTCCTAGGTTCTTTTATGACAAAGCGTTTTTTATAAAAAACGTCCATCAGAAACTCATATTTGTAGTGTAGCGCATTTTGCCCCGATAAACAAGCGTCCAATTTTCGTTTCACGGCATTTCCACAAAGTTTCAGACTTTTTTAACAAAGAACGGCTTTCTTTGTGCGCCGCTGAGCAGCTGCGTTTTCTTTTATAATACGATCCGAACCGCCTCTTCCCTGCTCTCCTACCTGTGAAAAAGTGATCCTGAAAAGCCCGCAGGCTTTTCAGAATCCCAGATAAAAAATCAGCCGGACCCGAAGGCCCGGCTGATCTGTTCTGTTTTACCCTGCGTCTGCGGTGGGCTCTACCACCACATACACCCCTGCGGGCACACAGGCGGCCCATGCGCCGTCCTTGTCCAGCCAGCCGAATTGCTCACAGACATGGTCCGGGCACTGACTGTCCAAAAACGCGATGGCACCATCCTTTACCTGCAAGTGCACGATGTAGTCCCCTACCTCGTACAGGTAATCGTGATCCTGCGCAAGGGGCAAAGTCTCGGTAACGCCGTCACCGAAATCCACAACGGCCTGTAAGCCGCTGCCCTTGGCGGGGTGCTGCGCCCGCACCGCAAGAAAAATGCCTGCGGCAAGTGCCAGCACCACCAGTGCAAAGATCACATTTTTCTTCCACGCGCTGCCCTTGGGGGCGGCGGTGTCAGAGTTTTTTTGCTTTATGCTCATGCAGCGTACTTGCTGGCAGCTGCACCGGCAATGCGGCCAAAGACGGTAAAGTCGGCCACAGCGTTGCCGCCCAGACGGTTTGCGCCGTGCACGCCGCCGGTCACCTCACCTGCTGCGAACAGGCCGGGGATCACAGAGCCGTCAGCCTTCAGCACCTCGGTGTTGGTGTTGATCTTCAGGCCGCCCATGGTGTGGTGCACACCTGCGGTGACCTTGATGGCGTAGTAGGGAGCGGTATCCAGAGCCTTTGCAAAGCTGGTGCGGCCAAAGTCGGGGTCGTTCTTGGCGGCAACGTAGCCGTTCCAGGTCTTCATGGTCTCGGCAAAAGCAGCCTCGTCCACGCCCATGGCCTTTGCCAGCTCCTCGTAGGTCTGGCCGGTCACAGTGTAGCCCTTCTTGATATAGCCCTGAATGACGCTGGAGGCATCGACCATAGCCTGATCCACCACCAGCCAGCTGTAGCTGCCGGTCTGAGCGATCTCGGCAGCGGAAACCACGTCACGGGTACCCACTTCGTCGATAAAGCGCTTGCCCTCGGCGTTGATCAGCACAGCGCCGTCGCCGCGCAGACCCTCGGTGATCAGGGCAGCGGTGTTAGCCTCCACGGTGGGGTGGATCTGGATCTGATCCATGTCCACAGTGTCAGCGCCCACAGCGGTAGCCATCTCAATGCCCTGACCCTGTGCGCCTGCGGCATTGGTGGTCATAAAGCCCTTCAGCTCAGGCTTGTACTCGGTGACCATGTCCAGATTTGCGCCGAAGCCGCCGGTGGTCAGCACCACAGCCTTGGCATTCACAGTGACGGTCTCGCCGGTAGAACCGGTAGCCTTCACGCCCACAACGGCGCCGTTAGCATCAGTCAGCAGCTCGGTAGCGGTGGTGTTCAGCAGGGTCTGCACGCCGGCCTTGTCGCAGTTCTCCTGCAGCAGGGGGATCATGTAGGAACCCACAGAAACGGTCTTGCCCTCAGCATTCACGGGGCGGTGGATACGCTTGACGGATGCGCCGCCGAAGCTGGAAACGCTGTGCAGGGTGATGCCGTGCTCGTCCAGCCAGTCGATGGCGTCAGCGCTGTTGGAGCACAGGGTCTCCACCAGAGCGGGGTCGTTGATGCCCTTGCCGCCGATCATGGTGTCCAGCTCCATCAGCTCCACAGAGTCGAAGTAGCCCTTGGGGTCTGCCTGATAAGCTGCCCACTGCTCAGAAACGGTCTTTGCCAGAGCGGTGATGGTAGCGTTGTCGGCGTACTTTTCAGCAGCGGTCTTGAGGGTCTTTTCCACGCCTGCAGACTCGCCGAACTCGTTCTCGTCCTGATACACGGTCTTGCCGGCGTTCATGCCGCCGGTAGCGCGCACGGAGTTGCCGCCCACCATGGGCTGGCTCTCCAGAATGACCACGCTCTTGCCCTCGGCAGCAGCAGTGATGGCAGCAGTCATACCTGCACCACCTGCACCCACGATGGCAATGTCTGCGTCAATGGTAGAGTCCTCGGCCTTGGTCGTGTCGGCCTTGACCTCGGTCTTGTAGTCATCAGCGTTCAGGCCGGCTGCGACCAGAGCGGCAGCAGCAGCTTCCTTGATGGCGTCAGAGGTGATGGTTGCGGTGGCCACGCCGTCCACGGCAATGCTGCCGCTCTCGGCAATCGCGCCGGGCAGCTGCTCCAGAGCCATGGTGCCGATGCCGGGGGTCTCGTCCTTGCCCTCAGCGGTACAGCCGGTGATCTTGCCGTCGGTCAGGGTCAGGGTAACGGTAACATCGCCGCCCATGCCCTTGGCGGTGCCGGTAAACTCGCCGGACACGCCTGCGGTGGAGGAGGCAGGCTTGCTGCCGCAGCCGTAGCCCAGCAGGCTGACGCTTACAACAGCCGCCATGGCCAGTGCAGCCACGCTCTTGCGGATCTGATTCTTTTTCATTGTTTCTTCCTTCTTACTTTGGGTTGCTTGTGTTCGGATATCTATCAGCAAAAAAGGGGGAGCTGCTCATTCGGAAAGCAGCTCCCCCTCGCTGAAACTTAGGAAAGACTTAGGCGTTGGCCTGAGCTGCAGCAACAGCGCAGGCAACGGTAGCGCCGACCATGGGGTTGTTGCCCATGCCGATCAGACCCATCATCTCAACGTGTGCGGGCACAGAAGAAGAGCCAGCGAACTGAGCGTCGCCGTGCACGCGGCCCAGAGAGTCGGTCAGGCCGTAGCTTGCGGGGCCTGCAGCCACGTTATCGGGGTGCAGGGTACGGCCGGTGCCGCCGCCGGAAGCAACGGAGAAGTACTTCTTGCCGTTCTCGATAGCCCACTTCTTGTAGGTACCGGCAACCAGATGCTGGAAGCGGACGGGGTTGGTGGAGTTGCCGGTGATGGAGCACTGCACGTCCTCCTTCTTCATGATGGCAACGCCTTCCATAACGTCGTTAGCGCCGTAGCACTTAACGGCTGCGCGCTCACCCTCGGAGAAGGGGATCTCCTTGACCACAGTCAGGGTCTGGGTGGGGATATCGTACTCGGTCTGCACATAGGTGAAGCCGTTGATACGGGAAATGATGTAAGCTGCGTCCTTGCCCAGACCGTTCAGGATGACGCGCAGAGGAGTCTTACGGACCTTGTTTGCGGTGCGGGCGATGCCGATAGCACCCTCAGCAGCAGCAAAGGACTCGTGGCCTGCCAGGAAAGCGAAGCAGGTGGTGTCCTCGCTCAGCAGACGAGCGCCCAGGTTGCCGTGGCCCAGACCGACCTGACGCTGCTCAGCAACAGAGCCGGGGATGGTGAAAGCTTCCAGACCCTCACCGATTGCAGCTGCGCACTCGGCAGCGTCGGTCAGGCCGCGCTTCACAGCGATAGCGGTGCCCAGAGTGTAAGCCCAGACAGCGTTATCAAAGCAGATGGGCTGCACGCCGCGGACGATCTTGTCGCAGTCGATGCCCTTAGCGAGGAGCATCTCGTTGCAAGCGTCCAGAGACTCCAGACCGTTAGCCTTCAGGCATGCCTCGATTTTAGGCATACGGCGATCCATAGATTCAAAAGTTGCCATTGAGTTGTTCCTCCTCTCTTATTCCTCACGCGGGTCGATGTACTTCACAGCGCCCTGCTCCTTGCTGAAGCGGCCGTAAGTACCCACGTTCTTCTCGTAAGCCTCGTTGGGGGTCTTGCCGTGACGGATATCCTCCATCATCTTGCCCAGCTTAACGAACTGATAGCCGATGACCTCATCGTTAGCGTCCACTGCCAGCTTGTTGATGTAGCCCTCGGTCAGCTCCAGGTAGCGCACGCCCTTCTCCTTGGTGGAGAAGATGGTGCCGGTCATGGAGCGCAGACCCTTGCCCAGATCGTCCAGACCTGCGCCGATGGGCAGACCGTCCTCAGAGAAAGCGGTCTGGCTGCGGCCGTAGACGATCTGCAGGAACAGCTCGCGCATAGCCACGTTGATGGCGTCGCACACCAGGTCGGTGTTCAGAGCTTCCAGAATGGTCTTGCCGGGCAGGATCTCGCCTGCCATAGCAGCAGAGTGGGTCATGCCGGAGCAGCCGATGGTCTCCACCAGAGCCTCTTCGATGACGCCGTTCTTGATGTTCAGGGACAGCTTGCAGGTGCCCTGCTGGGGTGCACACCAGCCCACACCATGGGTGTAGCCGCTGATGTCCTTGATCTCATAGGCCTTGACCCATGCGCCCTCTTCGGGGATGGGAGCCGGACCATGCTTAGGACCTTTGGTGATCGGGCACATATTCTGTACTTGCTGCGAATAGGTCATAATCATACTCTCCTTTTGACAAATGTCGCTTTGGCAGCACAAAACCGCCGCCGCGCCCTGCCGGCACAGCCGCTGCTCCATACTGCTTGCATCCGAACCGGGTGCGCTGCTCTCTTTCAGCGCCTGCACCGGTACTACCACGCATGATTTTATTATAGAGAAAACGGACGAATTTTGCAAGTCATTTCCTGCAAAAAGTACAGCCGGGTTTTACGGTCATTCGGCACTAACTGTCATTTCCACCGCTTTATACAAAACAGTCGTCAAGTTTTTGTCAATTCTGCCGTAAGCACCGGCAAACTTTTTTCAGCCTTTTCTTTTTGCGCGTTTCAGCGCGGGTCTTTCTGCACCGGATGCAGCGCCCAGATGGCCGCAAAACCCGCCGCCGCACCGGCCATGGCAAGCAGGTGCCGCCCGTTTTCCAGCGCCAGCAAGTTGGCCGCAAAGGGGAACACAAGGCTGCCCACACTCTGCCCCAAAGCCAGAAAGCCGTAGTTCACCCCTGCATGGGGCAGGCCGAACAGATCGGTGGAAAGGGCAGGCAGCACCGCCGCCAGCGCCGAGTAGCAGAAGGTAAGCCCGGCGTAGCACACCACCACCCACCAGCCCCGCGCCGCCCAGAACGCCGCCGACAGCGCAAGCGAAGCCGCAAACAACCCAAGGTCGGTGGCGCGGCGGCCGATATGGTCGCTGAGCATGGGCATCAGCATCCGGCCTGCAGCGCTGCCCACGCTGCCCAGTACGATGCTCCACAGCGCAGCAGTCTCGTCCAGCCCGCGCTCCATGCCCAGCTTTAAGATGATGGGGCTGAACAGCAGCACCGCCGGGGTGGAAAAGCACACTGCGCCTGCGCACAGCCAATACTGCTTTGTGCGCAGCATCTGCCCCGGGGAGAGGTCGAGGGTGTTTTTGCCGCTTGGCTGCTGCTTTTTCTGCGGCGGGTCGCTGAGCACCGCGCTGCCCGCAAGACACACCGGCAAAGTGAGCGCACCCAGTGCCCAGAACGCGCCCCGGATCCCCTGCACCGGGCCAAAGCCCCGCAGCGCCGCCCGGACGAATACCGTAAGGAACGCACCGGAAAGTCCTACTGCCCCGCCGATGACCCCGGTCGCCAGTCCCTTGCGCCCCGCATACCACTTTTGGGCGCAGGACTGGATAGAGGGGTACAAAAAGGCCGTGCCCAGCCCCGCCGGGATGCTGAAGGCCAGAAAGAACCCCCACCCTGCCCTGTCCGGCAGAAAGGCCGCTGCAAAAAAGCCGCCGCAGAGCAGGGCTGTGCCCCACAACGCCGCGCAGCGCGGGCCCTTTTGATCCTGTAAAAAGCCGCCCAGCACACACCCCACCCCAAAGGCGGCAATGAGCAGGGCAAAGGCATAGCCCGCCCCCTGCTCCGAAAGACCGTATTCCTCCATGACCGGCTGCTGAAATACGCCCCACGCCGCCGGTAAGCCGGTAAGCACCTGAATGGCTGCCCCCGCAGCCAGAATCGTCCATGGGTGTTTTGCTGCAAACTGCTGCTTCATACTTTCACCTCAAAGATTTGTGCAATTTGCGATAGTGTGCCCATTTGGATTGACAATCCGGCATTATCCTTTATAATGGTAAAGTACTGAGTTAAAAACGCTCCCGCCCCTTTTCAGACATCGAGGGCGGGTACAATTTACAGATAGAGAGGAATTACTGTTATGAAAACACAGGCTTTGAAGGGTATGCGGGACCTGCTGCCCGCTGAGCAGACCCTGCGCGACTACATTCAGGGCAAGATTCTGGAGACCTACCGCTCTGCCGGCTTCGAGCGCATCTCCACGCCTATGCTGGAGGATATGGAAAATCTGGACAAGTCCGACGGCGGCGACAACCTGAACCTGATCTTCAAGGTGCTCAAGCGCGGCGACAAGCTGACCGCCGCCCTGAACACCGGCGACCCCAAACAGCTGTCCGACATGGGTCTGCGCTACGACCTTACTCTGCCGCTGAGCCGCTACTACGCCGCCAACAAGGATAAGCTGCCCAGCCCCTTCAAGGTCATCCAGACCGACCGGGTGTTCCGCGCCGAGCGCCCGCAGAAGGGCCGTCTGCGCGAGTTCGTGCAGTGCGACATCGACATTCTGGGCGATGCCTCCCCCAACGCCGAGGTGGAGCTGATCGACGTGACCACCCGTGCACTGCTGAACATCGGCTTTACCGGCTTTACCGTTAACATCAACGACCGGCGCATCCTGCGCGGGATGCTGGAGAGCATGGGCTTTGCCGCCGATACGCTGGACTCCGTCTGCATCACCTTTGACAAGATGGACAAGATCGGTGCCGAGGGCGTGAAGGCCGAGCTGACCGAGAAGCAGCTGCCGGAAAGCGCCATCCAAGCACTGGCAGACTTTATCGCCGCCGGGGACGTAACGCTGGACGCTGTGGCTGCCCGCTGCGCCGACCCCGCCATTGCCGATGACCTGAAGTATGTGCTGGCTACCGCCAACACGCTGGCTGCCGGACGCTATCAGGTAGCTTACTGCCCCAGTCTGGTGCGCGGTCAGGGCTACTACACCGGCATGGTGTTCGAGGTGACCTGCCCGCAGTTCAGCGGTGCTGTGGCAGGCGGCGGACGCTACGATAACATGGTGGGCAAGTTCCTTGGCGTGCAGGTGCCCGCCGTGGGCTTCTCCATCGGCTTCGAGCGGGTGTGCGGCATTCTGCTAGAGCAGGGCTACCAGATCCCCGGTGCAAAGCAGAAGATCGCCCTGTTGTACGGCAAGGACGTTGACTTCCCTGCTGTGCTGAGCAAGGCCGCCGCGCTGCGCGAGCAGTACAACGTCACCGTGCTGCCGCAGGGCAAAAAGCTGGGCAAGCAGCTGGGTCAGCTGGAAGCCGCAGGCTTTGCGGGCGCAGCCTTTATGGACAAGGACGAGGTAAAGATCTTCGCCCAGCAGTAAACCGCCCTGGCAGAGCAAAGCATCTTTTCAAGCCTGACGATTTGAATGGTCTCCGCTTGCGCTCTGACCATTTTCAGCGGAAAGATTATTTTATGATCTGTGGCTCAGAAACGTCTGCGGACGTTTCTGAGCCACTTTTTCACAGGAAGGGCCGCAGAGAGCAGCGGCATCTGAAGCCAAAAGCAGCCGTCATAACCAAAAAGCAGCCCCGCCGGTGCTCCGGCGGGACTGCTTTTGTGCATGATAGTGTATTTTTAGAACTCGATCTTGCTCTCGATGTAGCTCTTCAGCTCACTGATGGGCATACGCACCTGCTCCATGGTGTCGCGGTCACGGACGGTGACACAGTTGTCTGCAGCAATGCCCTTGGCCTCGTCGCCCACAGTGTCAAAGTCCACGGTGATGCAGTACGGGGTGCCGATCTCGTCCTCGCGGCGGTAACGCTTGCCGATAGAACCGGTATCGTCGTAGTCCACCATGAAGTACTTGCTCAGCTCGTTGCGGATCTCCATGGCCTTGTCGCCCAGCTTCTTGCTCAGGGGCAGCACAGCGCACTTGTAGGGAGCCAGAGCCGGATGCAGACGCAGCACGGTGCGGATATCCTCCTTGCCCTTGCTGTCGGTCAGGTGCTCCTCGTCGTAAGCCTCGCACAGGAAGGCCAGCGCCACGCGGTCGCAGCCCAGAGAGGGCTCGATGACATAGGGGATGTAGTGCTCGTTGGTCTCGCTGTCGAAGTACTCCAGGCTCTTGCCGGAAGCCTCCTGATGGCGGGTCAGGTCGTAGTTGGTACGGTCTGCAATGCCCCACAGCTCGCCCCAGTCGGTGAACGGGAAGGCGTACTCGATATCAGTGGTAGCACGGCTGTAGAAGGCCAGCTCTGCGGGCTCGTGGTCACGCAGGCGCAGATGCTCCTTCTTGATGCCAAGGCTCAGCAGCCAGTTCTCGCAGTAGTCCTTCCAGTAAGCAAACCAGTCCAGATCAGTACCGGGCTTGCAGAAGAACTCACACTCCATCTGCTCGAACTCGCGGGTGCGGAAGGTGAAGTTGCCCGGGGTGATCTCGTTGCGGAAGGCCTTGCCCACCTGACACACACCGAAGGGCAGCTTGCGGCGGGTGGTGCGCTGGATGTTGGCAAAGTTGACAAAGATGCCCTGTGCGGTCTCGGGACGCAGATAGCAGGTAGAGGAGCTATCCTCGGTCACACCGATGGCAGTCTTGAACATCAGGTTGAACTTGCGGATGGGGGTAAAATCATGCTTGCCGCAGACGGGGCAGACGATATCCTCGTGCTCTGCGATGAAAGCATCCATCTCGTCAAAGCTCATGGCGTCCACGTTCACCTCGGGGTGCTCCTCCCCGATCAGCTTGTCGGCGCGGTGGCGTGCCTTGCAGGCGCGGCAATCCAGCAGGGGGTCCGAGAAGCTGGACACATGGCCGGTGGTCACCCAAGTCTGGGGGTTCATGATGATGGCAGCATCCAAACCCACGTTATAGGGGCTTTCCTGCACAAACTTTTTCAGCCATGCCTTTTTGACGTTGTTCTTGAACTCCACGCCAAGGGGGCCGTAGTCCCAGCTGTTGGCCAGACCGCCATAGATCTCGGAACCGGGGAACACATAACCACGGTTCTTGCAAAGATTGACGATCATGTCAAGGGTCTTTTCGCTCTGTTCCATTGTAGTACATCCTTTCCGTCCGCGGCTGGTTTGCCGTGTCGTATCGTGTTGTGTTCCGGCGGTTTTCCCCACCGCCGGGCGTGCTTGTGGCTTGCGCAAGCACAGTATATTTACTGTACCATGTTTTGCCCCGCTTGTAAAGCCCGGCAAACAGTTCAGCTGCGCTCTGTCAGGTATTTTACCAGCAGGCGGTACAGGGTATCCGGGTCAATGGGCTTGGGCAGGTGCTCATTCATGCCGGCTTCCAGTGCCCTGTTGCGATCCTCTACAAAAGCGTTGGCCGTCATGGCAAAAATGGGGATGGTCTTTGCATCTGGGCGGTCCATGGCGCGGATGGCGCGGGTGGCCTCGTGGCCGTCCCGCACCGGCATCATCACATCCATCAGGATGGCGTCAAAGCCGCCCACCGGCGAGGCTGCAAAGGCTTCCACCGCCTGCTGTCCGTCGGCGGCTTTGGTCACCTTTATGCCCACATCGCCTAGCAAAAATTCCATGATCTCCATATTCAGGGCGTTGTCCTCGGCCAGCAGCACCCGCCGCCCCTGCAGCACGGCAAGGTCTGTCTGCTGCCGCTCCGGCTCTGCAGTCGCGGCATTATCAACGGCAAAAGGCAGGGTGATGGTATAGGTGGTGCCCACGCCCTGCTTGCTTTCCACCCCGATGGTGCCGCCCATCTTGTCCACAAGGCTTTTGGCAATGGACATACCAAGGCCGGTGCCGCCGTATACCGAGCGTGCCCCGGCATTCTCCTGTGCAAAGGGTTCGAACATCCGCTTCTGGAACTCCTCGCTCATGCCGATGCCGGTGTCCGCGCAGACAAAGCAGATCTGCACATTGTCCCCATTGCTGCTCAGCTCAAAGCAGTCCAGCATCACCCGGCCTTTTTCCCGGTTATACTTGATGGCATTGCTGAGCACGTTCATCAGCAGCCGCTTGACGTGCAGTGGGCTGCCCACCAGCCGGGGATGCGGCAGCCTGCCGTATTCCCGGTGCAGCACGATTCCGCGCTCTGCCGCCTGTTTTTCCAGCACGTCTGTGACCTCGTGCATCAGCTCAGGCAGATCAAAGGGCACACTTTCCAGCACGACCTCGCCGGACTCCAGCTTGCCCATGTCCAGCACCTCGTTCACCAGCTCCAGCAGCAGGGTGGAGGCCTCCCAGATCTTTTTGCGGCAGTCGGCCTGCCGTGCCATATCCTCCGGGCAGCGGTCGCCGATCTCCACCATACCCCGGATGCCGTTGATGGGGGTGCGGATATCGTGGCTCATACGCTGCAAGAACTCAGTTTTGGCAAGGTTTGCGCTCTCTGCTTTCAGCGCAGCCGCCTTGAGGGTCTCCTGGTACTCCTGCTCCCGGCGCAGCTGCTGCTCCCGGTAGCGCCGGGCGGTCTTGCCGCGCAGCAACTGTAGCAGGAATAGAACGACCATGTAAGCAAAGGCAGCCATGCTCACATCGCGCATGGTAGAGACATATACCTCCTGCTCCGGGCGGTAAACATAGATATAAAAACTGCGTCCCTGCCCTACGATGCCGTAGGCGTACTGCTGCCCGGTGGCGCTGTGCACATGGATCACGCCGCCATCGGTGCTGCGCGCCTTTAGGGCAGAAAGGGTGGGGTTTTCGTCCACGGTGGTATCCAGCAGGGCGGTATCGTTGCTGGCCACAATGCGGTCACCACGGGTCACCACGATGGTGCCGTCCACAGCGGGGTTATAGCCCTGCACGCAGTTCTGGTAGGAAAGGCTGTAATTGCGCACATATTCTGCCGTGGTGCAGTAGTACACCACGAGCACCCCGTCCCCGTCCTTTCGGGCACAGGCTGCGGTGTCCACATAGGAGCAGTCCTCCTTTTCCGTCCGTCCGGCGTAGACCTGCTCCGGGTGGTCGGCCACTTTCAGCACGATAGAACCGGCCAGCTCCGCTTCCATCTGTTCCCGGATCTGCGGGTCAGCCGTCCGGCCATCCTGTGAGGCACCGCACAAGATTTTGCCCTCTGCCGAAAGCACAAGGATGCCGCTGAGGGTATAATCCTGCAAATATTCTTCCATAGCGGCATCGTCCAGCACCCGCCCGGGGTTTTCCTGCTGGTCCCGGGCGATCTCGCTGCACAGATGCTGCGCGTTTTCCATCATCCGCATCAGGCTTTTGGTCTCGGAGGCAAGGTTCAGGTTATCGTAGCCGGTGCACTGCTCCTTAACATAGCTGATGGTATCCTCAAACTGCTTTTCTGCGTTTTGCAGGTCGCTGTGCGCCGAAAGCCCCAGCACACCGCCCAGCAGCAACAGTCCCGCAAGCGCACACACCATAATGAACTGCTTCTGGTTGAAAACACTCTGGTTCTTTTCCATTCCGTCACGCATGGGTGCCGTCCTCCAGTCCATCCAGATAGTGCTCGGGGTCGTCCAGATAGCGGCTCACGATCTGGCGGACGGTACCGTCTGCCAGCATCTCCTGAAACACCTCCGTCAGCTGCTGCGGCAGGTCATCGCCGCGATTTTTGGCAAAAGCCACACCCAGCCGCGCCGTCATCAGCGGCTCCGACAGAATGCGGTATTCTACGCTGTAATCTTTCATAAACTGCCGGATGGCGCTTTCGTGGGCAGCTAAAGCATCCGCATAGCCCTTGATCAGGGTGGTGTAGAGCAGATCCCGGTTCTGCAGGGAATACAGCCTGCGCAGCCGGGGCAGACCATTCTGCTCTGCGTTCAAAAACAGTTCCTCCGGCTTTGTGGTGGACTGCACCGCCACTACCTTGTCGGCCAGATCCTGCAGGGTGTAGATGTCGCTGTCAGAGCGCACCGCCACCACCTGACGGCTGTACAGATAAGGCCCTGCCCAGTGGTATTCTGCCTCGCGGCCATCCATGGAAAAGCTGCCCCAGATGCAGTCGATGGTGTCGTTTTCCACCAGTTCCTTCTTCTTTTCCCAGTCGATGGTCACAAATTTCACCCGGTAGCCCAGCCGCTTAAACGCCTCGGTAGCCAGTTCCACGTCAATGCCGGTGGGTGCACCGTCCGTGCCCATATAGTTGAAGGGCGGGTAGTTATCGCTGCCCACCACGATGACTGGCATCGCTGCCGTATAGCTATCGGCTTTTCCGGTATTCAGGCAGCTGCAAAGCAGCGCCGCGCACATTGCCAGCGCCAGCAGACAGGCCGCCAGCCGCAGTCCTCTTCTGTGTTTTTTCATGGTTCTTCCATCCTGTGTTTTTTGCTGCTTTTTGTAATAGAATGCTCCACGCTATCAGTATAATAAAAACTGTTCCAAAAGAAAAGCCAAAAATTGCTTTTCCGGCAGGTTTTACATGTTTCTGTAAAAAGAGCTCCCGGAGCGTCTGCGAACGCTTCGGGAGCCAAAAAATGATCCTTTACTTATGATACTTCATGCCTGCATTGATGGTACAGGCGCGGTAGATCTGCTCGGTGAGCACCAGCCGTGCCAGCTGATGGGGCATGGTGATACGTCCCATGCTGAACTTGAGGGCAGCGGCCTTTTTCACCTCGTCGGACAGGCCGTGGGAAGAACCGATGACAAAGGCCACATCCCCTGCCCCGCTGCCTGCGCGCTGCGCCAGAAACTGCGCCAGTTCATCGGAGGAGATCTGCTTGCCCTCAATGCACATGGCTACAATGGCAGCCCCCTTGCGCACATTGGAAAGGATGGCCTTGCCCTCCTTATCCAGCGCCTTTTTCACCACGGCATCCGAGGCGTTTTTCTCCTCGATCTTTTCCTCCGGCAGCTCAAGGATGCGGAAAGCGGCAAAAGCCGCCAGCCGCTTCTGGTACTCTGCCACGCCCTCGGCAAAATATTTGGCGTTCAGCTTGCCCACACAGATCAGTTCGATATTTTGCATAACTGCTTCCTCTTTTCAGGATAAACGATTTAAAATTGTCTCCGCTTCGCTCTGACAATAACAGCGGAAAGAATATTATTGTTTTCGGGGAAACGGTGCGCCTGCGGGCGCTCCGTTTCCCCTATCTTCACAAGAGGGGACTTTTCGGAGCGGCAGTGAATCGCTGCTGTCAAAACAAGGCAATGCCGTTTTCCGCTACGGCCCCTTTCGTGAAAATGCAAATCAGAAAAGGCCGCAGCCTTTTCTGATTTGCTGAATAAAAATAACATTTCCGCTAAGAATGGCAGAGCGAAGCGGAGCCATTTCTCAATAAAAAGCGTTTTACAGCAGGCTCATCTGCTCGCCCTCGTCCTCGGCGCGGATCAGTGCACCGGTGGCGGGCAGGCTGCGCACGCGGTAGCGGTGGGGATTTGCCAGCTCCAAGGTATCCGCCGGCACCACCGAGGCGATGGTCTGGTTCTTTTTCAGGGTAACCACTGCCACGCCCTGACTGTCGCGGGTGGTCTTGGCGGCGATCTGCGCCGTGCCCACCAGCAGCATCCGGCTGGCGCTGGTGCGGATGGCAAGCTCGGTCTCCTCCGGTAGGTAAAGCAGCTTTGCCAGCGGCTCCTTATCGCTGTACGCTTTCAGCAGCTTGCGGCGGTTCTGCTTGGTGGCGTAGGAGCTGAGCGGAATCTTGGCGCACTTGCCGCTGGCAAAGAAGAACAGCATAAAGCCGCTGTAATCGCCGGTGATGACCATGCTCAGCACGTTTTCGCCCTCGTCCATGCCCAGCCGTCCCGGGATGAAGATGCCCATCTGGGCCACCTTGCCGTCCTCCAGCTCTGCCAGACGCACCTTGTACACCTGCTGCTTGTCGGTAAAGAACAGCGCCTCCACGTTGTTGCGGGTCTCCAGCTGCTGGATGATCTCGTCGCCCTCCTTCAGCTTGTGAGCACCGGCGGTGCGCAGGCTCTGGGGCGGGATCTTTTTAAAGTAACCCTCCCGGGTAAAGAACACGGTCACCGGGTAGTCCGGCACAGCTTCTTCCTCGGCGGCGGCGTCCTCCTCGGGCAGGTCATACAAGATCTCACTGCAACGAGGTTTGCCGTATTTTTTCGCTACATCGTTCAGTTCATTGATGATGATGCGGCGGATGCGGGCAGGCTTTGCCAGCACATCGTTCAGGTCGGCAATGTCCTTTTCCAGCTGCTCGATCTCGCCGGTGCGCTTGAGGATGTATTCCCGGTTCAGATGGCGCAGCTTGATCTCTGCCACATAGTCCGCCTGCACCTCGTCGATGCCAAAGCCGATCATCAGGTTGGGCACCACCTCGGTCTCCTCCTCGGTGGTGCGGATGATGCGGATGGCCTTGTCGATATCCAGCAGGATAGCGGCAAGACCCTGCAACAGGTGCAGGCGCTTTTCCTTGCCGTGCAGGTCATAGTAGGTGCGGCGGCGCACGCACTCAACGCGGAAGGCCGTCCACTCCTTCAAGATCTCCCGCACGCCCATGACCCGGGGCTGACCGGACACCAGAATGTTGAAGTTGCAGCTGAAGCTGTCCTCCAGCGGGGTGGCCTTGAACAGTTTTGCCATCAGCTTGTCGGCATCCACGCCGCGCTTGAGGTCCAGCGTCAACTTCAGGCCGTTCAGGTCGGTCTCATCGCGCATATCGCTGATCTCCTTGACCTTGCCGGTCTTGACCAGCTCCGCGATCTTGTCCATGATGGCCTCCACCGTGGTGGTGGGCGGGATCTGGGTGATCTCGATCATATTTTCGCCGGGCACTGCGTTGTAGCGGGCACGTACCTTTACGCTGCCGCGGCCGTTCTCGTAAATTTCACGCATCTGCGCTTCATCGTACAGAATCTGGCCGCCGCCCACAAAGTCCGGGGCGGGCATGGTGGTGCCGATATCGTGGTGCTCGTCCTTCATCAGCGCCACGGTGGTGGCGCACAATTCTGCCAGATTGAAGGAGCAGATGTTGCAGGCCATGCCCACCGCAATGCCCAGCGTATTGTTGGCCAGAATGGTGGGGAAAGTGACCGGCAGCAGGGTGGGCTCGGTGGTGGTGCTGTCGTAGTTGGGCACAAAGTCCACGGTCTCTTTGTCGATATCCCGGAACAGCTCCTCGCACACGCCTTCCAGCTTTGCCTCGGTGTAACGGGCGGCAGCGCAGGACATATCCCGGCTGTACGCCTTGCCAAAGTTGCCCTTGCTGTCCACAAAGGGCACCAGCAGACTCTCGTTGCCGCGTCCCATGCGCACCATGGTATCGTAGATGGCGGCATCGCCGTGGGGGTTCAGGTGCATGGTGCTGCCCACGATGTTGGCAGACTTGGTGCGTGCGCCCTTGAGCAGCCCCATCTCGTACATGGTGTACAGCAGCTTGCGGTGCGCCGGCTTGAAGCCGTCGATCTCCGGCAGCGCGCGGCTGACGATGACGCTCATGGCGTAGGGCATATAGTTGGTTTCCAGCGTGCGGGTAATGGGGTCCTCCAGCACGCTGCCTGCGTTTAAGATTTCAACGCCGTCGCCCAGCTGCGGGCGCACCGGCTTTAAGGTTTTCTTGGTCGATTTTTTTGCCATTGTGTTTCCTCATACTGTCCAGAGGCCGTGATTCAGGCCTTTGAGAAGCATTGCTGCTACCCACGCCCTCATCCGGCTCGTAAACTCGCCACCTTCCCCCGTCCGGGGGAAGGCTTTGGCACGGTATCGTTCTGTTTATCAGGACACGTCCAGATCATCCAGATACTCTGCGCCGTGCTGGGCGATATGCTCCTTGCGGCCTGCCAGATTGTCGCCCAGCAGGATATCGAACACCTGCGCGGTCTGCACCACATCGGTGGGCATTACTTTAATAAGGCGGCGGCTTTCCGGGTTCATGGTGGTCAGCCACATCATCTCGGGGTCGTTCTCGCCCAAGCCTTTGGAGCGCTGGATGGTGTATTTTTTGTCCCCGATCTTTTCCAGAAAAGCGGCCTTTTCCGGCTCGGTGTAGGCGAAATAAGTGCGATCCTTCGTGCTGATCTCGTACAAAGGCGACTCCGCGATATACACATAGCCCTTGTTGATCAACGTGGGAGTAAGGCGGTAGAGCATGGTCAACACAAGGGTGCGGATCTGGTAGCCGTCCACGTCGGCATCGGTACAGATGACGATCTTATTGAACCGCAGGTTTTCGAGGTTAAAGGTAGCCAGTTCCTTGTTGTGCTTGCCGCCCAGCTCCACGCCGCAGCCCATCACCTTGATGAGGTCCACGATGACGTCCGACTTGAAGATGCGGGCATAATCCGCCTTCAGGCAGTTCAGAATTTTGCCGCGAATGGGCATGATGGCCTGATATTCGCTGTCCCGGCTGGACTTGACCGCGCCCATAGCCGAGTCGCCCTCCACGATATACAGCTCGCGGCGGGCGGCGTCCCGGGTGCGGCAGTCTACGAACTTCTGCACGCGGTTGGCTAAGTCGATTTGCGTAGAGAGCGTCTTTTTGATGCTCTGGCGCGTTTTTTCCGCGTGCTCGCGGCTCTGCTTGTTCACCAGCACCTGCTGGCAGATCTTCTGAGCCTCCTCCGGCTTTTCCAGAAAATACACTTCCAGATAATGCTTGAGGAAGTCGGTCATAGCCTGCGAGACAAATTTATTGGTGATGGCCTTTTTGGTCTGGTTCTCGTAGCTGGTGCGGGTGGAAAAGCTGGAGGATACATATACCAGACAGTCCTGCACGTCCTGAAAGCTGATGGCGCTCTCGCCCTTTTTGTACAGGTTCTTTTCCTTCAGGTACTTGTTGATCTGGTAGACAAAGGCAGTGCGCACCGCGTGCTCCGGGCTGCCGCCGTGCTCCAGCCACGAAGAGTTGTGGTAGTATTCCAGCAGCTGTACCTTATTAGAGAAGCAAAAAGCCGCACCCATGCGCACCTTGTAGTCCGGCTGGTCCTCACGGTCCCGGCCCACAGCCTCGCTCTCGCAGCTGAACACGGGGGTTAGGGTGTCCTCCCCTGCTACTTCTGCCACATAATCCGCGATGCCGTTCTGGTAGCACCAGCTTTCGTGCCACGGCTTGCCGGTGGCGGGGTCCTTTTCCTTTTCATCGGTAAAGTTGAGGGTAAGCCCGGCGTTGACCACAGCCTGACGGCGCAGCACATCTTTATAGTAGCTGCCGGGCACATCGATATCGGTAAACACCTCATCGTCCGGCTTCCAGTGGATGATGCTGCCGGTGCGGCGTCCCTTGTAGGGTTCCTTTTGCAGGCCGCCCACGTTCTCGCCCTTTTTAAAGTCCAGATGGTAGTGGTAACCATCGCGGTAGATATCGGCGGTCATCCACGCCGAGGCGTACTGTGTGGCGCACAAGCCCAGACCGTTCAGACCAAGGCTGAACTCATAGTTATCCTCGCCCTCGCCGTACTTGCCGCCCGCGTACATCTCGCAGAACAGCAGTTCCCAGTTGAAGCGTCCCTCGCCGTTGTTCCAGTCCACGGGCATACCGCGGCCAAAGTCCTCCACGATGACGCTGCCGTCCTTGCAGCGGGTCACGTTGATGGTATCGCCGTGACCGTCGCGGGCTTCGTCGATAGAGTTGGACACGATTTCAAAAATCGAGTGGGCACAGCCCTCCACACCGTCTGAGCCAAAGATGACTGCCGGGCGCTTGCGCACACGGTCGGCGCCCTTTAACGAGGTAATACTCTCGTTGCCATATTCCTGTTTTCTTGCCATGCTGCTCCTCCCGTCCCGCCGCAGCTGTGCCGCGCAGGACGTCCTGTAATCAAAGCAAGCGCCCGCCCTATCTATTATATAAGAAATATAACAGCATCTCTGGGGCATAAGCGCCTGCGTTCTTTTCTTTTATTAAACCATAGGTTGTAAAACTTGTCAAATATTCTTTCTGTCTTTCCCTGTGCAGCCCTCTGGCGCGAAAACCGCGAAAAAAGTCGTTCTTATTTTGTGCGCAAAGACGTCATAAAACAAAAACTTTTCAATTTTTTCAAAAAAGTTTGCATTTACCCCTTTACAAAATCGAAATTTCAGGTATAATAATCATCGTCCGGTGCGCCTCTGTAGCTCAGTCGGTAGAGCAGGGGACTGAAAATCCCCGTGTCATTGGTTCGATTCCGATCGGAGGCACCAGCAAAGGAAACCCATCAGGGTTTCCCAATATGCGGCCGTAGCTCATCTGGTAGAGCGCCACCTTGCCAAGGTGGAGGTAGCGAGTTCGAGCCTCGTCGGCCGCTCCATTAAGGAGCAGCAACAGTTGCTCCGGTATGGCCCGGTAGCTCAGTTGGTTAGAGCACCAGCCTGTCACGCTGGGGGTCGTCGGTTCGAGCCCGATCCGGGTCGCTCGTCGGAATGTCAGTCGTTTGTCTGGCAGTCTTACAAGTAAGACCGCCGTAACAAACTCTGAAATTCCTCCTCTTCCCCACAAAATCTTGCTTCGCAAGCTTTCGCGGGGGCCCCGAAATTCGCAAGAATCGCTCGGGAGGGTGCAGGGACAAATGCACCGAATATGCGGCCGTAGCTCATCTGGTAGAGCGCCACCTTGCCAAGGTGGAGGTAGCGAGTTCGAGCCTCGTCGGCCGCTCCATTGGAGTGGTATTCATCACTCCCTATATGGTGACGTGGCCAAGTGGTAAGGCAAGGGTCTGCAAAACCCTCATCCACCAGTTCAAATCTGGTCGTCACCTCCAAAAGATTCCCGGAAGCTTCGGCTTCCGGGATTTTTTGTTTTGTACTGTCCCCTGCCGACCGCAAGGCCTCTGACTGTTTAGCCTGTACTTCTTGGGGTGCCGGATTTTTCATTTCTGATATAGACGGCAGCCGTGTGTCCTCGACCTTTGCAAAGAGATTCCACCACAAGGAATACGGGCGGCACCTTCTGCCGGAAAATTAGCGCTCATAAACATTCCAGTTTTTTCTTGACAACATTCTGTATGCGTGCTATTTTAAATTTTGTCAATTAGCTTATCCTAACCATCTGAGGGGTCTCGCCCCGCAGGTTTTTCTTTGCGCGCAATGTTAGGGGCGGCTAACTATATGGCAACGGTTTTCTGCCATTGCGATGAAAGGAGCATTTTCATGAGAACAAAGAAATTTCTTTCCCTGCTGCTGTCGGCGGCTATGGCGCTCAGCCTGCTGACCGCTACCGCCTTTGCAGCAGCCCCCGCCGAGGAGGAAAACGGCATTTTCGATTTTCTGCTGGGCAAAAAGTACACCTACCTCTATGCTGCCCTGACTTGGAATGAGTACTGGGCAAACGAGAAGGTCTATGCTGCCGGCAACGCTGCCGCCTCTGCACAGCTGGACAGCCACGAGGAGCACGACCTTGGCGCATTTGATGCGGTCTCCCGCGCTACCGCCAACCACGGTCTGCACCGCGGCAGCTTCCAGAGCACTGCTGTGATCTACGCCAAGGACGGCAGCAGCTACACCGTTTCCCACTGGTCGGACGATGGCAAGACCATCTATCTGGCCGATGGCACCACCGCGGGCTGGAACCGGGGCACCATTACCAAGGCCGACGGTTCTACCGTGCAGATGGACCACTACGAGGTGCTGGGCACCAAGTATGTGCCGGTGCGCGTAGCTACCAGCGACCTTGCAGATTTCTGCTCCAAGTACACCGTGGTGGAAAACGGCGGCCAGCTGGTGGGCGGCTACTCTGAAAAGAACCTGACCGCCTACACCCTGACGGCTGCGGTGGATAAGAACACCAACGGTCTGAAGTACGCTACCAAGAGCGGCGATGGCTACACCTTCTCTGCCGCACACACCGGCACCGGTTCCGGCGTGGCAGAAGCCGCCCAGAAAGCTGCCGAGGGCCTTACCGTGAACCTGCGCAGCGGCAGTGACGTGGGCAGCTTTGGCGAGTTCATCCGTGTGGACCTGAACGGCAACTACGGCGAGCTTGGCTCCCGGATGCAGTCTGTGGTGTGGACCTACTACGGCAATGACAGCACCTACACCCACGCCAAGGCCTCCTATGGCACCAAGTTTGCAGCCGACAACTGGATGCACAAGTCCATGGGCATCCAGCTGGGTCTGAGCGATTCCGCCCGCTGCCAGCTGCCGGAGGGCACTGACGGCACCGGCTACTGGACCATTACCATCCGCGCACTGGGCTATGCCGACACAATGGTAAAGTTCCAGACCACTGCCGAGAACCTTGCCAAGCACGAACTGGCAAGCGATGCCGACCGCGCCGCCCTGCAGGCTGTGGTCGCCACGGCACAGAGCAAGGCAAAGGCTGCTTACACCGCCGACAGCTACGCCAATTTGGAAACCGAACTGGCCGAAAGCGTGGAGCTGCTGAGCCGCGAGACCCTGTATAAGGCCGCTGCACTGGAGCAGGTGACCCACCTGACCGATGCCGTGCAGAACCTGAAAGCTGCCTGATCCGGCAAAAAACAGAACACCAAAAAGGCAAGGCTGCTTATCCGTAAGCGGCCTTGCCTTTCCGTGTCAGGAGAAGATAGAATGAACAAGAAACAATGCAACACACTGCTGCCGCTGGTGCAGCTGCTCCCGGCGGTGGCGGCAGCGGCAGCTGTGCTTTTTGCCCTGCCCCGCACTGTGCCGGTGCTGGCTGCTGTGCCGGAAAGGCTGGCAGCGGTGGTGGAGCAGCCGATGGAGGTTTCTTCCTCCGAAGCGGAGGAAGAAGCCCTGCCCAAGCTGCCCTATGCCGACGGCGTTTACGTCGGCTCTTCCCGGGGCTACGGCGGTGCCGTCCGGGTACAGGTGACCATGGAAAACGGCAGCATCACGGAGGTGGAGATTCTGGACGCCTCCCATGAGACCAAGCAGTTTCTGCGGCGCGCCAAGCGGCTTTTGACCACCGTGGTGGATGCCCAGAGCTGGGAGGTGGATGCCGTTTCCGAGGCCACCTACACCAGCCGGGGCATTCTGGGCGCGGTGCAAAACGCCCTGACCGGCGAAGTGGTGAACAATCCCCTGCCGCCGCAGCCCAAGCCCGCCGCACCGCTGGTGGTGGAGGAATTTACAGCGCCCTCCACCTACCTTGACGGCATCTACACCGCCGAAGCCATAGGCTTTGAGGGCAAAATTACGGTGCAGGTCACAGTGGCAGAGGATAAGATCACGGATATCACGGTTTTGAGTGCTGAGGACGAGGAGGAATATCTTGCCCGGGCAAAGCGGGTCATCCCCGCCATTCTGGAGGGGCAAAGCCCCAATGTGGATGCCGTTTCCGGTGCCACCTACTCCTCCACCGGCATCCTGAACGCCGTCAAGCTGGCGCTGGCAAAGGCAGCGGTTGCCCCTGCAGAGGAAGCCGCCCCGGAGCAGGCAGCCTCGGAAGAAGTGGTAGAGGAAGCCGCGCCATCCGAAGCAGCAGAACCCGAGGAAACGCCGGTCACCGCGCCCACCGTGGAGGTGGTGCAGCCGGAGGAAAAGAGCACTGTTCCCGCGTGGCTCAAGGAAGTATGGCAACAGCTTTTCCCGGCAGATGCACCGGCATCCTCTGAACCGGTTTCCTCTGAGGAAGTGCTGTCCGCATCCGAAGCGGCGCTGCCGCCGGAGGAAGCCGAGACCGAACCTGAAACGGAAGGAGCAGCGGAATGAAATACAAAAACTTTTTCCTCCGGGCGGTGAACCTGCTGCTGATTCTGGGGGTACTGTGGCAATACCAGCAGGTAGCGCTGGTTCGGGCTGCGGCGGTAAGTCAGCGCAAGCAGGAGATTGCCGAAGTAGAAGCCTACAACGCTTCCGTTTTGCAAGCGCAGAGCGCTGCAGAGGCAGAGCAGAGCCAGAGCGGCTACCGGGACGGCACCTACGAGGGCAGCGCCTATGGCTTTGGCGATATTATCCGGGTGTCGGTGACCATCCAGAACGGCAAAATGACCGATATTGCGGTGCTGGATGCTTCCGGTGAGGATAAGCCCTACTATAAGCAGGCACTGCCTTTGCTGGACGAGATGCTGGCAGTACAGTCTGCTGAGGTGGATACCGTTTCCGGCGCTACCCTTACGGCAGAAGGACTTATCGGTGCAGTAGAGGACGCACTGGGAAAGGCGGCAGGATGATGGAAAAAACACAGACAAAGCCTTTGACGGCGGCGCAGCAGCGTCAGCGGGACAAAAAGCGCCGTACATGGCTGCGCGCTGGGGTGCAGCTGTTCTTCTTTGTGTCCATGCCGGGCGCATTCGTGGCCGGGTTTTCCGGGGTAAAGCAGATCTTTCTGCACATCGGTGCGGGCGAGGTACTCTCGGCAGATAGCTTCACGCTTTCCCTGCTGGGGCTGTGCGGCTTCACCCTTTTGTTCGATCGGTTTTTCTGCGGGTACGCCTGCGCCTTTGGCAGCTTGGGCGATGCCGTCTGGGCGTTTTCTGGCCTTATCCAGAAAAAGCTGCTCCACCGCAAAAAGCAGTTTCGGCTGCCGGAGCGTGCGGTGCTTTTGGGGCAGAAGGTCAAATATCTGCTGCTGGCAGGGCTGGTGGCGCTGTATGTGACCCGGCAGGAAAAGCTGCTGACCGGCACAAGCCCGTGGGAGGTATTTTCCCGTCTGACGGCTCTGCGTCTGCCGCCGGAGGGCTTCGGCGTGGGCATCGGGCTGCTTGTGCTCATTTTGCTGGGCATGGCAGTGCAGCCCCGATTCTTCTGTCAGTTCCTCTGCCCCATGGGGGCGGTGTTCGCCCTGCTGCCGGTGCTGCCCTTTGCGCGGCTGCACCGGCAGAGCGATGGCTGCATCCCGGGCTGTAACGCCTGTAAACAGCAGTGCCCGGTGTGCCTGAAGCTGGAGGAAAGCAGCCTGCGCAGCGGGGAGTGCATCGCCTGTGAAGCCTGCGTGGGCACCTGCCCCAAGCAGAACATCCACCGGTGGGATACCGCCTTGTGCAAGCACCGGTGGCTGCCGGTGCTGGGTAAGGCGCTGCTCTTTTTCTTGCTGGGCTGCTGGCTGGGCTTCTGCCGGTTTATCTGAAACAAAAAAGGGAGGCCGCCGCACAATATCGTGCAGCGCCTCCCTTTTGGCTAAGACAATTTTGAATGCCCTCCGCTATGCTCTGGGCATTTTCAGCGGAAAAACTATTTATAATTTCGGTACGCCGGAGCGTCTGCGGACGCTCCGGCGTTCCATTTTCACGGTAAAGGCTTCTGCTCCAGCAGGTCTGTCATGCTGCGCAGGCTGATGCCAAGGGTGGAAAGGTTATGCAGCATTGCGCTGGTAGCCGGGGGCAGAATGCCCAGTGCGCCCAGAAGGATGAGCGCGGAGTTGAAGCTGAGGACAAAGCGGTAATTGCTGCCCACCCGCTTTTGCAGGGCGTTGGCAATAGCTTTCAGGGTCACCAGCTCTTCCAGACTGTCGGCGCGGATGGTCACATCGGCAATTTCCCGGGCGATGGCAGCACCGGAATGGATAGCGATGCCGATATCTGCCGCCGACAAGGCAGGAGAATCGTTGATGCCGTCTCCGATCATCACCACCGTATGTCCCTCGGCCTTGGCGTCGCGGACAAAGGCAGCTTTATCCTCCGGCAGCACCTCTGCAAAGCAGCGGTCTACCCCCACCTGCGCCGCAATGGCGCGGGCGGTGCGGTCACTGTCGCCGGTCATCATGACAGTCTGGGTGATGCCCAGTCTCCGAAGCTTATGCAGCACCTGTGCCGCCTCCGGGCGCAGGGGGTCTGCGATGCAGATGACCCCTGCCAGCACCCCGGAAGCAGCCAGATACAGGTGGGAATACTGGGGGTCCAGCGCATCGAACTTTGCCTGTTCCCCTGCCGGGATGGTGCAGCCCTCGTCCTCAAAAATGAAGTGGGCGCTGCCGATGACCACCCGCGTGCCGCCCACCCGGCTGGCAATGCCGTGCGCCACGATATACTCCACCTCGGAGTGCATCTCCTCGTGGGAGATGCCCCGCTCCCTGGCAGCACGGACAACGGCGTTTGCCATGGAATGAGGGAAGTGCTCTTCCAGACAGGCGGCAAGCTGCAATACCTCCCGCTCCTCGCAGCCGGAGAAAGGCACTACCTGCACCACCTGCGGGGTGGCGTGGGTGAGGGTGCCGGTCTTATCGAACACGATGGTGTCTGCCTTTGCCAGCGCTTCCAGATACTTGCCGCCCTTTACGGTGATGTGGTATTCCCCGCACTCCCGCATGGCAGAGAGCACCGCCAGCGGCATGGAAAGCTTCAGCGCACAGGAGAAATCCACCATCAAAATGGAGATGGCGCGGGTGACGTTGCGGGTAAAGGCATAGGTAGCCACCGTACCGGCAAGGCACCACGGCACCAGACGGTCGGCCAGCTGCAAAGCCCGGTTCTCAGTGCCGGACTTGAGCTTTTCCGATTCCTCGATCATCGCCACGATCTTATCGTAGCGGTTAGCACCGCCTTCGGCCTTGGCCACAAGGACGCATTCGCCCTCTTCCACCACCGTGCCTGCGTAGACGGTGGCACCGGTGGTCTTGCGCACCGGCATGGACTCGCCGGTCAGGGCGGCCTGATTCACCATGGCTTCACCCTCCAGTACCATGCCGTCCAGCGGGATCATGTTGCCGGAGCGCACCACTACCTCGTCCCCGGCGTGAACGCGGGTCAACGGCACCAGCACCTCGCCCTGCGGGGTGCGCACCCAGACCTTATCCACGTTCAGTGCCATGCTGCGGGCAAGGTCATCCAAGCTCTTTTTCCTTGTCCACTCTTCCAGCAGGCTGCTCACCGTCAGCAGGAACATCACCGACCCTGCGGTGCTGTAATCGCCCCGCAGGAGGGAGGCGGTGATGCTGAGCGCATCCAGCACCTCTACTTCCAGCTTGCGGTGCAGCAGGCAGCGGATCCCCTTCCAGATAAAGGCGATGGAGCGCCACACCGTATATGCCGCCGCGATGGGCGCGGGCAGGAACACCTTGCGGAACACCCGGCCCGCCACAAGGTTGACCATCTTTTCCTGATATTCCTGATTGATTTTCCGGCTGTCGTGAGAGGTGACCAGCACCTCCAATTCTTCGTTGTCAAAGCGGTAGGCTGCCAGCAGGGCGGCGGCGTCCTTCCGGCTGCCCCGGTAGGTCAGCACCACATCTCCGGTGCGCTCGCAAACGGTGGCTTTCTGGATGTTCTCCTGCCCGTTCAGGTAGGCTTCCAGCACATCTGCCCGGTGCAGGGTCATGCGCACGGCGCAGACGTGCACCCGCATCCGTCCCTTACCTTCATGTAAGATCGTACATTTCATTGCTTTTCTTACCCCTCTGCGTAAAAAAGAGCCGCCTAAGCGGCGGCTCCGTTGCGACATATCACTCTGCGGTCTGCTCTTCTTCAGCCGTATCCTCGATGACCTCCTGTGCAGCCTCGGCAGCGCGGCTCTCGTTGATGGCCTTTGCATCGGCAAGGATGTCACCGGCCTCTTCCTGCACCTTATTCACGGTCTGCATGGTGCAGTCCTTCATCCGCAGCACCGCAGCGGTGGTCTGGGTGTAGACCTTTTTAGCGTCCTTGCTGGACAGCACCTTGAAACCGGCAGAACCGAACACCACACCGCCCAAAAACAGTGCAAGCTTTTTTGCATCAAACATATTTACCCCTCGTTTCTGTATTTTCCATCTGTGTGCCCACGCCCGGAGCGGGGCAGGCTCTTTATCTTTATATTGTAGCACGCTTTCGGGCTTTTTCAATAGTTTTCGACGATGTTAGGTCGCATTAACATTGTTAGCGGCCGTATTCCATCCCGCAAGCGCAATTCGCCGATGTACCGGTTCTTCAGCCTTCGTTACCATTTCTTTCTGTACCCGCAGACGCAGTAGAGTCCGCCGGGTCTCAAGACCCGGAAAACCTCCCGATAGGCAGCCTCCTTATCCGGGAACGCGTGAAAGCCGTTCAGCGACAAAACAATATCAAACGCGCCGTCCGCATACGGAAGTGCGCCCGCATCCCCCACCGGCTTGAGTGGCCGCACACCAAAAATCAGGTCTTATGAAATTCTACTTTTTGCGCAGCAGCTTACAGCAAAATCGTTCTTCCGTTTTTCCGCGCCGCTTTCATGGCAAACCGTACTGCATCACGGCCTGTCATTGGATCCACGATCCCAATCGTCAGATGTTTTGGGCTGCGCAGCAAACGCTTCCATCCTCTGCCAATCAGTTCCTGTGCATCTGCCCCTTCCAGCGTGACCGATACTTTTTGGCTCTTCCCCGGCATCAGCTCCGGCAGGGACAGCGGCAGACGCGCCGTGCACAGAGTGCCGCCCGCTGCATCCTCCAGATAAAGATTCACGGGCCAATCCCAATAGAACGGTGCTGCGCCCTCGTTTGCCACAGTCAGCTCTGCGGAAACGCCGTCTGCGCACAGGATCAGCTTTAGCTTTGTTATCCGGAGCCGATAGCCCAACCGCTTCAGCACGGCATTATATCCTTTTGTATCCTTTACCGGTGCCGTTTTTGGGCCCAGAAAGCTCATGTGCGACATTTCCAACAGGTGCAGCGTGCGGGAAAGATTTTGCTCCAGCATATCCTCCATGGAAAGGCTGCTGGTGAACTCGCCGCCCACCGGGGCATCCTGCCAGAGATCTGGCATAGGCGTCAGCGCATCGGGTTCATTGCCGTACCAGCCGCCCTCTGCGATCCATCCTAACCACTCCATGGTGTCTTGTTCCTCGCCGGTCATATCGTTATAAAGGCCGAGGCTTTGTTCGGCCGCGAAGCGGAACGGCCTGCGCATCAGCAGTTTCGCCGTAGGAAAAGCGGCAAGGTAATCTGCGGCATACTCGTCCCGGATCGTCTCGTCCGGCATGGCCACCAGGCCATCTTCACTTTTGATGTGCCACTCGCCCCAGTGGCCAAGGCTGCCCAGCTCCACATAGGAAACAAAGCCGTCCGTGCCCAAAAACTCCGCCAGTGCATAAAGCACACGGTGATGCGCTGCCCGGAACACCGCATTGGCATAGTTTGGAGAATAGCCTTTTCCATAATCTGTATCGTACCAGCTGCCATCCTTTGTCTGCGCATAAAGCCAGTCCGGTATATCCAGATGCGTCTCTTGTCCCGGCACATCGCAAACAAAGCGGATCACCAGATGGATTCCCTGCTCCCGCAGCGCGGCAAAGCCGTATTTTTCGCTGATCGTCTCCCACGCATAAACGCCCTCTTCCGGCTCTGCCTCCCGCCATGTAAGTTCCAGATAGCGGAGCGTTGCATCGCCAGCCTCTGCGGTATCGATCATCGGTGCGTAACCGATCTGAGCATTCGGAAATGCGCCGTCATCCGCAGCATAGGTTCTTGTTTTTGTGGTCGATGCGATCATTGCCACTCCCATCCCCAGCAGACAGAGCCCTGCCGCCAGGATCTTTGATATTTTACCCATGATACTCCCCGTTGTACTGGATGAGGGTGACATCCTGCACCCCATTTACAGCACGGATACGGTCCGCAAATTCCATATTGGGGTCTTTGCAGAATACCTCTACCGCCATCTCGGTATTTTCGCCCCGCATGGTCTTGGATTTGACTGCATACTTGATGCGTCCCAGTGCCCGGACGATATCATCTCCGGCCTCAGTACCCACATAGTGGATCACCGCAATGTACACCCGGCCTTTAGCCTGCCAGTGGGAGAACAAATAGATCATGGCGATCATGACAGCCGCCGTGACCAGCCCCAGTGCATACATTCCGGCGCCCGCCGTGATGCCCGTAGTGATAGACCAGAACAGGTACAACAGATCCAGTGGGTCCTTGACTGCGGTGCGGAAGCGGACGATGGACAATGCGCCCACCATACCAAGGGAGATGACCACGTTGGTACTGATGGCCAGCGTGACCATGCAGGTAAGCACGCACATTCCCACCAGCGTTACCGCAAAGCTGCGGGAGTATACTACGCCCGTATAGAATTTGCGGTAGACCAGATAAATAAGGATGCCCAGCGCCAGCGCCGCCAGCAGCGCCACCGCAAGCTTAGGCGCATCGTACTGGATAAAGGCATTCAGGACAGATTTTTTGATAAAGTCTTTTGTGCTCATGGTTCATTGTATTCCTTTTCTCTCAGGTTTCGTTCCAGTATTCAAACCCGTGCCGATATGCGGTCTTATCGCAGCACAGCACATACTTGGAAACGGCAGTCAGCTCCTGCGCACGGGGCGGGAGGATGTCCCGCACGATCTGCGGCAGATACTCTGTAAATTTTACTTCCATTACCAGTTTACCCGGTTCCAGCACCGGCAGGGCGGGAAGCGTGGGGTCGAAGATTTCCCAGCTGCCCACAGCAGCCCGAACGTCCATATCAAAGGTGACACGCACTGTGCCGGCGTCCATGATCCACGGTTCCCGGTCGTAATCCACGATGACCCGGGGACGGAGCACATTGCATACACACTCGGTGTAGAACTCCTGACACAAACGGTGGGGACTGTGCAGCAAAAAGGCATAATCTCCTGCTAAGATCTGCTCAAATTCCGTCCGGGTAAGGGGTGCGGCTTCTTTATAGATGTAACTGCCGAATTTTTTCTTTCGTTCCAGCTTGATGCTGCGGTCGCTGCAATTATAAATGCGGATGCGGTACTTTTTGCGCAGCAGCACACCGGCATCTTTTTCCTCGTAAGCAGTATTCCAATAATCATCAAAATAAAGGCTGCGGATGAAGTACCCGCCCTGCTGCGCGTGAGGGTCCAGATGAAGTACCGGAGCCAACCTCACAGTCAGCTCTGCCTTGTCCGCGTAGGAGATCAGATATTTCAGCTCGTGGCGGTAGGCTTCCGTATGGTTGCGGGGCTGCGGGGCCAGCAGTTCTTTTCCCCACTCCAGGCACTGCTGCCAGAGCGCGGACTCATTCTTCATAGATATCCTCCACCACGGTGCCGTCCGGCTGGATGTAAAAACATTTGACGCCGTACACCTTGCCGGTATCGATGACGTAGTAATCAAAGGCATCCTGCGTATAGCCGGAAGCGTTGGTAGCCCGCACCCGGATAAAATACTGACCCGCACCGGGAGACTCCGCCTGCGCCACGGGCAGCACAACGTGTTCCTGCCGGTAGAGCACCTGCCGGAACTGGTAATCCCGGGCAAGTTCCACCGTATAGGTGATACCCTCGGCATCAAAATCATAGGAGGGGTCCCAGTTCAGCTGGAGCACGCCGTTCTGAAGAGAGGGCGTACCAATGTAGAACGGCATGGGGTAATAGTAGCCCTCCGGGTACTGCTGATAATTTTCCTCAATTTCCTCCGGCAGTGCCTGCGCCACCGTATTATACTGCGTTCTTGTAAGGGGCAGATGCTCCATGTCCGGCATTTGCCAGATGTACTGCTCGGTGATGGTGCGGTAATGCGCCGTCATCTCCTCGATCCGGTCGGCATTCAAATATTCATGCAGTTCCTGTACTGCGGTATCCAATACCTCCCGATAGCTCGCGGTCTGAAGGCAGCGGCGGAACAGCACATTGCACCAGTAGTTGCTGATGCCCCTCTCCCAGCTTTCAGCATCTGTAAAGCGGACAAGTTCGCGTTCTTTACGGCAAAGCATATCATCATTATCCCAGTCCAGCAGATACCATGTGCTGGAGTTTTGCGGGCTGTAAAGATACATATTGCGGCTCTGGGTATCGGCATTGCCCGTCAATAGCTGAAACGCCATCCAGTAGGCAATATTCTCCGCATCAAAATATGTTTCCAGCAGCTTTTCCATCGGCTGAGATTCGTCGTTCAGCTTTTCCAGCATCTCGATGAGTTTGCTGTGGTCGCTGTTGCCCTTCGTTTCCAGATAAGAATCAAATTTTGCCTGATCGAACGTAGGGTCGGTGGTAAGCTTGATGGCATCTTCATAGCGGTAAAACTCAAAGAAATTCACCTTGTACAGCTGCCCTGTGGAATCCAGTCCATGGGCTTTCAGGGCTGTCTTGTTCAGCTGTTCCACCTGCGTATACAAGCCATAATCTTCAAAAACACCACTGGAACTGTTGGTCAGATCTTTCACATAAAGATGGACAAACTGGGTGCGCAGCCCCATCATCTGGTCGATTCCCTTAATAAGGTCATAGGCCATTTTGTTGCGGAACCGCAGTCCTTCGCTCATGTGCTTGTTCAGCGCGATGGTGCGCTGACCGCGCCAGCTTCCTTTATTTTTCTTGAGTTTGATCTTATAGTTTTTTTGGTCATTCCGGCTGGAGGTCTGACCGCGGATCTGCACTGTGGCGTTGGGGGCTTCCACCGCATAACCCAGTTCCCCGGGCAGAGGGCCATTTTCATCGCCCACCTGCAAAAGGGCATTGACCTGATAGCGGGGCACCCCCATGGCCTCATAATCGTAGACCGAATAATGGTTGATCTCTGCCCAGCTGTGGTTGGTGTTCTCGCTGTCATTGCCCCGGCTCACGGTCAGGTACATCGTCACCACGCCGCTGTCATCATAGACCGTGTAAAGTTCCGGGTTATCCCGCAGGTGAACACTGTTGATATCTTCCAGCGGAGCCTTTTCCACCTTGTCCGCCGCTTTATTCCCAGACGCCGCCTGTGAACCGGCAGCGCTCTCTGTACTCCCGGCCGGCAGCACAGCACAGCCCGCACACAGCCCGGCCAGCGCCACACCCAGCCCCAGTACCCTGCGGCGTGGGATGAGATCTCTATCCTTCATTTGCCCTCTCCTCTCGCTCTGTTCCTTTTTTATGTTCCAAGAACAGCCCCAGCCGGGTGAAGTGCCCGGCTTTTGTTTCTGCCACAATAGGCTGCTGCCCCAATACCCGATAGGGCAGGTTGGCTGTAAAGACATCCAGCCGGAACAGCGTGACCAGATAAAACAGTGCCGCCCCGATCAGAAAGCCGAACCCATAAAACACAGGGTCAAACGCCATGGAAAGCGCTGTAAGCCCGCTGGCTGAAACAGCAAATACCACGGCTGCTGCGACAGCCCCTCCGTAATCCGTAAAGTAAAGCAGGATCATCAGGACGGTGTTGCCCACGGCGTAAAGGCCGTACCCTACACACAGGGTGCGGAAGTAGCCGTGCATCAGGTCGTTGAACCCAAGAGGCAGCAGATCCAACAGGGCACCCTCCAGCGAGAGTACCGCCGCTGTGACGAACAGCTGTTTGAGCGCCGTGAACCGGAGTTCCCGGTTCAGCACAGCCAGCATCTCCTCCTCTGCCGTGACGATATCCCCCACAACGCCTCCATCGTTGAACAGGCTGTAGTAGTTCCGGTATTTGGGGTAAAAATTGACCTCCACCGACACCACAAAATTCACGCTTGTGACGAGAATGGTCAAAAACGCAATAAGGGCAGGCACATCATAATACGGAGCCCCATAAAACAGGCCTTTGACCTGTACCCCCGACGGGCCTGCCCAGCAGATGACAAGGTGGGCAAACAGCCCGATGTTGGTGCACAGCCCCGTAAAGGCCAGCGGTAAAAACGCATCCACCCAGCGCAGGAACGTCCACGGGCTCTCATCGCTCTGCGGGAAGTAGCGGCAGAGCAGCACTACATCCCAGACCATCATCAGGCCGTAGCCCATGGTCACAGCAAAGAGCATTCCTTCCAGCACCGGACAGCCCAGCAGCACCACCAGTACGAACCCCAGCCCAAACGCCAGCACAATAGCTGCCAGAAACGAACAGAGGATGCCCCGGTAATCCTTGATGGCGGTCAGGTAGCTCATGGCGTTCCAGTTCACGATCATCTCTGCAAAAAGCCACAGGCAGAGCAGCCCCTGCAAAAGAGTTGCTCCTGAAACAAGCAGAAACAGCCCATACAGCGTGCAGCCCAGTACAAGCATCAGGCTGCTGGAACCCCAGAACGATGGCAGGATGGTCTGCTCCTGTTCCTCATACAGCATATCTGCCAGATACCGTGTTACCGGCATGGAAAAGAAGCTGGTGACCGTAAGGGAAAACAGCAGCGTATAGGTGATCATACAGACCAGCAGATCCTGTTGCTCCCGCTGGGCATTCACCCAGCCGCAGAGCAGCAGAATACCAAACTGAAGCACAACGCCCAGCAGCATGGGGCCGGTGCAGATGATACCCGCATAGCCGTAGGCCCGCAAGGAGGCAAACAGCCCTTTGCGGCGGAACAGCTTTTTCAATTCAAATCCAATTCCTGCCATGGTTACTCCAAGTGATATTCCTTAGCGGTTTCATCGTACATTTTGCGGTAGTTGGCCAGCATCTGCTCGTGGTGAAAGTACGCATCCACCCGTCTTTGGCCAATGCGCCCCATCTCTTCGCGCCGGGCACGGCTGGCGCACATTTTTTCCATTGCATCAGCCAATCCCTGACGGTACATAGGGGGCACGCAGTAGCCTGCAATGCCGAACGTATCCCCCGGGGCACCTTCCAGCAGTTCCCGGCAGCACCCCACCTCCGTAGTCACACAGGGACGGCGGGCTGCCATGGATTCCAGCACAGAGAGCGGCTGTCCCTCCGAAATGCTGGTAAGGATAGTGAAGTCCAGCTTTTGCATATACTGCACCACATCCACACGGCCTGTGAAGATCAGATTTTTGAGCTGTAATTCCTCCACCAGTGCATAGCATTCTTTAGCATAATCCTCATCATCCACGCCGCCCATGATGTGGAGCCGCACATTGGGCACCCGGGAGGCCAGCTCAAAGAACGCATAGATCATGGTCTTGACGTCCTTGATAGGTGCCAGACGCACCACTGCGCCGATATCCACCCAGCCATCCTCCTGTTTGAGCGGGATATTGCAGAACCGCTCGTACTGGACGCCGTTTGGGATCACGATGCACTTTTCAGCATTGCACCCCATTTCGATCTGCGTCCGGCGGGCATTATAGAACAAACTGCTGACCCGGAACGCCCGCCGGTAGATCTCCTCAGAAAGCACATAGAAGAACCGGATCCATCGGCTCTTGAACGAGGGCACCACCCACTCTGCGCGGATGATCTCCTCCTCACGTT
Organism: Faecalibacterium sp. I3-3-33; assembly: GCF_023347295.1. Classification (NCBI taxonomy): domain Bacteria; kingdom Bacillati; phylum Bacillota; class Clostridia; order Eubacteriales; family Oscillospiraceae; genus Faecalibacterium; species Faecalibacterium sp. I3-3-33. The sequence continues at coordinate 2,097,820 of NZ_CP094469.1, forward strand.
CACGGGTATAGATGCCGTGTTCCGTAAGGAGCACCGGTGCATGGTTCAGACTGCCGCCCAGACAGGCCAGCAGACCGCCGTAGCCGGTGGAGATCGCATGGTAGACATCCGCTTTCGGCACCCGGCCCGTAAGCAGGTAGAGCACCGGCAGCAGCATCGAGCGCATGGTATGGAACGCATCCGCATAGGCCACATAGGGATACTCCTGCAGGCAGATATCGGTGAACAGCTCCATAAAATCCCGGCTCTGCAAAAAAGAGAGCGGGTGGACGCCTTTTTCCTGAAACAGACGGTACAGCACATCCCAATCCGGGCTGCCCAGCCGTACCAGTTCCCGCAGGGCGGTACGCTCGTCTGCGGTAAACAGGACCGGCTGCCGCTCCCCGTGGAGACGGAGGGCATCATCCAGAAAAACCTCCTCCACTTCTTTTACGTTGGGCGGCAGCTCATACACAAACTTTCCCCGGTCCTGTGCTTTGGCACCGATGACCCAGAGGGAGAATTCCTGCCAAGGCATGGCCTGAATATAAGCGTGCATCCATGTGGATACGCCGCCGTGAACATAGGGATAAGATCCCTCCAGCACCAGACAGATGCGCATGGTCACGCCCCCTTCTTTTCAATGCGGACGGTGTCAGCATTGGCTTTGAGCAGATAAAGATTCCCGGTCAGACGGGTCAGTTCACCGCCCGTCACCTTGCCGGGTGTTCCCTCATTGGCACGAAAGAACAGCCATGCTTCATCCACAAAATTGCCAAGGTGCAGCGTCCACGCGGTATCGGTGCTGTCCAGCGTGACCGTCAGCTGTGCATACCGCTGAATGGCAGCAGAGCACTCGGTGCCGGTCTGCCTGCGCAGATCCGGTGCGGTGGCACTGAGCCATTTGAGGTAATCTTCCAGGCCGCCCTTATAAGTTTCCCAGCCTTCTGCAGCACCACGGTCCACATCCAGCAGATCGTCCGGGTGCATGAAGTGGGTGCTGACGTAGTGCATATTCAACTCGCTCATCGCAGCCAGCCGCATATAGGTATCTCCCACCATACCGCCGGATACGATGCGGGGCTGCTCCACGACACCGTCGCTGGCCACACCGAATTCCTGCACATAGGGCAGGGATGTGCCCTCCTCCGCAAAGTAGGTGCTGGCAATGGTGCGGATCTGGGTCACCTTGCTGCCCAGCACCTTCCGCCCGGCAGCGGAAAGGATGTTGGAGGGCGGCACATAGACGCTGCCCTCGGTGTTGGGCAGCAAGGTCTTTTGAAAACTGATAAGTTCGTTCATTGCTGCCGCAATGGCATCCTCACTGGGCCACTGACGGTAGCTGTAAAGATCCTTGTAATCCGTATCGGGCAGTACCAACGGCTGATGGTTGTAGCCGTGGAAGCCCACTTCCCCGCCCTGTTGCAGCAGCAGGCTGCCAAAGTATCGGAACTGCTGGGTGTCCAGCTGACGCTCCGGCGCACTCTGGGTATCGTCCTCGTAGTTTTCGATCATGACACCGGTAAAACGGATAGAGTATTGCTGTGCAAGCTTTACGAGATCCGGCCACCAGACTTTGGAATAAAAGTCCGCAATGCTCATCCTGTAATCCCTGCGGATATAAGTGCCATCGCCGCCGGGCACCGGAGACGGAAAATCATCCAGATAGAACACAGCGCCGTTGATCACCGGATAGGCCGCGGCATCGCACAGAAGGCTGTAGGAAGCCGCATAAATGCCCCGCAGCACCTTATCGTAAATGCCGATGTTGTCCACCACCACCCTGCCGGCACCGGACTTTGTGCCCCATACCAGCGGAACGCCTTCGTCCCCTGTGCTGGCATAGACGGTGGCTTCCTCCCGGAGACTGACACTGAGAGAGGATTCAAATGGGTCACTGAACTCATACCGCTGCCCGCCGCCCAGCATAAACTCCTCTGTGGGAACAATGCTTTCTGCAGTCTTATACTCCCAGGAAGAGGACAGGACACCGAGTTCGGGTGAGATCACGTCAAAATATGTTGTTTTCTGGGGTGCCATGGCAAACAAAACGCTGCCGCCGTCCCGCACCCAGTTCATCAGGTCGATCAGGCGTTTGCCCAACGGGTCCAGCTCACTCATGAGGACCACAACGGTTTTATACCGGTCAAATTCCGGGATCTCTGCAAGAGATGTTGTGTGCACATCCACAGCCTGCGTGCTCACTTTCATATCCAGCAGGATCTGATCGAACTGCTTTTTTGCAAGGTCTGTGCCTTCCTGCCCGGAATCGTAGAGCAGCAGGCAGGTGGCAGGCTGGCCGAACATGGCGATCTGTGCAGGCTTGACCTCTGTCCGGGGAAGATAATTGATCTTAAATTTTGTTGCCTCGTATTGAACACCGCTGCGCTCCGCAAACAGGATAGCGGCCATCGCCACGAACACAGCCCAGATGATCAGCAGCTTTTGCCAGCGGAATGCCCGCAGCCAGGAAAAGATCTCCTTTATCATTGCTGTTTCCCCTGCCAGAACCGCACGATCTCGCGGCCCTTTGCGCTGAGGTAGACCTCCTTTTCCTCGATTTGGCACAGTGTTTTTTGGATAGCCGCCCCATCGCGCAGCGCTGCTGCCAGCTGCAGGCGGAGCACCCACGGCGTCTCGCGCTGAGGCCAGCGCGCTGTAAGATCCTCCAGCGTTTTCTCTGCGCGGTCATACTCCGCAAGACCGAGCTGAACATCTGCCAGCCTGCACTCCAGCGTACAGCTGCGGCGTCCGCCAAGGCTTTCCATCCGCTTTTTCAACAGCTGCTCCAGCTGGTGGCGTTGGATCTCTGCGGCTCTGCCCTGTACAAAGCCGTCTTTTAGGTAGCCTTCCAGATAATCGCAGTATTCTTCCAGCACAGCAGCATCGTCCGGGGCAGCGGCATAGCGCTGCTCCAGCTTTTGCAATTTCAGGTCTGCCTCTTTGGTGATCTGTGACAATGCCGTGGAAGCGTAATGCACCACTTCGCTGTCGTTGTCCATACGGGCCTGCTGAAGCAGGTCGTAATAACCTGCGGGATCATCCGTCAGCACCGAGAGGATAAGCTTCCGCTTTTGCGCAGGGCTGTTGACCAGCAACGCTTCCTCCAGCGGAACGACCGTATCCTCGCCTTCGTTTTCCATCACAAGGATGTTTTTGTGTATTTCTTCATTGATGCGCAGTTTTTCCAATGTCTGTTCCCGCAGGCACCCGCCTGTAAGGCGATTGGAAGTGTGGAGCAGCAGCACGCACAGGGGCCCCCACAGCGGCACAAGAAGCATCACCGGGATAAAATATCCCTCCACCTCCAGTGCCCGGGTCCGGGCCAGCAGCCAAAGGCCCCCGCATACGGCCAGATGCACCGCCAGCAGTACAAGCCCAAGCCAGAACCCGTTACGCATGCGGTACCTCCTGTTTTGCAGTGTCGATCAGCCGCAGCTGCTCATCCAGCGGCACCGCAGTGACACAAAGGCCTTTTTCCCCCAAGCGCCGGGTCAGCAGCGGCAGATCTTCTTCATCGGCCTGATTCATCAGCAAGTAAACGGTATTGTCTGTTCCAACGCCTGCTGCATCGGTACTGCGGATGGAGCGCTCCACCCGCTCATTGAGTTCGGCCCGGTCTTTAAATTCCCCCGTCACCCGCAGCAGCAGATGATGCGCCATTTTATCTTCCTGCAGGGTGCAGGCTGTAGCCAGCTGCTCCGCAAACACCGCCGGGCGCAGCAGGCAGGTGCCGGGCAGATACCAGTTTTCCCGCACAGCACTTTCGTACGCAAAGGCACGCACCAGTGCTGTTTCCACCAGTCCGCAGAGGATGCGGAACAGGTTCTGGTAATACAGGGTCATCTGCTCCTCACCGGCAGTATACAGCCCGATCAGTACCACAAGGCTGCCGTTCTGCCGCACACCCGCAGCATACATCGGACGCCCGGGGAGGAAGCCGCGATTCACCCACAGCCCTTCCTGTTCGATGGCGCGGAGCACATCCAACCACTGCTCCACCTCCAGCGAGTGCGCCGGCTCCGGCGTCATTCCGGCACTGGCAGCGGTAAGGCGGGCAAACCCATGGTTCTTTTCCATCCGGTAGATGGTGAGACTGTGGTTTTCCAGCACGTCCTCCATCACCTGCACCGTCTTGCGGTAGATCTCCTGCGGCTGCAGCATATCCAGCTGCTGGGTCACAGCATAGATCTTGCCAAAGCTGTCCCGGCGTCCCAGAATCTGGCGGCGGAACATCTGTTTATCCTCCAACGTATCCTGATACAGTTTCCGGGTAAATTCTAGCCGCTTATACAGCAGATTATTTTCTTCCTGCACGAAACGGGCGGTCTCTGTATTACGCAGCTGCACATAGCCGCAGGACGCTCCCACCACAAAATATACAATGAACGCTAACCAGTTGGCAGGCTCATAAAACAACAGCATCAGGGTGGTACCCTGCCGCAGATAGCCCGCTGCCAGAGAAACAGACGCCAGCACAGCGGACAACACACCTGCATTGAGACCGTAGACCGTGCCGACCAGCACAACGAACATAAGCCGGAAATCGATCATCTGGAACTGTGCGTCCGTGCCTGTAATACGCACCAGCAGTTCCGTGACGAACCACGCGGCAGCGATCTCTATCAGCTGCAGCAGGCGCGGGCTCTGGCGGATCTTATCCACCGTTTTGCGTATAAAACTTTTTTTCTCCGCCTGCCGGGCGCACCACATATTATAGATCGTTGGCAGATCGTCCAGAAGGCTGTACCGCTGGAACCAGCCGTACCTGCGGCGGACAGTATTATCCGCTGCGGGATAGGTCTGGATGGTATCGGTGCCGTACAGCACCTTCAGTCCGGGCTGCAGCTTTTGCAGCGCCTCGCCCAGCTGACCCTGTGTGCTCCCAAAAACATCCGGCAGTGTAAAGCGCTCCGGTTCCGGCGTCCATGTATCGAATACCCGGGCAACGAGATCTGCCAACTCTTCTGCGCAGAGCGCCAGCAGCGGCTGCGCGGCCTGCTCATCCATTTGAACAGTCCCTGCAGATATCTGCTCGAACAACCGTGCAAACTGCTCCGCACCGCTGGCCGAGACGGCATACAGATAGGGCAGGCGGAACACCTTGACCTGAAGTTTGCTGGTCTTGGCGTAATGGAAGCAAAGTTCCTCCGCTGCATTGGCCAGCAACGTTTTGCCGGAGGACGGCGTCAATGCAGCCTCCGGCCCCGAGAGGTACAACAGCTCCACCTCCCGCTCACGGCAGGATTGCAGTACCCGGCGCAGGCGGTCCAGTTCACCTTCCTGTTCACCGTGTGGCAGCAGATATTCAGAAAAATAGACAACCCGATCAAACTGGTAGGTTTCCGAAAGCTGATCCAGCAGCTGCTTGCTTTCCAGCATCACTGTCTTGATCCGGGTGTCCAGCAGCGCTTCCCCTTTTGCGTGGGTAGTCAACACATGATCATCCGGGAATGCCGTCTCGATCCACTCCTGCGTCAGGAATGCTGTAAAACCTGTGAGTAAAATCTCCATTGCATTTACCGTTGCTGCCCGTCCGTCCTTTTTCCAGTATCCGGCGGGTGCATACTTTTTCTTTAAGGGAAACAGTCTTTTATAATAGTGATAATATCACTCTTTGCATAAAATAACAATAGTGGGTTATTACACTTCCGCACTGCGCCCGCAGGTCGGTCATGGTCGCACCGTTTTTGCAGAAAATACTTTACTACAATCAAGCGCTTCACCTTGCCGTCTCCAGCGGCTTCAGCGCGCTTTTGCGGTATTGCAAAGGGCTTTGCCCGGTGGCTTTTGCAAACCGGGTGGAAAAATTGCTGGCGTCCCCAAAGCCAACTTCCTGTGCGATCTCGTTGACGCTGTGGTCGGTAAGGACCAGTAATTCCTTCTCGCCGCTGGGGGTGTGCAGCAGCTTGCCCGCAAAGGCTTCCTGCTCCCGGAGGGGCACGGTGTTCATGCCGTTGATGGGCAGGGTATTCGGCTGGGTCTTTACGCCGTGCCAGCCGGAAAGTTTCCCTTCCAACCGGGCATCGTACACTTCGCCCTGCTGCTGCCTCTGCCAAGATGTTTAGGCATTCTCGGAGATTTTGAAAGAGATTTCGTTATTGGAGCCTCCCCTGCGGCATAAAAGATGCAAAACGATTTCTGCATCGAAAAAATTCACCCCTGCAAACTTATCGGTTTCTGCTTGACAACGCCCTGCGGGAGTGCTATTTCAATCCCACGGATTTGTTTTGTCTAACCATTTGAAGGGTTTTACCCTGCATTTTTTTGCGTCAGTTGTTAGGCAGTGCTAACCATCTGATTTAGCAAAATACAGCACAAAACGGCAAGGTCGCTTGGCAGCAGGCGGCCTTGCCGTTTTATAGTATCCCCCACCGGCTTAACGGCATTGGTTTGAGTGGTCACACACCAAAATCAAATCCAGGAGGGGCATTTTCCCTCACGCCGTGATCAGCGCCATGAGGTAGAATTCTGTGGGAGCTTTATCCTCTGTGGGCAGAATGGTGATCTCCACGGTATGGGTCTTCTGCTCTCCATGGTGGAGGACGGGCTGTAAATACAGGCAATCGCCCCAATCCTCATCGAAGTTGCCGTCCAATAGAACAGGGTGGGCGGTGTCGCCGTCCAGCACCAGCTGTGCCCGCAGCGCCGGGCGGCGGATGGTCTTGCGGTACTGCACTGCAATGCAGGAGGCGTCCACCTCAAAGGTGATTTTGTCGCCGGGCTTCTGGCCTACCCAGCCGTTTTTCCAGTGGTCCAGATGCCCCAGCTTTTCCTCCGGGTCTGCCCGGAAACCTTCCAGCTTGGGGGAGAGCTCCCGGATGGTCAGCCGCCGGGCGTTCTCGTAGGCGTTGGCGGTGAGCGGTGCCGGGAAGGCAGGCTCCTGCTCCGGTTCTTCCCGGTGGGCGTTGACTGCCTCCAGCAGCTTGATGATCTCCCCTGCCACCAGACCGTGGCCGTAATCGTTGGGGTGCAGCCCATCGGGGCTGAGCAGAGTGCGGCTGGCATACTTACCGGCACGCAGATCCTTGTAAATGCTGTCCCGGATGCTGACGTGGGGCACACCGTAGTGGTCGCCCACGGCGTTGTGCTCGTCCTGTGCCGTCTCGCCGGTATCGTAATAAATGTTGTTCAGCAGCACCACCGCCGGGTGAGAGGGCCATGCCAGCAGCTTGCGGACAACACCCTCGTAAGTCTCCTGCCGGAAGGGGACGTCCAGATCGTTGACGCTGAAATCCACTACCACAAAATCCGGCTGGTACATCAGCACATCGGTCACGGCACGGGCAACGCCATAGTGGGAGCTGGTGCCGCCGATGCCGCCGTTGACGTAGTGGAACTTCGACTGCGGAAAGGTATCCACGAACCACTGGTACACCCGGAAAGCGTAGGCATTACCGGGCTGGGTGGAAAGGCTGCCCTGGGTGATGGAACCTCCCAGAAAGCCGATGGTCAGTTCCTGCCCTGCCGCGGCACGGCGGAACAGTTCTTTCAAGCGAGCAAAATTGGACGTATTCATTCTAAAACTCCTCCCTGATATGCACTATGGATAATTTTTGCCGCCGGACGGCCGGACACGGCGTAGGCACTGACTGCTCTGGTATCGGCAGGCCAGTCCCACACGCCAAAGCCCATGACCCACGGACGCTTGGCGCAGGCGGAAAACATTGCCTCATACCAATCTGCCTGCTCCAGATCATTCCGTGTTCCCTTCAGCTCCCAGTTGTTGGGCACGGCAGAAGAACCGGTGATGTTCATGCAGCCTGCCTCGCTGAAGAGGACGGGCTTTTTGTATTTTTGGCTCACCGCCTCGATACGGTCCAGCTGGTTTTCCCAGTCCTTCAGGGGGTAGTAGCCACTGGAGGCGATGCAGTCCACCGCATCCCACCAGTTCACATGGTCCTCGCCGTATTTATCGCAGTTATAGCTCACCGGGCCGTGGTACTGCTGCCGCACAGCGGCAATGAGGGCGCGCCACTCTGCTTCCCGGTGCTCGGTCATGGTCATTTCGCAGCCGGTCAGGAACAGCCCGCAGCCCTCGGCCTGCGCCAGTGCGGCGTAGTGGGTCTGGAATGCTGTGTAGCTGGCAAACCATCCGCTCCACTGGGTCTCGCAGGGTACATCGTGGTCAAAAAAGCTGATGCGCGCCCGCCACACACCGTTGGCACAGTTGACGGTAGGCTTCAGCGCCACCTGCAAGCCCAACTGCTTGGCAAAGCGGATGGCACCGCACAGCTCCTCATCTGTGGGGGTGGCATCGGTGTTCCAGTTGATCTCCTCACTGTAAGGGCCAGACTGTATTCCAGAGGGCGACAGGATGACCCAGTTGGCTGCGGTGGCTTCCACCATGGCTGCCATGCTGCGGTGGGCAGTCTCGCTGCTCAGGTTGCCCCGGTGGGGAAAGGGTGCAAAATTCACCCCGTAAAAGTTGTGTTCCAGCTCCATGAAACCTTCCTCTTTTTTCTCAAAAATCAACGTCAGATTGCACAACAAGTATAAGACAGTTTTGGAAGTTCCGTCAATATGCCGCTTCATTTTCAGCGTATGGTACAAGGAGAGGGGCAAAGCACTGGTCAACCTGACCCGAAAAAAGCCCCTGCACCGGGAGGCGCAAAGGCTAAACTAAATTTTAGGTTTTTGTTAGCTTACAGATTTAGCTTGCGATTTTGGGTAGAATCTGCTATGCTTCAGGCAAAAACCAAGGGGAGGAACAGAAAATGGAGCAACTTACAACTGCGACGCTGACCCAGCTGCCGCAGGTGCGGGCACTGGGGCGGCACACCGGGCGTGACCCGCTGACCCTGTTCTGGACGGCCAGCGGCATGGAGCTGGAATTTACCGGCAGTGAGCTGTGGGTGGACTTTTTCGCCGATTATGAGGTGGTAGAGCCGTGGGTCAGCGTGGAGCTGAACGGCGCATGGGTGGCACGGTTTGCCGTGAACCCCGGCAAAAGCCGGGTGTGCCTGTTCCGGGGCATGACACCGGGCAAGGCAAAGCACCTCCGGCTGCTAAAGGATGTGCAGGCCATGCACGATGACCCGGCGCATCTGTTGCAGATCACCGGGCTGGAATATGCAGGCGGCGAATTTCTGCCCCTGCCGGAGCCGCAGTATCGGCTGGAGTTTGTGGGCGACAGCATCACCAGCGGCGAGGGTGCCATCGGAGCCAAGCCGGAGGAGGACTGGGTGGGAGCCTTTTTCTCTGCGGAGAACCACTACGGCCGCCTGACCGCCGATGCACTGGGAGCCGAATACCGCTGCATCTCGCAAAGTGGCTGGGGCATCGTGACCGGCTGGGACAACGATGTGCGCCATGTGATGCCGCCCTACTATACGCAGGTGTGCGGTGTAGCGATGGGGCAGCGCAATGCCGCCCTTGGCGCACAGCAGGATAATGATTTTGCTGCATGGAAACCGGATGCTGTCATCGTCAACTTGGGCACCAACGACACGGGCGCATTTGATAACCCGCCGTGGCAAGACCCTGCCACCGGCAAGCCCCACCAGCTGCGGCGGCTCTCCAATGGGGACTTCCACCCTGCGGACGCCCAAAAAGTGGCAAATGGTGTACAGCATTTTCTGACGCTGATCCGGGCGAAGAACCCCGGGGCAAAGCTGGTGTGGTGCATCGGGATGCTGGGCAGCGAGCTGCTGCCGGTATTGCGGCAGGGCATGGAGCAGTACAAGGCCATTACCGGAGACAGCTCTGTCTATCTGCTGGAGCTGCCCAACACCACGCCGGAAACCGTGGGTGCCCGGCAGCACCCCGGCGCAGAGAACCACCGGCAGGCGGCAAAAGTACTGACGGATTTTTTGAAGGATATCTTATAAAACGGAACGACCCCTGCCAGCCGGCAGGGGTCGTTCCGTTTTTCTCGGTTCATGTCGATTCTCTTCTTACAAAGCCGCCGGGCACGATGACGGTGGGTGCGATGGCGGGCTTATGCGCCATCTTGCGGCGGAGCTGTGCCACCACGGTTTTTGCCATGCAATCCAGATCCACCCGGTAGCTGGTCAGCTGCGGATTGCAGATGGTAGAAAAGCGATAATCATCGTAGCCGGTCACTGCCACATCCTGCGGCACCCGGTAGCCGTTGCGCTTGAGGGTCTCCACCAGATTGTAGGCCACCTCATCGCAGTTGCAGACAAAGGCATCCGGCATTTCATGGGGAAGTGTAAACGGAACGAATATTCCCAGGTCGTCCCGGTCTTCGAGCCGCCAGTCGTCCCGGATGGGAAGCCCGGCGCGCAGCAGAGCCTTTACATAACCGAGATAGCGGTCCATGATGGAGCTGGTGGACTGCACGCTGCCCACAAAGCCGATGTTCCGCCGCCCGGTGGAGATGAGGTGTTCCGTAAGCGTATAGCTGCCGCTGGTGTTGTCGCTGAGCACACAGTCGGCGGCAATGGCATCGTCGTAGAAATCCAGCAACATAAAAGGCACGCCGGTCTGCACGGCGGTGGCCAGATACCGGCGGCTGATCTCGCCCATGAAGATCAGGCCGTCCACCTTGTGGTTAACAAGGAAATTGGGCATGTTGCAGCTCTTTTCTGCCTGCGGGAGAACGATCTCCATCAGCACCGAGATGTCCTGCTCGGCAGCGCACTTGAGCACCGCCCGGTACAGATTGGAATAAAAGGCGTTCTCGTTGAAAAAGCGGTCCGCCACCAGAATGCCGATGGTCTCGCCGCCGGTCTGCGTCTGCGCGCGGACAGGCACCTGATACCCCATTTCCTTGGCGGCAGCAAGAATTTTTGCCCGCATCGCCTCGCTTACGCCGTCCTTGCCGGCAAGCCCTTTGGAAACGGATACTGTGCTGATGCCCAGCCGCTTGGCAATATCAGCCATGCGCACTGCTTTTGCCATAAGTTATCCCAGCTTTCTTTCTCGATTGGATCGTGAGGTAAAAAACGTTCCGTTTACTTTATGGTAAGCATAACAGTTTTCGGGCGTTTCGTCAACAAAAAAGCGGTTAAAAATCGAAAAAGACGCAGAAAGTCGGGTATTATTTAGGCTAATTCAATTACTGTTTATTAGCTTAATTTTTGTTTAAGCTTTAAAATGGCTGTTGTATCCCGGATTTATGGGGCAGTTTTCACAAGGAATATTGCCGAATTGCCGCCAAATCACCGAATCTTTTTAGTCATATTGACAGTGCATCGTGAAAAGGCTATACTTAAATCACAAAAAGCGAAAGAAAACAGTTAGCTAAATCAAGTTAACAAAAGCTTTCGCAACCCGGAAAAAGGTTCCACATTAAAGAAGGAGGACATCCCTATGCGTAAGATCAATCGTCGTAGTTTCCTGAAGGCTACTGGTATTCTGGCAGCAGCATCTGCTCTGGCTGCCTGCGGCGGCGGGTCCAGCTCCACCGCCGGTTCCACCGGCTCCACCGCTGGTTCTACCGCCGGTTCCGCTGCCGGTGCGGATGGTGCCAAGGCTTACAATGAGCTGACCGTTGGCACCGACAACACCGACTTGAAGGCTGACCTGAAGATCATCAGCCACCGTACCGACCTCATCGATGACGGCACCTTCGATGGCTACATTACCGCATTCCAGAAGCTGTATCCCAACATCACCATCAAGTACGAGGGCATCACCGACTATGCCAACGACATGACCACCCGTCTGACTTCCAAGGACTGGGGCGATCTGTGCATGATCCCCACCGCCATCCCCCTGACCGAGCTGGGCGACTACTTTGAGCCTCTGTGCGCACTGAGCGACATTGAGAACGAGTACAACTTCGCTTCCAACCGCGCTTATAACGGCAGCGTGTACGGCATCCCCTCCACCGGCAATGCACAGGGCATCGTCTACAACAAGAAGGTCTTTGAGGCTGCCGGCATCACCACCCTGCCCAAGACCCCGGACGAGTTCCTGGATGACCTGCAGAAGATCAAGGACTACGATCCTTCCATTGATCCCCTGTACACCAACTACGCCGCCGGCTGGACCATGACCGCATGGGATGCTTACACCAGCGGCGGCGCAACCGGCGACCCGAACTGGATGAACATTACCATGCCCCAGACCAAGGATCCGTTCCAGAAGGGCATTCTGGGTGCGGACGATATGGGTCCCTACGCTGTGTACTACATCCTGTACGAAGCAGTGAAGCGCGGTCTGACCGAGGCCGACCCCACCACCACCGACTGGGAGGGCTCCAAGCCCCGCATCAATAACGGCCAGATCGGTGCCATGGTTCTGGGCAGCTGGGCCATCGTGCAGATGCAGGCCGCCGGTGACCACGCCGACGACATTGGCTATATGCCGTTCCCCATCACCGTCAAGGGTACCCAGTACGCCAGCGCAGGTGCAGACTACTGCTACGGTGTGAACAAGAACACCACCGATGACAAAAAGCTGGCTGCCATGCTCTACATCAAGTGGCTGACCGAAAGCTCCAACTTTGCTTATGATCAGGGCGGTGTGCCGGTGCTGAAGAGCCAGGAATACCCCGATACCCTGAAGGCATTCGACGGCATCGACCTGATCGAGGATGCCCCCGCCCCCGCAGAGCTGGCAGACCTTGCCACCGAGGTGCAGCAGGAGGCTGAGCTGATGCTGAATGCCGACCAGACCCACGTCATGCGTGTGGTGGAGGCTGGTATCAACGGCGACGAGACTCTGGACGACATCGTGGCCGACTGGAACGCCGCATGGAACAAGGCCGTGGATGCCTACGCACCGCAGTAAGCGATCTATCGTTATAAATCAGCAGGGCGGGCCCGTGTCCGCCCTGTTTTTGGTGAAAGGAGGTCTTTTGTATGGCATCTTCCGCAACCGTATCCGCGCCTAAAAAGCGCAAGAGCTTCAGCGAATACTTCCACAGTATGCGCGGGCAGCAGCTCATCGTCACGCTGGTGTTCCTGTTCGTTCCGCTGGTGCTGCTGTTCATGTTCACCTATCTGCCCTTCTTCAAAATGGTGGAGTTCAGCTTCTTCAAAATGAAGTACATCGGCAGACGCACCTTTGTGGGTCTGCAGAACTACATCTCGGTCTTTACCCGCAAAGACTGCTTCCACGCTCTGAGCCTGAGCCTTTACTACATGGCAGGTTCGGTGGTGCAGATGGCGCTGGCGCTGCTGTTTGCCACCATCCTGAGCTTCAAGTGCAAGGGCAGCAAGTTCTTCCGGGGTGCACTGTACTTTCCCTGCCTCATCTGCGGCATCTCGGTGGGCTTCATCTTCAAGTTCTTCTTCACCCACGGCTTTGTGCTGGATACCCTGCTGAGCTGGGTGGGCTTCAACATGGATAAGCTGCCCTTCTGGCTCCGGGATGAGTCCATCAACAACGTCGTGCTGGTGGCCTGCTCCATCTGGAAATACATCGGCCAGAACATCGTCATGTTCATCGGCGCGATCGCTTCTGTGGACCCCGTTCTGTACGAGGCTGCTGAGATCGACGGTGCCAACGCATGGCACCGCTTCAAGGACATCATCCTGCCCTCCATCAGCACCATCGTGGTGCTGAACCTCATCATCTCGGTGTCCGGCGCACTGTCCGCCTTCGAGATGCCCTATGTTGTCACCGGCGGCGGCTTCAACACCTCCACCTACTTCGTGGTCATGGACAAGATCGCCCATACCGACCAGAAGGTGGGTCTTGCATCCGCCATGGCTGTGGTTCTGCTGCTGCTCATCGTGATCGTCACCTACGCCCAGAAGGCTGTGGAAAAATGGCTGGAAAACCGCAGCAGCGGCGTAACCAAGTGAAAGTGAGGCAGAACGTATGAACGCAACCAAAAACGAGATCGCTTCCATCAAGATGAAGCGCGTCCTCATCAACATCTGCAAGTATGTGCTGCTGATCTTTGCCGCTTTCGTGGCACTGGTGCCCATCGTATCCTGCGTATTCACCGCCTTTAAAACCGAGGAGGAGTACGCCAACACCAACGTCATCACCCTGCCCAAGAGCTTTTTGAACTTCGATAACTTCATCATCGCATGGAACAAGGCCAACATGGGCAAGGCGTTCCTCAACAGCTTTATTATCCTGATCTGCGTGCTGGTGGGCAGCATTATGATCAGCGCCATGCTGGCTTATGTGCTGAACCGGTTCAAGTTCCCCGGCAACAAGCTGATCCGCAACCTGTTCACCATTGCCACCCTGATCCCCGGCATCGCCTCTCAGGTCACGGTGTACCAGATCATGACCGCTCTGCATCTGGTGAACTCCATGCCCGGCTACATCATCCTGATGATGGGCACAGACGTTATCACCATCTATATCTTTTTGCAGTTCTTCGAGAACCTTTCCCCCACGCTGGATGAAAGCGCCATTCTGGATGGCTGCACCTACTTTGGTGTGTTCTTCAAGATCCTGCTGCCCCTGCTGAAGCCCGCCATCGTCACCAGCGCCATCCTGAAGGGTGTGTCCACCTACAACGAATACTACATGGCAAACCTGTATCTGCAGGATAAGACCAAGTATCAGGTGGTTGCTACCTCGCTGTATGTGTTCTCCGGCCCCATGGGCAACCAGTACAACTACATCTGCGCCGGTGTCATCATCACCATCATCCCCGCCCTTATCGTGTTCCTGCTGTGTCAGGATCAGATCTACAGCGGCATGGCTGCCGGTGCGGTCAAAGGCTAAAATTGCGACATCCACCTTTCTCCTTCATCTGCTGCTTCTCCCGGTTTCTGTGCAGGAGCCGGGAGAATACAGCAGAAGGAAAACAAACAATCTTCTATTACAGGAGTTTATCTTATGAGCAACGTAAAAATGTTCTGCGATGCACTGCCCAACATCCCCTGGCAGGAAAAGCCCGCCGATGTTACCGCCCCGGTGTGGCGGTACAACGAGAACCCCATCATCGACCGCAACCCTGTGGAAGGGGTGGCACGCATCTTCAACAGTGCCGTGGTGCCCTACGAGGGCAAGTTCATCGGCGTGTTCCGTGGCGAACAGGTCGACGGCATCCCCTACATCTATCTGGGACGCAGCGAGGACGGCATCCACTGGAACTTTGACAAGGACAAGATCCCCTTCGTCAACGAAAAGGGCGAGCCGTTTATGCCGGTGTACGCCTACGATCCCCGTCTTGTGAAGGTGGAGGACACCTACTACATCATCTGGTGTCAGGACTTCTACGGTGCGTCCATTGGCATCGCCAAGACCACCGACTTCAAGACCTTTGTCCGCATCGAGAACCCCTTCATCCCCTTCAACCGCAACGCCGTGCTGTTCCCCCGCAAGATCAACGGCCTGTACACCCTGCTGAGCCGCCCGTCTGACAGCGGCCACACCCCCTTTGGTGACATCTTCCTGAGCCAGAGCCCGGATATGGAGTTCTGGGGCCGTCACCGCCATGTGATGAGCAAGGGCTCCAACTGGTGGGAGAGCGTGAAGATCGGCGGCGGTGCTGCCCCCATTGAGACCAGCGAGGGCTGGCTGCTGTTCTACCACGGCGTTACCGGCACCTGCAATGGCTTCGTCTACTCCATCGGCGGTGCCATTCTGGATAAGGACGAGCCCAGTAAGGTACTGTACCGCTGCGGCAACTTCCTGCTGACCCCGGAAAAGTGGTATGAGGAGCGCGGCTTCGTGCCCAACGTCTGCTTCCCCTGCGCCACCTTGCAGGATGCCGACACCGGCCGCATCGCTCTGTACTATGGCTGCGCCGACAGCTATGTCGGTCTGGCCTTCACCACCGTAGACGAGGTGGTGGATTACATCAAGACCCACGATAACGCAGGCCCCACCGATCACGAGGTGGGCATCCGCTAAACGTCAAGCGCAACCCTCTCTGTCAATGCTTCGCATCGCCATCTCTGCAAAAAGAGATTTTACGTCCCCTACCGGGCGCTGGCACGGCGCAAGCCGTGACCGAGAGGGTTTTACTTTGTACAGAAAGGAAGTTCTGTATTATGTCTTCCATCAAACAGGCAGCAGAAGAAATGCTGCTGCAAACCATCATTCCCTTCTGGAAAGGGCTGCGGGACGAGGAAAACGGCGGCTTTTACGGCTACATGGATTTTGACCTGAAGCTGGACAAACAGGCCGAAAAGGGCTGCATCCTGAACAGCCGCATTCTGTGGTTCTTCTCCGAGGCTGCCATGCTCACCGGCCGGGCAGACCTTGCCGAGGATGCCCGCCACGCCTACCAGTTCTTCCTGAAAAACTGCTACGACGAGGCAAACGGCGGTGTGTACTGGAGCTGCGATTACACCGGCAAGCCGCAGGACACCACCAAGCACACCTACAATCAGGGCTTTGCCATCTATGCCCTTTCCGCTTACTACCGGCTGACCAAAGACCCCGTTGCGCTGACCTACGCAAAAAAGATCTTTCATCTCATCGAGCAGCACTGCACCGACAGCGAGGGCTATCTGGAGGCCTTTACCATCGACTGGAAGCCGGAGAGCAACGAAAAGCTCTCCGAAAACGGTGTCATGGCGGCAAAGACCATGAACACCCTGCTCCATGTGTTCGAGGGTTACGCCGGGCTTTATCAGGCAAGCCGTGACCCGGAGGTGGAAAAGGCCCTGCGCCGCATCCTTGATATCTACGAGCACAAAATTTACAGCCCGGAGCTGCACCGGCAGCTGGTGTTCTTTGACCAGCACTACAACTCCATCATCGACCTGTACAGCTACGGCCACGATATCGAGTCCAGCTGGCTCATCGACTGGGGCTGCGATTTACTGGGCGATGCAGCGCTTTCCAAACGCATCCACACCATCAACTCCGACCTTGCCGCCCACATCTACAAGGAAGCTTACATTGACCACTCGGTGGTCAACGAGTGCGACCGCGGCAAGGTGAACACCACCCGTGTGTGGTGGGTGCAGGCCGAAAGCGTGCTGGGCTTCGTGAACGAATACAACAAGAGCGGCGATGCAAAATACCGCGATGCCGCCGCCGATATTTACCACTACATCTGCAACGTGATGGTGGACAAACGCCCCGGCAGTGAATGGTTCTGGGAGGTGGACGCAGACGGAAAACCGTCCAGCCGCAAACCCATCCTTGAGCCGTGGAAGTGCCCCTACCACAACGGCAGAATGTGCATGGAACTGATAAGGAGGAACCCCGATGTCACAGTCTAAACTCCATCCCGAATACCTGCGCCAGAAGGCTTTGCAGGATGCCTACCTGGCCCGCAAAAACAAAAAGACCGATTTCTACAACGGCATCTACGACCGGTGGGAAAACCCGGTGCTGACCCGCGAATCCATCCCGCTGAGCTGGCGGTTCGACCTGAACCCGGAGACGAACCCCCACTTTATGGAGCGTCTGGGCGTGAACGCCGTGTTCAACTCCGGTGCCATCAAGCTGAACGGCAAGTATTACCTTGTGGCACGCATTGAGGGCAACGACCGCAAGAGCTTTTTCGGCGTGGCAGAAAGCGACAGCCCGGTGGAGGGCTTCCACTTCTGGGAAAAGCCCATCCTGCTGCCGGACACCTGCCCGGAGGAGACCAACGTCTACGATATGCGCCTGACCCAGCACGAGGACGGCTGGATCTACGGCGTGTTCTGCTCCGAGAGCAAGGACAACAGCGTGAATGACCTGTCCGCTGCCGTGGCTGCCGCAGGCATCGTCCGCACCAAAGACCTCAAAACTTGGGAGCGTCTGCCGAACCTTGTCACCAAGCGCAGCCCCCAGCAGCGCAATGTGGATCTGCTGCCGGAGTTCGTCAACGGCAAATACGCCTTCTACACTCGCCCCATGGATGACTTCATCGACACCGGTTCCGGCGGCGGCGTAGGCTTTGGTCTGTGCGAGGACATCACCCACGCCGTCATTGACGAGGAGATCATCACCAGCCCCCGCCGCTACCACACCATCACCGAGGCAAAGAACGGCGAGGGTGCTACCCCCATCAAGACCGAAAAAGGCTGGCTGCACATTGCCCACGGCGTGCGGAATACCGCCGCTGGGCTGCGGTACGTTATTTATGTATTCGTCACCGCACTGGACGACCCCAGCAAGATAATCGCAGAGCCCTCCGGCTTCCTGATCGCTCCCCGCGACTGGGAGCGTGTGGGCGATGTCTCCAACGTGGTCTTTACCAACGGCGCGATTGCAGACGATGACGGAAGCGTGTATATTTATTATGCAGCCAGCGACACCCGTCTCCATGTGGCTTCCACCACCATTGACAAGCTGCTGGACTTCGCCTTCAACACCCCCGCCGACCCGCTGCGCAGCGTGGACTGCGTAAAGCAGCGGTGCGCCCTCATCGACAAAAATCTGGAGTACCTCAAGAGCATCGGCGAGTAAACCGCCCCTCTGAGACCTCCACCCGAAAGGAAACGCCATGAAAAAGACCAACATCGATAGCCCCTTCTACCGCACTATGGGGAAGATCGGCGATCTGCTTTTTGCCAACCTTCTGTGGCTGGTGTGCTGTTTGCCCATCGTCACCGCCGGAGCCTCCACCCTGGGGCTGTTCACGGTGGTGAACAAGATGGCGGCAAAGGAGGACTACACCGTCCATACCGACTTTTTCAAGGCGTTCAAGCGGGATTTTAAGCAATCTACTGCCCTGTGGCTGGTGCTTTTGCTGGCAGGCTTTGCCGCCCTCACCGGGCTGCGCACCGCCACCGCACAGGACACCCCCAGCACCGGCATTCTGGCGGCAGCGTCCTTTCTGCTGCTGGTGCTGGCGGGCTGCTGCGGCAGCTGGGGCTTTGCCCTGCTGGCACGGTTCACCTATTCCGGCGTTCTGCCGGTGCTGGCGGACAGTGGCCGCATGACCCTTGCAAACCTGCTGCCCACTGTGGGGAATCTGGCTTTTCTGGCGTGGTTTCCGCTGCTGGCAAAAGCCGCCCCTGCGTGGTTCGTCTATCTGCTGCCCCTGTGGCTGCTCATCGGCGGCGCAGGTTCTGCCCTTGGCATGGCAAGCCTGATGCGCCCCGCCTTTGCTCAGCTGGAAAAAGCCGGGCGCAAGGAAGAGGAACCGGAAGAAGAACCTGACACGGAGGACAGCGTGCAATGATCGTCTGCACCGAAACTGTCCTTATTTGAAGAAAGTGTGATTTCATGGAAGAAAAAGTAAAACAGCAGTATGACCGCTGGCTTTCCCAGCCCGGGATGCCTGCCGACCTTGCCGATGAACTGAACAGCATTGCAGGCAACGAGGATTCCATCACCGACCGCTTTTACCGGGAGCTGGAATTCGGCACCGGCGGTCTGCGGGGTGTCATCGGCGCAGGCACCAACCGGATGAACGTCTACAACATCCGCAAGGCAACCCAGGGGCTTGCCAACTACCTGAACGCCTCCGACCTGCCCAAGAAGGTGGCCATCGGCTACGACAGCCGCATCAAGAGCGACGTGTTCGCAAAAGAAACGGCGGCAGTTCTGGCTGCTAACGGCATCAAGGCGTACATCTACCCCCGTCTGGAGCCCACCCCGGCACTGAGCTGGGCGGTGCGGTACTACGGCTGCGGTGCAGGTGTGTGCGTCACCGCCAGCCACAACCCCGCCAAGTACAACGGCTACAAGGTCTACGGCGCAGACGGCTGCCAGATCACCCTTGAGGTGGCAGCAAAGATCCTTGCCGCCATTGAAGCAGTAGACTGCTTTGCCGTACAGCCTGCGGACTTTGACGCAGCCCTTGCCGAGGGCAAGATCGAATACAGCAGCGAGAAATGTCTGGACGACTTTGTGGATGCCGTCTACGCCCAGCGGGTCGGTGATGGTGCAGGCACCGCCGACCTGAAGCTGGTGTACACTCCGCTGAACGGCTCCGGTCTGGAATGCGTGAAAAAGCTGCTGGCAAAGCTGGGCGTCACCCATGTGACCGTGGTGCCGGAGCAGGAAAAGCCGGACGGCAACTTCCCCACCTGCCCCTACCCGAACCCGGAGATCCGGGAAGCCATGCAGAAGGGTCTGGAGCTGTGCGACAAAGTGCACCCGGATCTTTTGCTGGGCACCGACCCGGATTGTGACCGCTGCGGCACCGCCGTGCCCGACGGCAAGGGCGGCTACCGGCTCATCACCGGCAACGAGATGGGCATCATCCTGCTGGACTACATCTGCCGCACCCGCAAGGCACTGGGCACCATGCCGGAGCATCCGGTGGCTGTGACCACCATCGTCTCCACCGATATGGCCACCCCGGTGGCGGCAAAGTACGGCGTGGAGCTGCGCCGCACCCTGACCGGCTTCAAGTTCATCGGCGAGCAGATCGGTCTGCTGGAAGCCGCAGGTGAAGCCGACCGCTACATCTTTGGCTTTGAGGAGAGCTACGGCTACCTGTCCGGTGCCCACGTCCGGGACAAGGACGCCGTCAACGCTACCCTGCTGGTGTGCGAAGCCGCTGCATGGTACGCAAAGCAGGGCATGACCCTGCTGGATGCCATCAATAAGCTGTACGCCGAGTTTGGCTGCTACCGCAACGCCCTGCACAGCTTCGCTTTTGAGGGCGAAAGCGGAATGCACACCATGGATGCCATCATGAAGCAGCTGCGCCAGACTCCGCCCACCGCTATCGGCGGCATGGCCGTGGAAAGCGTAGTGGACTACAACACCGCCGGCACCGGACTGCCCAAGGCAAACGTGCTGGAGTTCCGTCTGGCGGGCGGTGCCAAGCTGATGGTGCGCCCCTCCGGCACTGAGCCGAAGATCAAGGTGTATCTCTCTGCCGTTGCCACCACCGAAGAAGCAGCCGATGCCATCAATGACACCCTTGGCAAAGCTGCCGCTGCCCTGTTGAAAGCATAATCCCCTGCAAACTGGCTGCCTCGTTCCTGCCGAAAAATGGACGGGGCAGCTTTTTTGCACCCTTTTTTCGGAAAAATCGCCTTTTTGTGTTCAATTTCAGGCATATCGGAGGTATATAAAATGAAAACGATTCAACTTACTCCCAGCTGCAAAGACTACCTCTGGGGCGGCGAAAAGCTGCGCACCGAGTACGGCATCCAGAGCGAATCACACCCCCTGAGCGAGGCGTGGATGCTGTCCTGCCACCCGGACGGCCCCAGCTACCTGCCGGACGGCTCCACCTTCCAGCAGTACATCAACACGCATCCCGGCTGCCTTGGCACCCACTGCGAAAAGTTCAGCGAGTTCCCCGTTCTGGCAAAGCTCATTGATGCCAAAAAAGACCTGTCCATTCAGGTGCACCCCTCCAATGAATACGCTTTGGAGCACGAGCACCAGTACGGCAAGACCGAGATGTGGTATGTGCTGGAAGCAGAGCCGGGTGCCTCCCTCTACTACGGCTTCACCCATGAGATCAGCAAGGAGGAGTTTGAACGCCGCATTCAGGATAACACTCTGACCGACGTGCTGAACGCTGTGCCGGTGCACAAGGGAGACTGCTTCTTCATCCCCTCCGGCACGCTGCACGCCATCCGAAAGGGCATCGTGGTGGCAGAGATCCAGCAGAACTCCAACGTCACCTACCGCATCTACGACTACGGCCGTCTGGGCGCAGATGGCAAACCCCGGCAGCTGCACATCCCGCAGGCGCTGGATGTTACCCTCCGGGAGCCGCCGAAAGCGCAGGACTTCCACGGTCATCTGGCGCAGTGTGATTACTTCACGGTAGATGCCGTAGAGGGTGGCTTTGAGGATGTCTGCGACGAGACCTCCTTCACCTCTCTGCTGGTACTGGAAGGCAAGGGCACCCTGACCGAGACCGCCACCGGCGAAAGCCTGCCCATCCGCAAGGGCGAGAGTTTATTTGTCCCCGCAGGCACGGGGGCGTATACTGTAAGCGGCACAGACCTCAAGTGCCTGCGTACCCGGGTGTAAATAAAGCATGAAAAATTCCCGGGCAGTCTGCCGCTGCCCGGGAATTTGTGCTATGATAGATGCAGAAAAGCAGACGAAAAGAGGACACAGCCATGGCATCCTACCGCTACGAACGGGACATCAAACCCGAAGACCTGATCCAAGAAACGCCCCCTCCCCTGACCCCGGCGCAGCAGCGTGCCAACTGGTGGCACTACCACTGGTATTATGTGGTGCTGATCGCTGCTGCCCTGCTGGCGGTGGGGTATTTTGTGTGGAGCCGCATCACACAGGTAAAACCGGATTACACGGTAGCCGTCGTGGGCCGCATGGACCCAGATGCAGCGTTTTTGTCCGAGCTGGAAACGAAGCTGGAAGCTGTGGCCGATGATGTGAACGGGGACGGAAAAATCAAGGTCAACGTCAAAAGCATCTGGCTTGCACTGGGTTACGACAGACAGGACACCTCCCTGCGCAAGCTGATGGAGTCCAGCGAGGACAAACTCAACTCAGACTTTTACCTGTGTGAAAGCATAATCTTCATCGTGGATGACCCGGCAGCGATGGAGCAGAAATACGGCTGCTTCCGTCGGCTGGACGGCACCGACCCGCAGGAGGGCGACCGGGTAAGCGTTGCCGACTTTGCCGTTCCGCTGGAGGACACCGCCCTTGCCGGAACGCAGAGTGAAAGCGGCGCAGAATGGTATGTGGCACGACGTCTGAGTGAAGGCGTGGACGCGGATATGCTTGCCGTAGGGAATGCGCTGTGGGAAAGGCTCATGTGATTTTGAAGGTCGGCAATTGATTTGCTGAATTCATGGAAAGTCTTACTTCTACCACTTTATCGCAATAAATTTTGCAAAATCATCTTGACGCACCCATGCTCCCATGATACCCTTTATTCCAAATCCTGCTGGCAAAAGTGGTTGGTTATCACCGTGAGACCCACCACTTCCGTGAGGAAAAGTCCACGAAAGAACTTACCGCCCCGCAACACACCCGATTCATTTTGCCGCCGATTCACCCGACAAAATCCATCGCTGCGCTGCATGGGCGGTATTTTTCTTTTATAGGTAACGCACCTTGAAAATTTCATGAGTCGATCGGACGTGATACCGACTTTTCGTCAACGCCGCTGCACAAACAGGGGTAGGAACTTCGTTCGGAGCAAACGGTGATCAACATACACGAGCAGCGGAACTCTCTACTTATTTTTGCGCCTTAACAATTCGGAAACAATTACCCAGAAACAGTTTTGAGCGCAGCGGTAGAGGGCAAGCTGCTCTCTCCTTTGATCGTGTGGAACAACACCCTTGTTGACGGACACAATCGTTATGAAATCGTTCAGGAACATCCCGAAATCTCCTTCTCCACGATGCCGCTCCCCTTTGAAAGCCGGGAAGAAGTCCTTGCATGGATTTGCAAAAACCAGTTGGGACAGCGCAATTTAACCCCGGAACAGAAAAAGTTCCTAATTGGAAAACAGTACAGTGTGGAACATCGGAAGCCCGGTGGAAACGGCAACAGCCAGCACACGACTGCTGCCAAGAAAACCGCCCCGGAGGAATCGAGCATCCGCAAGCAGATTGCAGAGCGGAACAGGCTCATCATGCAAACAACGAAAAACAGGAAGTTCCCACTGGGGAACTCCCTGTTGTACATATCGCTATTGTCTGTGGCTTTTGGCAGGGTGCGTCCGCAGGGGCGCACCCTATTTTTGTTTCATCGTGGTTGGGTGTACATCAAACCGCATCACCGCAACTCCTTATAGGTTTCTTCCGGCACCGGCTCGCACCACTCGTTAGAGGTGCCTTCGCCGGGTACTTCCACTGCCAGATGAGAGAACCAGCAATCGGATGCAGCACCGTGCCAGTGCTTGACCTCCGGGGGAATGTTCACCACATCGCCCGGATGCAGCTCCAGCGGAGCTTTGCCCCATTCCTGATAGTAGCCCCGGCCTGCCACGCAGACAAGGATCTGCCCGCCACCCTTTGCGGCATGATGGATGTGCCAGTTGTTCCGGCAGCCCGGCTCAAAGGTGACGTTGTAAATGCCAACCTGTGCTGTGGACAAGGGTGCCAGATAGCTTTTTCCGCTGAAATATGGTGCAAAACCGTCGTTGGATGCACCGATGGGGAACACCATTTCACTCTGGTGCTTTGCCTTGGCATCCTCTGCAGCGTCCTCTGCCCAGACTTCCTTGGCCATACGGAAAGCCGCCCACGCCTTGGGCCAACCTACATAAAACGCTGCATGGGTCAGGATCTCTGCAATCTCACACCGGGTAATACCGTTGTTTTTCGCTGCCGTCAGGTGATACCGAAACGAGGAGTCCGTCAGTCCCTGCGCCATCAGTGCCACCACCGTCACAAGGCTGCGGTCCCGGATGGAGAGTTTATCCTCTCGACTCCACACCTGCCCGAATAGTACCTCATCGTTAAGTTCTGCAAATTTTGGTGCAAATTCGCCCAGAGCATCCCGCCCTGCTGTCTGTTTCACTGCCATTATACGTTCCTCCCCATCTCGTAAGCCTGTGCCATTGCAGAGGTGTTTCGCACCGCACCCGGCTCGTAAACGCCACCTGCTACAAGGACTCCCTTTTCCACGGCACCTTCCACACAGTCTGCATAGCCCCGGAAGCAGGCCAGCGTAGTGTCCGCAGAGGCTTTTTCCTCGTCTGCCATGGTGGTGATGTAGTAGAATTCCTTGCCTTTGACCTCAAGCCACCGTGCCACGGTACGGTCGATCACTGTCTTCAACTGGGCACTGATGGAGTAGAAGTATACCGGGCTTGCCAGCACAATGACATCGGCATCGATCATCTTTTGCAGGATGTCTGCCATATCATCCTTGTGGACGCAGGCTCCACCGTGGGTGCTGCAGTAGTAGCAGCCGGAACAGGGAGCCACCTTTTTCTCAGCGACCCGGATCTTTTCTGCTTTGTGCCCGGCATCCTGCGCTCCACGCAGAAATTCGTCGCATAGAATATCAGAGTTGCCGCCCTTCCGTGGACTGCCAGACAAAATCAATACCTTCTTGCTCATAGGAACCTCCTTGACAGCGGAGTGCATCCGCATTATGATGTTGATAAAGTTTGATTTTATCATACAACTTAAAGCGCACTTTAAGTCAAGGGCTTTTTGAAAAAACGGAGGTTTCAGATGATCTATACCGTAGGTGAAATGGCACAAAAGCTGGGCGTACCTGCCTCCACCCTGCGCTACTACGACAAAGAAGGGTTACTTCCCTTTGTGGAGCGTTCCTCCGGCGGTATTCGGATGTTCCGGGAAAACGACTTCGAGTGGCTGCAGGTCATCCGCTGCATGAAAAAAGCCGGAATGTCCATCAAGAATATCCGGCAGTATATTGAGCTTTCCATGCAGGGAGACGACACCATTGACACCCGGCTGGAAATGTTCCGGCATCAGCGCGAGGTGCTCACCCAGCAGATCCAGCAGTTACAGCATACGCTGGAGACCGTGGAGTATAAATGCTGGTTCTATGAAGCCGCCAAAGCCGCTGGGACAGTGGATGTCCCCGGTGCGATGACCGATGCGGACGTGCCGGAGCAGTTTCGTGCCATCCGACAGGAGCTGCGGGGACAGAAGATGCCGAATATCGAAAGATAAGAAATGCCGTTCCAGTTGCTTTTGGAACGGCATTTCTCTTAATCTTCTGACCTATGGCTCCCGGCCACTTTCTTCAAATATTCCTTCGGATCGCCATTCAGAATCAAATCGGCATAGCCAAGCGGGTCATTATAGATGAGGTAATCCAATTCTGCCCTCTGTGCCATGGTAACGTCCAGCGCATCCTCGACCCCGGTACAGTCGATGGAGATCATCCTCCCATCCCGGAGCAGCAGCTCCACGCAGCCAGTGTCCATGTTGAATTTGCAGGCTCTTGCATCGTACTTCATGTTTGTGTCCTTTCTGCCTTACAGCACTCTTACAGTGGTCTGTCGTGCTTTCTTATGATAAGGTCTAGGACGTTTCTCGATGGAAGCAAGGGATTCGTTCTGTTTTCCGAAGAATACAAAAAATCCGAACCCTTCTCCTATCGGAAAAAAGTTCGGATTTTGTTGTTGTGGTGCACCTCCAGGGACTCGAACCCTGGGCCCACTGATTAAGAGAAACCAACGTGCAACAATCGTCAATTTTCCAAATCACGCAGTTTCGTTGTTTTTTGCGTTTTGTCGTGATTTTATACTTTTTATCCTTTGCATTGTCTGCACACAATGTTCTGTCTTGCATCTGTTATCCAGCTATTCCGGTGTGCAAAAAGTGTGCAAAAATGTGCAGAGCCAAAATCAACCCCTTAAAACAGGTATCGGATTTTTATGCAATGGGGTGAAAACAGGTCTGTTTCATCCGGCGAAAGGCACACTCTATATCACCAATTTATACCACACATCAAATGTACATCAACAATTTGATTCTTGGCAGGGATATGGACAATCGAACTGACACCACCTTATATAAAAGGAGTTTTCCCATGAACAAACTGCTTTCCTGCCGCTACAACATGGACACTAACCGGGTAGAAGCCCGGTTCGCTGATGGCTCTGCCGTTGCCATCGACTGCGTCGCCATCGAGGACAAGTACGGCAACACCCCGAAACAACGGGCAGAACTTGACTGGCTGCTGTACAACAAGCCCCTGGAGTATGCCCAGCTCGTGCTGGGAGGAGAGATGGAGCACTATCTCTCGCTGGGATGCGACCACGGCAGGCTGGAAGATTAAGTCCCTATAAAGAGAACACGGTGCCCACCGACCTATGGTTTGCCATAAGCTGGTAGCATCGCTTCTTATCCATAAGCAACTCGCTCTTTTCGGCTAACGCTTTTTTGTAAATGTTTCCCTTGCAGAATCTCTCCAGATTCTCTATAATAAGAAAGAGCTTTATAAATCTTCTTTCAAATGTTGAATCTGCTCTTGGAGGTGAGTGAGCCCATGACCGGCAGCGGCGCAAATAACCGTGATGTTAAAAAAATCAACCGCATCCGAACGATTCGCAGCATTTTTTCCTGCGACCGAATCTCGCAGCCGGAGCTTGCGGCAAAAGTCAACAACAGCTGGCCGACCGTATTGCAGAATGTCAAAGAACTGATGGCGATGGGACTGGTGCAGGAGGTCGGCACCTTTGAATCCACCGGCGGGCGCAAGGCGAGAGCATTCGCTCCTGTACGGGATGCCAGACTTGCGGTCGGACTGGAGATTACCCAGAATCATGTCGGAGCAGTTCTGGTCGATCTGTCCGGTAACCTTCTCCGCTATGAGCGTAAAAAGCGTCTTTATGAGCGGTCGGACACCTATGCGGAAATGCTTGCCGGAATCGTGCAGGGGCTGATCGAAAAAGAGGGCTACCCGGTGGAAAAAATTCTGGGTGTCGGCATTTCGCTGCCCGGTATTCTGGACAAAGAGGGGCAGACATTGGTTTACTCTCATGCCTTGGGTCTGCGGAATGTTCCTACCGAAGAATTCAGCCGTTACATCCCGTTCTCCTGCCGGTTCATCAATGACGCGAACGCTGCCGGACTTGCTGAAGTGCGTGACCTCGAATCTCCCCGCAGCCTTGTCTACCTTTCTCTGAGCAACAGTGTCGGTGGTGCGATTCTGACCGGTGGAGCGCTCTATGGCGGCGACCATCTTCGTGCCGGAGAGTTCGGGCACAACACGCTCGTTCCCGATGGCCGCCCCTGCTACTGCGGAAAAAAGGGCTGTCTGGATGCCTATTGCTCTGCAAAAGTCCTCTCCCGACTGACTGACGGAAATCTTGCACTATTCTTTGATGGGTTGCGCTCTGGCGATGCAGCTTTGCAAACGGCATGGAATGAATACCTTTCTTACCTTGCTGTAGCAGTCAATAATCTGCGCATGACCTTCGACTGTGATGTAATTGTTGGCGGCTACATTGGCGGATTTCTGGCAGAGTTTGGCGAACCGCTCCGGGAAATGCTGGTCGAGCGTAATACGTTTGAGCCGGACAGTTCCTACCTGAAGTTCAGCCGCTATAAGCTGGAAGCCTCTGCGCTGGGAGCCGCTCTGCTCCATATCGAAGCCTTCATTCAGAACCTATAAACCTTCCCATCGAGGACGGCACCTGCCGTCCTCGATTTTTTGCACAATTCCGCCGCTTTTTCCTTGTGCAGTTCTCCGAATCCGCGAAAAAGGGCTTGACTTTGGTTGTGCGGTGTGTTAATTTGTAGTCACATTCATAAACACTTTATAAAAGTTAATAAGCAAATAAAAACGGAGGTCATCTTATGAAAGGCACAATGAAAGTTGCAGTCATGAACGGCATCGGCAAGATGGGCTACACCACCCGCCCGATCCCCACACCCAAAGAGGACGAAGTTCTGGTCAAGCTGGAATACGTTGGCATCTGCGGCAGCGATATGCACTACTATGAAACGGGTGCGATCGGCAATTATGTAGTCAAGCCGCCGTTCGTGCTGGGCCACGAGCCGGGCGGCACAGTCGTGGAAGTTGGCAGTGCTGTCAAGCATCTGAAAGTCGGCGACCGCGTTGCGCTGGAGCCGGGCAAGACCTGCGGTCACTGCAAGTTCTGCCGTGAGGGCAAATACAACCTCTGCCCGGATGTCGTGTTCTTCGCTACTCCGCCGGTAGACGGTGTTTTTCAGGAGTATGTGGCCCATGAAGCAAACCTCTGCTTCAAGCTGCCGGACAACGTAAGCACCATGGAAGGTGCGCTGATCGAGCCTCTGGCTGTTGGTTTCCACGCAGCCAATCAGGGCGGTGCTCATGCCGGTCAGACTGCGGTGGTCATGGGTGCAGGCTGCATTGGTCTGGTCTCCATGATGGCGCTGAAAGCCGAGGGTGTTTCCCGTGTTTACGTTGTGGATATCATGCAGAAGCGTCTGGATAAGGCTCTTGAACTGGGTGCAGACGGTGTGATCAACAGCCGCGAAAAGGATGCCGTCCAAACGATTCTCGACCTGACCGATGGTCTGGGCTGCGACCTCGTTATCGAGACTGCTGGTACAGAAATCACTACCCGCCAGGCCATTGAGATGGCGCAGAAGGGTGCAAACATCGTTCTGGTCGGTTACTCCAAATCCGGCGAGATGACCCTGCCTATGAGCCTTGCACTGGACAAGGAACTGACCTTCAAGACCGTGTTCCGTTATCGCCACATTTACCCCATGGCGATCGATGCCGTTGCTTCCGGCAAAATCAATCTGAAGGGTATTGTGACCAACATCTTTGACTTTGACGACATCCAGAATGCCATGGACAAGAGCATTTCGGACAAGGCCAACATCGTCAAAGCAGTGGTGAAGATTGCGGAGGAAACGAAGGTATGAGCTTTCCGCAGGTTCTGACCGGTGTGGCGCACATTGGCATCCCGACAAATGATCTCGACAAGACCATTGCATTTTACAAGAAGCTGGGGTTTGTTTCTGCGCTGGAAACGGTGAACAAAGCCGCCGGGGAGCGCGTTGCGTTTCTTCAGCTTGGCGATCTGATGATCGAAACCTATGAAAACCATCGTGCGGCGGAAAAGGCCGGAGCAATCGACCATGTAGCTCTGGCAACGACCGATATCGAAGCCGCCTTTGCTGCAGCAAAAGAGGCAGGGATGCACCTGCTGCATTCCAGCATCCAGTCACTGCCGTTCTGGGAAAACGGTGTGCGCTTTTTCATGGTCGAAGGCCCGAATAAAGAGAGAATAGAGTTCTGCCAGAAATTATAAGCATCGCGTCAAGAGGAGAAAGGAGCGCGCCGTATGAGTTACACAGCAGAGCCGAAACAGCAGGATACGAACATCAAAGTCCCTCTGATCAGTAAAATCGCTTACGGCATGGGCGATGTGGGCTGCAACTTCAGCTGGATGTTCGTTGGCAACTTCTTGATGATTTTTTACACCGATGTCTGCGGCATCAGCATGGCGGCAGTGTCCCTCCTGATGCTGGTCTCCCGCTTCTGGGATGCCATCAATGACCCCGTGATCGGTTCGCTGAGCGACCGCACCCGTTCCCGCTGGGGACGCTACCGTCCATGGCTGCTGTTCGGCGCACCGGCAACTGCTGTGGTGCTCGTGCTGACGTTCTGGGCGCACCCCGCATGGTCAGACAGTGCCAAGAGCCTGTATATGTACATTACTTACTGTGTACTGGTTCTGGGCTATACCTGCGTGAACATCCCTTATGGTACGCTCTGCGGCACCCTGACCCAGAACATCGAGGAGCGTGCGAAAATCAACACCTCCCGCTCCGTCTGTGCCATGATCGCCATCAATATCATCAACATCATCACCCTGCCTTTGATCTCTGCTTTTGGCGGTGATAATGCAGCACGGGGATATCTTCTGGTGACCGTCCTTTACGGCGGTATCTTCACCCTCTGTCACTGGTTCTGTTTCGCCAAAACCAAAGAGGTCGTCCAGCCCCCGGAGCGGGAAAAAGTCTCACTGAAAAAGCAGTTGGATGCAGCGCTTCAGAACAAGCCCTACCTGATTGCACTGGCGGGTCAGTTCCTGTTCGGTGTGACGCTGTATGGCCGCAATGCCGACCTGCTCTATTACTTCAAATATGTGGAAGGCAACGAGAATCTGTTTACCATCTACTCGATGATCCTGATCGTTCCCTCCATTCTGGGTGCTGCGGCATTCCCCTTCGTGTTTGAAAAGCTGGGCAACAAAGGGCACACTGCTTCCCTTTTCGCTGCCGGAACCGGCGTTTCCCTGATTGCGCTCTATTTCTTCAGTGCAGTTTCTTCTCCCATTCCGTTCTATACATTCGCTGCACTGTCCCAGTTCTTCTTCTGCGGATTCAATACCGCCATCTACGCCATCGTTCCCGACTGCGTGGAGTATGGCGAGTGGAAAACCGGTGTCCGCAACGATGGTTTCCAGTACGCATTCGTTTCACTGGGGAACAAGCTGGGCATGGCGATTGGAACCTCTGCGCTGGCTGGTGTGCTGAGTGCATTGAGTTTTGCCCCCAATCAGGTGCAGAATGCTGCCGTGCAGAATGCGATGCACTATGCATTCTCGCTGCTTCCCGGTGCGCTGTGGCTGGTAACAGCGATTGTCCTGTTCTTCTACCGAATCAGTAAGCGTTCGTATAACCAGATTATGTCCGAACTGAACGCTAAAAAAGCAGGTTGAGGTGATACCATGTTTGATGTTGTAGCTTTGGGAGAAAGCCTGATCGACTTTACCCCGAACGGAACCAATGCACAGGGCATCGAATTGTTTGCCCGGAATCCCGGCGGTGCACCCGCCAATGTCCTTGCCATGAATGCCCGTCTGGGCGGCAAAACAGCATTCATCGGAAAAGTCGGCAAAGACGGATTTGGCGATTTTCTCCGCCAGACCCTTGTGGAAAGCGGCATTGATGTGTCCGGTCTGGTGATCGACGAAAAGATTCCCACGACCCTTGCCTTCGTTCAGCTTGACAGCAAGGGAGACCGCTCCTTTACCTTTTACCGGAACCCCGGTGCCGATGTGATGCTGACTTCGGCAGAAGTCAACAGGAATCTGATCGACGATGCTGCCATCTTCCATTTCGGCTCTGTCTCTCTGACCGCCGACCCGAGCCGCACCGCCACGTTGGAAGCTGCGCGGTATGCACGGCAGCAGGGCAAGCTGGTCAGCTTTGACCCCAATTACCGTCCGCTTCTGTGGGAGCACCCGGCAGATGCCGTTGTCCAGATGCAGGAAGGTGTCAAGCTGGCGGATCTTCTGAAAGTTTCCGAGGAAGAAATGCAGCTTATCACAAACGAAAGCGACCTTGCCCGCGGCTCACAAGCCCTGCTCGAAATGGGGCCATCTCTTGTGCTGGTATCGCTGGGTGCAAAGGGTGCTTATTACCGGAACGCTGTGGGAGCAGGGCATCTTCCCACCTATGATGTGCCTACCGTGGACACGACTGGTGCAGGCGACGCTTTCATGGGCGCAATTCACTACCAGCTGCGAGGAAAAGATGCTGAGGATTTGCGTACCCTCCCTGCATTTGAGCTTGAAGAAATCGTCCGCTTCGGCAATGCAGCGGGCAGTCTGACCACGACAAAGGGCGGCGCAATCCCTGCAATGCCCTCCATGGTGGAAATTCAGAACTGCATTGCCTCTATCCCACTGCTGTAAAAGAAAGGATACCCTATGACAAAATTACAGATCAGAATGCGGCAGGTCGATCAGGTCAAGGAATTTGTAGATTTGCTGTCCAAATATCCCTATGAGATGGACTTAGTCTCCGGGCGATATACCATTGATGCCAAATCCCTGCTTGGCATTTACAGTCTCGACCTGAGCAATCCGCTTACCCTTGTGATTTATTCCGATTCTTGCGAAGAACTGCTGACACAGCTCCATGCGCTGCTCCCAGATTGCATCGTCTGATTTTCTACGCTTTTCTCCTTCTTCCATTTGCACCGTTCGGTTCTGGTTCTCCTTCACCAGAATCGGGCGGTG
Source organism: Faecalibacterium sp. I3-3-33 (assembly GCF_023347295.1). NCBI lineage: Bacteria > Bacillati > Bacillota > Clostridia > Eubacteriales > Oscillospiraceae > Faecalibacterium > Faecalibacterium sp. I3-3-33. The sequence continues at coordinate 2,129,936 of NZ_CP094469.1, forward strand.
TTTTGATTTGTATAAGTCCTACTATCACCGCTTTACCACAATAAATTTTGCGAAACCATCTTGACGTGCCCTGCAATCCATGATACCCTTTATCGCAAATCCCACCAAATTTGTAGAAAAGTACAGAATGGCGAGGATTTATTCCCTATGAAGATTTTTACCGCCCCGCAACACCCGATCATTTTGCCGCCGATTCACCCGACAAAATTTTTCGCTTGTCTTGCAGGGCGGTTCTTTTCTTTTATGGGACAGGAACTGCAAACCTTTCACCAAACCATGACAAGGAGGCGACCCGAAGCGTGATCTATCGAGACAATTTGTTTCTCAACGCCAGATTCCAAGAGGCTGTTCAAGCTGCCCATGACCAAGATTGGCAAACCTTTGAAAAATATTCCTTCTACGATGCCAAGATGATGGAAGACCTGTTGTACAAATGCGAACATCTGATGCCTCTTGAAGTCAAATGTCGGTACGCCTTACAACATTATTACAGTCACGGCGATCATTCTCCCATCATTCGGAAGTATGTCCGCCGAGCCAAAATCATTCGTCCTGACAACTGGCGCAATGCTCTGCCAGAGAGTGTAAGAAATCTTGACACGTTCACTGTATATCGCGGCGGCATCGGCAGCATTGAGCGTGCGCCACTGTCCATTTCATGGTCACTCTCTTACGATGTTGCCGAATGGTTTGCACACCGCAGTGAACTCTTTTACCGTTGCCCTTGTCATGTGTATCAGGGAACGATCCACGCCGACAAGGTAATTGCGTATCTTCCTGAGCGCAGCGAATTTGAAATCATCCAACATCGGAATGTCAAAGACGTGCAGGAAATCACGCCGCTGAGAGGGTACAGTCCTCCATTCAATGCCTTCAAATCATCCAAAAAATGGGTTCACAATGAAGAGGAAAGCAACCGTTATTTCAATGAATGGTATCAATCGCAGAGCTGCTGAATTTTATGTTGCTTCAAATAATAAGTCCTACTATCACCGCTTTACCACAATAAATTTTGCAAAACCATCTTGACGCGCCCTGCAATCCATGATACCCTCTATCGCAAATCCCACCGAGCTTGTCGGGGCAATGCCCCTCCATCTTGCTTGCGCAAGACCGCTCTGCCGCTTAAAAGCCCCACTGGGGCTTTCATTGCTACGCAAACGCGGACTTTCAGAAAAGTACAGAACGGTGAGGGTTTATTCCCCATGAAGATTTTTACCGCCCCGCAACACACCCGATTTGTTTTGCCGCCGTTTCACCCGACAAAATTTTTCGCCTGTCTTGCAGGGCGGTATTTTTCTTTTGGGAAGCTGCACCTTGAATTCTTCATAAGCCGTCTGAACGAGATACTGCGCCATGACCTCACACTTTCTGTGGGCGAGCCGGACAACGCCGCTGCAAAACAGGGGCAGGAACTGCGTTCGGTGTGAACGGTGACCACGAGCAGGGGCTTTGCCTTTTCACACGTTTTGCTCTGCAAAATCTTCAACGTGCATTGCGGTTCGACTTCTGAAATTTTCAGTGTTGCACGGAAAGGGCGAAAGCAAGTATCGACCTGTGGCCACAAATTTTCAATGCTTGAAAAATTGCTGTCCACGCAGTCATCCTTGTTGGGGCAAGCGCTTGTCGGGGCAAAGCCCCTCCATCTGCTGTCGCAGACCGCGCTGCCACTTGAAAGCCCCACCGGGGCTTTCATTGCTTCGCAACCGTGGCCCTTCCCCAAACCCTGCTCCAGCTTCGCACCGTTGGTGCGAAAGCGGCGTGTCGCATTACATAGCCTTCTCCATCCCGGAGTGGGCATTTATCATTTTCACAGGAGGTCGAATATGGCTGAAATGAAAAGCCCGAACGTACACGCAAAGAAGAACCGCAATGACACGCCGCGAAAACGAAAGACACACATCATCAAAGTCAGGGTGACCGCAGAAGAAAAACTGCGGATCGCATACGCCTGCAAAGAACTCCACCTCACCCAATCCGAACTCGTCCGCCGCGTCCTGTACGGCGTGAATGTCAAGCACACCGTTGTGGTGGCGCAGGGCGGCGAGGATGCACTGGCGGCGCTTGCCGCCTTGTCTGCCCAGTGCAGCAAGGTAGGCAGCAACCTCAACCAGCTTGCACGGCATTTCAACTCTGGCGGCAAAGACACCGAGCAGCTCCGGGCGCAGATTCTGGAGGAACTGTCCGCACTCACGAACTTTCGGCTGAAAGCTGAAGAAACGGTTGGTGAACTGTATGGCAACCATCAAGCAATAATCCGGCTGCGCCGAATTGGCTGTAAAAAATCACTTCCGCGATTTTTTCTAATGTAAGCAGCCTGCGGCTGCAATCAGCATGACCTCGAAAAACTCTAACTACGCCGCCGCCGAAAGCTATCTCACCTTTCAGCACAACGAGTACACCGGTCTGCCCATTCTGGACGAGAAGGGCAGACCCAGACTGCGGGATTCGTACCTGCTCGACACCCTTGAGTGCGGCGAATCTTCGTTTGCTATGGCCTGCCTGATTGCCAATCGCAAGTACGGCAAGAACGGCGGGCGGGAGGACGTGAAGACCCACCATATATGGCGACATCCGCCAAAGCGGATGCTAATATATTCGTGCGCAGCACGCACCGCTGGCCATACGAAGTATATCATCAGCTTCGACCCGAAGGACGCAGTAGAGAACGGTCTGACCATGGAGCGGGCGCAAGCCCTTGGCTTGCAGTTCTGCAAGGAAAATTTCCCCGGTCATCCCGCCATCGTCTGCACCCACCCGGATGGGCACAACAGTGCCGGGAACATCCACGTCCACATCGTCATCGGCAGCTTGCGTGTCCGCACCGTGGAACGGCAGCCTTTCATGGACAAGCCGTGCGACTGGGAAGCGGGCAAAAAGCACCGCTGCACCTCTGCCATGCTCCGGCACCTCCGTGTCGCGGTCATGGAGATGTGCGAGCAAGCCGACCTGAACCAGATCAATCTGCTGGAAGCCCAAGGCGACCATGTTTCCGAGCGCGAGTATTGGGCGCAGCGGCGCGGACAACGCCGCCTCGACCATGCCAACGCCAAACTCGCCGCCGAAGGGCAGCAGCCCACCCAGACCGTCTACCAGACCGAGCTGGACAAGCTGCGAAAGCAGATCTACGCTTGCATTAGATACGAACTTCACGATAACTTTTTAAGAAAACTTCGTTTGCTTTCAATAGCTTTTCATAGTATTCACGATAAGAACTGCTCAATCGTCGCATAGCAGGGATAAAGACATCATTGTACCCGTTTTCTCGATTTAACTGTGCGAATAGTTCTTGAAGTCTGTAACCCGGAGTGTTTTTGTACGCGTCAGATGTTTTGACTTCCTTATACCGCTCAAACATCTCCCTATTATCTTTCAGATATTGCTCAGGGTCTTGTATAGCAGCAGCAACACTTGCAGCAGCTTTTTTTGACACGTCAACAAGATCAATGGTTTTCGCAGCATCGTCGAGATATTCTTTCAAATCATCCGGGATAACAATATTCACACCGTCTAAAAAATCAATTATCGTTTCAAATGCATCTTGCTGTTCGTCTGTTGCAACCCTCTCATTCAGGTACGGTGCAAAATGGAGACTGATAAATTTCCCGAAATATCCCGGAAAACAGTCAAGCAATCTTGAAAGAATAGAGCGCTTCGTTTCGAGCTGGCTCAATTGCGCCCGGGCATCCTCCCAATTCTGGTTTCTCGCAATCATGTGGAGTAATTGTTGTTTCGCTTGTATATCCGAAATTTCCAGTTCTTTCTTGTCGCATATAGTTTGAAAAGATAAACGGTCATTCTCTGCCAAAACCGTTTTAATGTCCGATACTGATATTCCAAGCCCGCGTAAAACTGCGATTTTGTTTAATTGGATAACATCATCCTCTGAAAACATCCTGTAACCATTTTCCATGATTTGAGGGCGAGTTAAGCCTTGTTCCTCATAATACTCAATCGCCTTTTTTGTAAGGCCACATCTCTTGCAGACTTCATTGATAAGCATATTATCACCTCCACTGGTATGATAAGCCCACCCCCAAGGGGACAGTCAATAGCTTTTTCAAAAATTTTCTTGATTGGGCAAGGTGTGTACGATATGTAATGCCATTTCCGCATTTTCTTTGTCCACAAATACTTCCGTGATATACTTCGGTTTTATACCCAGCGTTCCGATTCTTGCTTGATCGAACGCATTACGCCGATTGACATCTTTCGTTTTACAATAGAACTTGATTCCCGCGGTCGCCAACGCATCCGTAATGCGATTGCATTGGTAAGGATCAGAAACTGTTGCGATTTGCGATTTAAAAAACTGCTCTAACATAAACACCCCTCCTACCGGTCGTCTGAAAAGGATATAATTTCAAATATCTTTATTGGAATAACGTAATTTAATCTCAATTTATTTCGTTCGTCCATAAATTTCCAAAAGTTTGTGTGTCTGCACATGAATTTCCAGAAAATTTATAGCACAATCACAATGTTTTTCATTTGGATAAATCGATATAACCACTTCATCCGTGAAAGACCGTGACCCTGCCCGGGTGGATAACCCCTTTCTCACCGAAGAGTTGTCCGAGGAGCGTCCCGGCATCCTGCTGTGGATGCTGGAGGGGTTACACCGTCTGCTGGCGAATCGCTATCAGTTCACCATCAGCGAGCGCTCCATCCAGAACCTCGAAGCAGCCATGGCGGACAGCGACAACCTGACCCAGTTCATGCAGGCAACGGCGTATGTCCGCAAAAATTCCGCCAAACTGACCCGTGAGGACTTGAAAATCGCGCCCGAATCCCCTACAATGGAACGTCAGGAACTTGCAGTTCCATGCGAATTTTCTGTCAGAAATTCCATGGTAATTTCTGACGAAACTTCGGACCAAACCCCTGCCGTAGAACCTTCTGACCAGACCAGAAAAACCGTCCGACACGCCCCGCTCGTTTACCGGGTGGAGGAGATCGCCCAACTGTTGGCGATCTCCAACCGTGCTGCGTACAATCTGTGCAACACCACGAAAGACTTCAAGGTGATCCGCCTCGGTACCAGCATCCGGGTAAGCAAGCAGAGCTTCGATGATTGGTTTGCAGCAGTCTGAGGGAGGGAACATCTATGGCATCTATTATGCCGATGCCTGCCAAGGCAGGCAAAAATATATCCGCGCGCAGCGTACACTGCTAGGCATACGAAGTATGAAACGTGGCAACACGTATTCTGTCCGATACAACTACAAAGACCACAATGGCAAGCCCTGCAAAGGCTGGGAGACCTTCAAGACCAAGGCCGAAGCGCAGGAGCGCAAGATCACGGTGGAGAAGGAACTGCTGGACGGCACCTTCCTCGTGCCCGACACCATGACGGTCGAGGAGATGCTGTACAAGTGGATTCCCATTCAGTCCAGCAAGCACAAGTGGTCTCCCAAGACCTACACGCAATCCGTGGCGATGGTGCAGAACCTCATCGTGCCGTACATCGGCAAGCGGAAGGTGCAAGACCTCCGCACCTACGACATCGAGCAGTTCTACGCCACGCTGAGCCAGACCCCATGCGGTCAGTACGTTCACGGCGAGAAGCAGGAGCTTACGGAAAACCAGAAGAAGCGGCTGTTATCCAGTACGTCCATTCACGAAGTCCACACGCTCCTGAAAACTGCCTTTTCGTATGCCGTTGACTGGGATCTGATCCACAAGTCGCCTACTCCCCGTGAAGCCCCCAAGATCAACACCGAAGAACGCACCATCTGGGATGAGCGCACCATGTTGGCGGCGCTGCAGACCATCGAGAACCCTGCCCTGCATCTGGCGGTTCACATGAGCATGATCCTCTCCTTGCGAGAGGGTGAGATCCTCGGCTTGCAGCCGGGAGACCTCGATTTTGACGCAGCAAACGGACGGGGAACCATCTCGGTGAACAAAGCCCTGCAGCGTGCCGACAAGATCGCCTTGTCCAAGATTGATCCTACCCAGATCTACCACACCTTCCCGGACAGACGGGAGGGGAGCAAGTCCTCGCTGATCCTCAAGCGGACTAAGACCAAAAAGTCCAACCGCATCCTGTACATGACCAAGCCCTTGAAAGAGGAGCTTCTGGCATGGCTGGAAAAGATGAAGCAGGACGAGCAGAGCGCCCCGGAAAAGTACAGCAACTGCGGTCAGCTGTTCCGCTTACCAGACGGCTTACCCATTGCGCCAGAACTGCTGACCAAGTGGTATCGGCAATGGCGGTCAGCGCACCCGGAGTTCGAGCAGATCGTGTTCCATGGTCTGCGGCATTCCAGTGCCACCTACCAGCTCTTGCAGTCGGAGGGTGACTTCAAGTCGGTGCAGGGCAATACAGGCCACGCAACCGCCACCGTCCTGATGGACACCTACGCTCACACGCAGGACAAACCCCGGTTGGAGTTGACCGAGAAGATCGAAGCCGACTTCTACACGCAGGATGTGGCCGGTGCAAAGCCGCAGGAACCCCCGGAAAACAAAACGTCGGTGGCAACAAAAATCTCCGGCAGGGAGATCCTTGAAGCCATCCGGCTGATGGACGCAGACGAACGCAGAGAGTTGACGAGAGTTCTGTTTGCATAAAAGATTCACGTTTGCGAAGCAACAAAAGCCCCAGTGGGGCTTTTGAGTGACCGAACGGTCTTGCGCCAGCAAGATGGAGGGGCCTTGCCCCGACAAGTGACTTTTTATGCAAAGGAAAGCAGGCTGTGCAAACCTTGCGCAGAAAAGCCCCCGATTCGGGCAAATGTGCAAACGGTGTGCAGAAAGTGTGCAGCCGCTTTCCTACATAAAGAAAGAACGCCAAATCTTACGATTTGGCGTTCAATATCCGGTGCACCTCCAGGGACTCGAACCCTGGGCCCACTGATTAAGAGAGCAAGTCGCCGGTTCGTCTCAGTTTCTGGAAGTTTCGAGTTATCGTTATTTTTAATCAAAGCAACGTAATTTTTCACCCAGCAATTTCTGCACCCTTTATCCAATTTTGCAACGATTTGCACCCTCTGCACGTTTTGAAACCGTGCAAAATCCGTGCAGAAACCGTGCACTTACTCTCCGACAAATAAAATCACCCTATCCCCCATCGACTTGACGGCATTGGTTTGAGTGACCGCACGCCAAAAATCAAGTCTTGGAGGATACGACTATGACGAAATTGCTTTCCTGCCGCTACAGCATGGACACCAACCGGATGGAAACCCGGTTCGAGGACGGAACCTTTCTTTCCATCGACTGCATCGCTATCGAGGACGAATACGGTAACACCCCGGCACAGCGGGCGGAACTGGACTGGCTGTTGTACAACAAGCCCTTGGAGTATGCCCAGCTTGTGCTGGGTGGTGAGATTGAGCATTATCTCTCGCTCGGCTGTGACCATGGCAGGTTAGAAGATTGACCTTTAATTAAAATATTCCAAACAAACCAACAGCCCTCTACTTGCGATCATTGCAAATAGAGGGCTGTTGGTTTGTTAATAGTTATCAAGCTTTTCCACAACTTTTGTCGCCTATTTGTTCTTACTCATCTGCTTGAAAAAATTCCTGCTTCGTCCCGATAATATCTTCATAGTTGCTTTGAGTTACTGTGACTTCCAGATGATCTCCCTTATTTTCAATTTCTGCTTTTATATCATTTCCTCTGTCGTCTTTGCCGCTAAAGCTAAGAATCCCTGTTTCAGAATCGTAAGTTCCAATCGCGTTTTCGACATAAAGCAAATGGGTAACGCTATACTCGATCCTATATGTGCCATCATCTTCTTTAGTGATATTCAGAATTTCATCAAAATCATTACTATAATAGCCTTCCTCTGGCATTTGAAAATTCGCAGTATCATTATTGGTTAAATGCTCGTTTGATACTATATCACTAACATTTTTGTTTTCTACTTGTACTGAAGTGCTTTCAGTCGATGGTTCTTTATTTTCCTGAGATTGCCCACATCCAGCTAACCCCAAAACCATGCATAGCACAAACAGATAAATTACTTTTTTCATAGCATTCTTCTCCTTTATTCAATCTATTTTTGTCGATTTATTTGTTATCGCATTTTATCATACCATAATTATTAACTTTTCTGTTTAAATAACGAACTTCAAGCCTGATTTATTTCATCTGTCCACAATTTTTTTCAAAATCATATGGCTGCACATAAATTTCCAGAAAACTTGTAGCACAATCACGATTTTTCTTTTCGTTCATACAAACCACCACGGCAGTTCCAGCCACAGGTTATCCATAGCTTGTTCCTCCGTCTTTTTGGCACGGCTTTTTGTCAGGTGAAAGTATATCGCCGTACCGATTAAAGGATGTTCCTCACCATCGGTGAAGCCATAGCGGTACAACAGGTAGGTCTGCTCCCGCTGTGTCAGCCGTTTCAGACCATCGTACAGTTCCCGGCGCGATTCCTGTTCCTCCATAATGGTCTGCGGCTGCATGGCGTAGGGGTCGGCTATGGCTTCGATGCGCCGCAGTTGTTCCTCTCCCGGCAGAACATCGTCCAGCGAAACGCGCTGGTAGCAGATACCGTCCTTGTCCTCCGTCACCATCCGCTGTTCAAAAGCGGTAAAGGCATCCCGTACCATGTCCATCATGGCGTTGCGGATGGCAGGAGCCGCGTAGGTCAGGAACTTCATGCCGCGCGCTGCATCGAACTTTGACACGGCCTTCCACAAGCCCATATTCCCTGCCTGTTTCAAATCGTCCGTGTCAAGGTTCAGGCCGGACTGTGCCAGATTCATGCTGCGGAAAAGGTCATTCGCCACCTTGCCAATAAAGGACTTGTTGTTGTCGATCAGGCTGTCCAGCGCGGCAGCATCGCCTTTCTGCGCCAGCGCACAAAGCCGTTCATTCGTCTGCTTCATGGCCGTTTTCCTGCTCTGCGGCAGACTGCAAGATTCCCAACAGACCGCTTCGCAGCTGTTCCAGTGCTTCCGGCGTGGCTCCTTCCATACCCGAAACGCTGTCCAACATTGCATCCGTCAACTGCTCTGCCGTAATCGTTGGGTGCTGCACATCCTGCCCCTTGGTCAGTTCATTGAACATCTTCTCGGCCACTTTCTTGCTCATGGCTTCCTGCTCGGCGTAATGGCTCCCGATACCCTTTTTGATTTCCTTGATTGCCGCCATGAAGTACATTTCAATATCATCAAGGTCGCCTTGGTACACCGGCTTTCTCCGAAGGCTGATGTCCTTTGCGGCTTTGGCTGCTTCCGGGGTCTTGACCTTTGTGCGCAGCAGGGTGCTCAATGTCGTGAGCATGGCATTCTGTGCTGCGATGCCGGATGCAAAAGTATCATCAAAATACTGCGCTATGCGGTAAGTAAGCTCTGCAAAGCGGGCGTTTTCCAGCAGCAGATTGACCACCTCTGTATTGACACGCCCTGTGTAGAGGTTCTTTGCAGCTTCTACGGACAAGCCCAGTTCGGCAATGTCGTAATTTTTGCGGTCGGGGATGTTGGTTTCTCCCAGCAGGAAATCCGTAGATACGTTGAACAGCCTTGCGATCTTCAGCACCTGCTCATGGGTCAGAGTTCCTTTTGCGCCACTGATAAAACGGTTGATGGTGCTCTTGGAGCAGCCGATCTCCTTGGCAAGCTCCGGTTGGCTGATGTTGTGCTCTTTCATCAAGTCCGCAAGACGGACGTTGGATGGTGCGGGCAGATATTCCTGTGCCATGTGGTCGGCCCTCCTTTTTGAGCTTTTTCCTCATTATAATACGCTCTGCCGTTTTATTCAATATACGGTTACCTCTCCGCCCTTGCTGTTGCAGTCCTGCAACCAGTGAGGGCATTTTTCTTTTTCCGTTGCAGTTCTGCCGCTTTTTCGCCTTTTCTGCAAAATTTTCCGTATATTCAGGCAGGAAGCAAAAAAACACCAGAGTTCCCACTTTGGGGTCTCTGGTGCAACGCACGAAACAAAGGAGGAATGCGCTTGAGCCTGTATCAAACTGTCAAGTCCGCCATCACCGTTCGGCAGGTGGGAGAGATGTACGGCATGGAGCCCGACCGCCATGGCATGGTGTGCTGTCCGTTCCACTCCGACAACCACCCCAGTATGATGCTGAACGAATCCTACTATTACTGTTTCGCTTGCGGGGCCAATGGAGATGCCATCGACCTCACCGCCAAGCTGTTCGACCTGAATCCCCGGCAAGCCGCCGAGAAGCTGATAAATGACTTCGGGCTTGACCCGGACAAGCCGCCCGCCAATGCCATCGCCCTGCCGCCGCCCAAGCGTGGCCTGACGGACGAGCAGTGGGCAGACGTCGCCTACTGCCTGCGGGTGCTGACCGATTATCTTGACCTGCTGCACGACTGGCAGGAGCGCTACAAGCCCGCCACCCCGGAGGAGCCGCATGACCCACGGTTTGAAGAAGCCCTCCACACGACCGAGACCATCGAGCACCTGACGGACTGCGTTGCATTTGGGACGCCCCAGCAGAAGGCCGCTGCCGCCGCACGGCTGCTGTCCGGGTCGTACCTGCTGATGCTGGAGGAGCGCACCGACCGCCTTGCTCTGGCAAAGTGCGCCTGACGATTCATTCACCTAAAGTGGTGCTTATCATTATGATAATCACCACTTTACTTTTTTAAAGGAGAACCACCACATGAAGAAAAACATTTCCCGCAACCCCTTATGGCCGGACTGGTACAACGGCAAGAAGATCGATGAAGTCCAGTTTGGCCGTGCCTTTCTGGAACAGTGGCCGCTGAAATGCGTCAACGGTACGCTGTACACGCTGGACGGCCCGGTAGAGGACGAAAGCGAGATCAAGCAGCGCATCTTGGAGAACATCGAGGAATATGTCACCTCCGGCCTGTCCAAAAAGGTCACCAACATTCTGGAGACTATCAAGCTGCTGGCTTTTTCCGACCCGTTCCCCATCGAACAGGACTGCATCCACCTCCAGAACGGCGTGTACCATCTGCCGGACGGCTCTTTTCAGGAGAGCCGCCTGTTCTGCCAGAACCGCCTGCCTGTGAGGTATGACCCCAAAGCCGCCAGCCCTGACCGCTGGCTGACCTTTCTGCACGAGCTGCTGGACGATGCCGACATCCCCACCTTGCAGGAGTATCTGGGCTACTGCCTGATCCCCAGCACCAAGGGACAGAAGATGATGCTCATTGTTGGCAAGGGCGGCGAGGGCAAGTCCCGCATCGGGCTGGTGCTCAAACGGCTCATGGGGGATGCCGCCAGCAACGGCAGCGTCTAGAAAGTGGAGAACAACCGCTTTGCCCGCGCCGATCTGGAACGCCGCCTGCTGATGATCGACGATGATATGGATATGAACGCCCTGCCTAAAACGAATTATATTAAGACCATCGTGACCGCCGAAGCCAAGCTGGACTTGGAGCGCAAGGGTGTCCAGAGCTACCAGCGCGACATCTACGCCCGGTTCCTCTGCTTCGGCAACGGTGCGCTGACCTCGCTGTATGACCATTCGGACGGTTTCTTTCGCCGCCAGCTCATCCTGACCACCAAGGACAAGCCTGCCGACCGCACGGACGACCCTTTTCTTGTGGAGAAGATGTGCGCCGAATTGGAGGGCATCCTGCTGTGGTGTCTGGAAGGTCTGCACCGGCTGGTGCAGAACAACTTCCGCTTCACGGTCAGCGAACGAGCCGCCGCCAACGTGGACACCATCAAACGCAGCAGCAACAATGTCATCGACTTCATGGAGTCCGAGGGCTATTTCCGCTTCAAGGCGGACTACTCCATCAGCTCCAAGGAGTTCTACGACATTTATAAACAGTGGTGCGAGGACAACGCCTGCCACAGCGTATCGGCCATCCGTTTCAGCGCAGAACTGCGACAGAACGACCGCCGCTATAACCTTGAAGCCACCAACAACATCTATCTGCCCGGTGGCCGCAGGGTGCGGGGCTTTGTAGGCATCGAGCCGCTTGTCCACCCCTGCCCGTAAAAAGTGCATTTTTTTACGGAAGAAGTTCGTACAACCTGTACGGTCTGTACTTGTACGCACCTGTACGGCGAATCGAAGCAAATTAAAACGTGGTATCGTTTATATTTCGGATTCCTGTACGTCGTACAGACCGTACAGGTTATTTGAAGTCCGTACGCAATTTTTTCAGATGCGTACGGAGCAATCAAGTTCGCATTGTGCGAACTTGTCGGGGCGAGGCCCCTCCATCTTGCTGGCGCAAGACCGTTCGGTCACTTAAAAGCCCCACTGGGGCTTTCATTGCTTCGCAAACGTGAACTTGATTAACTCTCCCGCAGGAGACGTTCCCCCTCGGAGAGTCCTCGAAGAGCCCACTACACTTTGCAGCCCATAGGGATGAAAGTGTTATAGTGGGTTATTACACTTCCGAAGAAGTGCATCTTCGTTCCCCGTCACCTCTCGATGAACCTTGAAAGGAGGGATGCCCTTTGGCAAGAAACGATGGCGTTGACCGCACCAGTGTCCGGAATCTCGCCGTTTCGGACAAGGCCGTTGGCAACACCCAGCAGCACAATGAGCGTGAAAAGGACAGCTATCGGAACCCCGATATTATCCCCCAGCGCGCTGCATGGAACGTCCACTTCAAAAAGCCAACCGCCAGCTACACTGACCTGTTCGCCCAACTGGAAACCGCTGGTACGATTTCAACGCGCGGCCTGAAGCCGGATGCCACCCATTATTGCGAGCTTGTCTTTGATGTCAACTCGGCCTATTTTGACAATCACGGTGGCTACGAGTTCGCCAAGCAGTTCTATGCGGATGCCTACAAAGCTGCTGTGCAAATCGTGGGTGGTGAGCAGTATATCCTCTCGGCAGTCATGCACGCCGATGAGATCAACCGTGCCATGACCGAAGCACTGGGCCAGGAGGTCTACCACTACCATCTCCACGTGGTCTATGTACCTGTGGTGGAAAAACAGATCCTCTGGTCGAAACGCTGCAAGGACAAGGCACTGGTCGGCACCGTCAAGGAGACCGTCATGCAGGTCAGCCGAAGCAAGAAGTGGGCTTCCAAGCCCCTGCTGGACGATGCTGGAAAGCCTGTCCTGCAAAAGAGCGGCAAGCCAGTCCTGAAGAAGTCGTACAGTGTCCTGCAAGACGATTTCTTCAACTATATGCGCAATGCCGGGTACACGGATGTAGAGCGCGGTGAGCGCGGCAGCACCGAAGAACACCTGACCGTCACCCAGTTCAAAGTCCAGCGGGAGCAGGAACGGCTGGACAGCCTGACCGCCCAAGCCGACCAAAAGGCGCAGTCGCTTGCCAAAACCAGTCAGACCCTCTCCAAAAAGGAGAAGGAACTTGCCGCTGTGCAGAAAAAGGCCACGCTCACGAAAGAAGCCCTCATTCATGCGCGCGATCTGGATTATATCGGCAAGCGCACCTTTCTCGGTAACTACTCGCTGACCGAAGAAGAATTTTCCAAGCTGAAAAAGCAAGCCGACCACGGCTATATGATGGACGTGGAGAACCGCCGCTTGAAAGAAGAACTTTCCACCGCCAAGAAGGAGGCCGTTCGTTGGAGCAACAAGTACCACGACCTGTGGTACGACGTGAAACCCTATCTGGATGCTCTCCACCGTGCGCCCGAACTGGTGCGCGGCTTTCTGGAAAAGATTCTTGCCCCCAAGCAGGAGCTCACCATGAATGTGCAGCAGCGAAACCGCAGGCGTGGGCAAGATGTAGAACTTTAAGCTGAATTTTTAGATGATATGACAATATAAGGAGAAATGCTTATGGATTTTGACCGTAATTCTATGACCGTCCCTGTGCAATCTTCCGATTATACGAATAAGTTCTTGCAAAAGGACTCGAATCCCACTACAATGGAAGTGGTCACTCAAACCAATGCCGTCAAGTCTCCGACTGACAGCCCGGCAACTACAAAGCTGGTGTACACGGTGGAAGAGATCGCACGAATGCTGGCCATCAGTCTGCGCTCTGCTTACAACCTGTGCAACAGCACCACCGAATTCCGTGTCCTGCGGGTAGGCGGAAGCATCCGTGTGCCGAAGGACAGCTTCGATGCGTGGCTCTACCGGGCAGCTTGATAAGAAGGAGGCAAACAGTATGGCATATATTACGAAGCGCGGCAACTCTTACAGCGTCCGCTACACCTACGAAGATGAACACGGCAAGAGCTGCGACAAATGGGAAAGTTTTCCTACAAAAGAGGAGGCAACGAACCGAAAGAAGCAGATCGAACATGAACTGGCAGCTGGCACATTCCTGATTCCGTCCTCGGTGACGGTGGCAGATTTCCTCATGGATTGGCTGCCCAAGCAGTGCAGCAAGCACAAGTGGGCCCCAAAAACCTACGAATCCAATCTTTCCACCATCCAGAATCTGATTATCCCCTATATCGGCAGCATGGAGATGCAGAAACTTAAGCCCTACCACATGGAAAACCTCTATACGACCCTGAGCAAAACGCCCTGCGGTTCGTATATCGAGGGAAAGAAGCAGGAATTGACCGAAAAGCAGAAGCAGCGATTCCTTTCCGGCACGACGATCCATGAGGTGCATCGGCTGCTGGGCACAGCGTTCCAGTACGCCGTGGAATGGGGCATTCTTGTCAAAAGTCCTGTTCCTGTGGACAGCCCCAAGAAGTCCACGCAGGAGCGCACCATCTGGACGGTAGAGGAAATGCGGGCGGCTCTGGACAGCATGGAGGACCCCATCCTGCATCTGGCAGTCCATCTCACACTGGTGGGCGCGCTGCGAGAAGGCGAGATCGTTGGTCTGACCCCAGAGGATATTGACTTTGATGCTGCGGACGGTATCGGAACCTTCCGTATCAACAAATCCATGCAGCGGGTGCGAAAAGAAGCCCTGAACCAAGTGGACGATGGCTGCATCATCAAGGTATTCCCGGACAAGCTGGAGCGCAGTACCACTTCCCTCATCCTGAAAAGCACCAAAACCGCATCCTCCTGCCGCACCATCTTCATGACCTCTGCACTAAAAGAAGAATTGAAGAAGTGGCTGAATCAGTTAGCAGCAAACGAGAGGAAAGACCCAGCACGTTACCATGACAGCGGAATGCTGTTCCGCCTGCCCAACGGTCTGGCGGTAGAGCCGGTGCTCATCCGCAAGAAGTTTCTGAAATGGCAGGACGCACACCCAGAGTTCCCCCGTATCGTGTTCCACGGTCTGCGGCATTCCAGTGCCACCTATCAGCTGATGATCTCCGGCGGCGATGTGAAGGCTGTGCAGGGTACAACAGGTCATGCTACGGCGGATATGCTGGTGAACACCTACGCCCATATCCAGCAGTCCTCTCGTGTAGAACTTGGGAAAAAGTTTGAGGAAGGGTTCTATGCGAAACAGGAAAGCCCCAGCCCACAGGCTGTACCCGCCGCAGGCGAACCGACCATCTCTATGACTGCTCTGCTGGAACTTCTGAAGAACGCCGACCCTGAAGTAAAGGCACAGCTCCGTCTTGCACTGCTGACCTGATGCAAAATTTACCACGCATTTCAAAGCAATTCCAGCTTATGCAGAGGATTCCCACGAAAAAGCCGACCGTGCAAAAACCGTGCATTGACCGTGCAGACCCCGAATTTTCGGGGTTACATAACAAAAAAGAACGCCAAATCTTACGATTTGACGTTCAATATCTGGTGCACCTCCAGGGACTCGAACCCTGGGCCCACTGATTAAGAGTCAGTTGCTCTACCAACTGAGCTAGAGGTGCATATGGTGACCCGTACCGGAATCGAACCGATGTTAAAGGCGTGAGAGGCCTCTGTCTTAACCGCTTGACCAACGGGCCATATAAAAGTCGGCGACTACCTATTTTCACAAGCCGTTTCCAGCTAACTATCTTCGGCACAAGTAAGCTTAACTTCTGTGTTCAGAATGGGAACAGGTGGAACCTTACCGTCATCGACACCGACCGATTTGACTGAATCAGTATAACACATTTCTGTGTTTCTGTCCAGTATTTCTTAGAAGGACGTGCCTTCAAAACTGAATAATCACTGCTAACATTTTTTCGTTGACTTAAAAGTCTCAAGCGAATTGTGGTCAAACCCTCGACCTATTAGTACACGCTTGCTGAATGGATCGCTCCACTTACACATCGTGCCTATCAACCTTGTAGTCTTCAAGGGGTCTTACTTGTTTGAAACAATGGGATATCTTATCTTTGGGTCGGCTTCACGCTTAGATGCTTTCAGCGTTTATCCGATCCGTACATAGTTGCCCAGCTATGCCCTTGGCAGAACAACTGGTGCGCCAGAGGTACGTCCGCTCCGGTCCTCTCGTACTAGGAACAGCTCCCATCAAATATCCTGCGCCCACGACAGATAGGGACCGAACTGTCTCACGACGTTCTGAACCCAGCTCGCGTACCGCTTTAATTGGCGAACAGCCAAACCCTTGGGACCGAATACAGCCCCAGGATGCGATGAGCCGACATCGAGGTGCCAAACCTCCCCGTCGATGTGGACTCTTGGGGGAGATCAGCCTGTTATCCCCAGGGTAACTTTTATCCGTTGAGCGATGGCATTTCCACTCACATACCACCGGATCACTAACTCCAACTTTCGTTACTGCTCGACCCGTCAGTCTCGCAGTTAGGCTCGCTTCTGCGTTTGCACTCTTTTGCTTGATTTCCGTTCAAGCTGAGCGAACCTTTGAACGCCTCCGTTACTCTTTAGGAGGCGACCGCCCCAGTCAAACTGCCCACCTAACAATGTCCCCCGCCTTGATTCAAAGGCGCAGGTTAGAATTCCAATATCGCAAGGATGGTATCCCAACGGCCACTCCACAAATGCCAAAGCACTTGCTTCCCAGTGTCCCATCTATCCTGTGCATGCAACATCGAAACCCAATATTAGGCTACAGTAAAGCTCCATGGGGTCTTTCCGTCTTGTCGCGGGTAACCGGCATCTTCACCGGTACTACAATTTCGCCGGGCGGGCTGTCGAGACAGTGCCCAAATCATTACGCCTTTCATGCGGGTCAGAACTTACCTGACAAGGAATTTCGCTACCTTAGGACCGTTATAGTTACGGCCGCCGTTCACTGGGGCTTCGATTCAATGCTTGCACATCTCCTCTTAACCTTCCAGCACCGGGCAGGCGTCAGCTCGTATACGTCATCTTTCGATTTAGCACAAACCTGTGTTTTTGGTAAACAGTTGCTTGGGCCGATTCTCTGCGGCTCTATCTCTAGAGCACCCCTTCTCCCGAAGTTACGGGGTCAATTTGCCGAGTTCCTTAACAACCCTTCTCCCGTTGGCCTTAGAATCTTCTTCCTACCTACCTGTGTCGGTTTGCGGTACGGGCACCGCAGAAATACACACAGCTTTTCTCGCCATCTTCCATCCCGGACTTCGGTACTAATTTCCCTCGATCGCTACCGGAACCAACACCCGGCTCCGAGACTTCAAATGTGTCCCTGTGTTTAACTCTTTTGGTGGTGACGGAATCTCTACCGTCTGTGCATCGGCTACGCCGTTAGGCCTCACCTTAGCTCCCGACTAACCTGGAGCGGACGAACCTTCCTCCAGAAACCTGAGGCTTTCGGCCATGCAGATTCTCACTGCATTCGCGCTACTCATTCCGGCATTCTCACTTCTATACACTCCACAGCCGCTTGCGCTACTGTTTCACCGCGTATACAACGCTCCCCTACCCAATACATTACTGTATTGCCTAAGCTTCGGTGTCAGGTTTAGCCCCGTTAAATTCTCCGCGCAAAGACGCTCGACCAGTGAGCTATTACGCACTCTTTGAATGTGTGGCTGCTTCTGAGCCAACATCCTGGTTGTCTACGTATCTTCACATCGTTTTCCACTTAACCTGACTTTGGGACCTTAGCTGTAGATCTGGGCTGTTTCCCTTTTGACAATGACATTTATCTGACACTGTCTGACTCCCAAGCATCAATACTCTGGCATTCTGAGTTTGATAAGCTTCGCTAACCTCTCGGCCGCTAGGCTATTCAGTGCTTTACCTCCAGGTATCTAACTTGAGGCTAGTCCTAAAACTATTTCGGGGAGAACCAGCTATCTCCGGGTTCGATTGGAATTTCTCCGCTACCCACAGTTCATCCGCCGCCTTTTCAACGGAGGTCGGTTCGGTCCTCCATGGAATTTTACTTCCACTTCAACCTGACCATGGGTAGGTCACCCGGTTTCGGGCCCATTGTATGCAACTTAACGCCCTTTTCAAACTCGCTTTCGCTTCGGCTCCAGACCTTAAGTCCTTAACCTTGCTGCATACAATCGCTCGCCGGACCGTTCTACAAAAAGTACCCTATCACACATTGACGTGCTCTAGGTGCTTGTAGGCACAGGGTTTCAGGTTCTTTTTCACTCCCCTCCCGGGGTGCTTTTCACCTTTCCTTCACAGTACTATACGCTATCGGTCACTGGGTAGTATTTAGGGTTGGAGGGTGGTCCCCCCGTATTCCGACCAGGTTTCACGTGTCTGGCCGTACTCTGGAACTCGCTCAGCTCTTGTCGTTTTCACCTACGTGGTTCTCACACTCTCTGACCGGCCTTCCCATGCCGTTCGGTTAACAACTCAAGTCCTAAATGCGGTCCGTACCCCGGAAGTATTTCTACTCCCGGTTTGCCCTCTTCCGCGTTCGCTCGCCACTACTTACGGAATCTCGTTTGATGTCTCTTCCTCGCCCTACTTAGATGTTTCAGTTCAGGCGGTTCCCTCGATATACCTATTTTTAAGTTCAGTATAACGTACCTGAGTATGAACCCAGGTGAGTTTCCTCATTCAGAAATCTCCGGATCAATGCTTATTTGCAGCTCCCCGAAGCTTATCGCAGCTTATCACGTCTTTCATCGGCTCCCAGTGCCAAGGCATTCGCCCTGCGCCCTTGTTCGCTTGACCTTTCAAACGTTCTTTAAGAACATTTGGTATCCTCTTGATTCTCTCTTGCCAACGAAGATTATTGTTACCCTTCCTTTTGAAATTGTAATATTTCTTAAAAAAGAACTTACTATAATCTTTGTTTCGCAGTTATTATTCAGTTTTCAAGGTACGTCTTGGTGATGTCCCTCAAAGCCCGGTCTCCCGGAACTCTGATTTTCATCACATGGTGGGCCAAAATGGACTCGAACCATCGACCTCACGATTATCAGTCGTGTGCTCTAGCCAGCTGAGCTATTGGCCCATGTGGTGGAGATTAAGGGAATCGAACCCTTGACCCCCTGCTTGCAAAGCAGGTGCTCTCCCAGCTGAGCTAAACCCCCACATAAGGTTTTGAGTAACCCCTTTTCAGGGCCCTCAAAATCGAACAATATCTACTTAAACTCTCACGTATCACCTGTTCCAATGACTGACCATCTTAGATGCTCTGTCATTGCCTGACTCCTTAGAAAGGAGGTGATCCAGCCGCAGGTTCTCCTACGGCTACCTTGTTACGACTTCACCCCAATCACCAGTTTTACCTTCGGCGGCGTCCTCCTTGCGGTTAGACTACCGACTTCGGGTCCCCCCGGCTCTCATGGTGTGACGGGCGGTGTGTACAAGGCCCGGGAACGTATTCACCGCAGCATGCTGATCTGCGATTACTAGCAATTCCGACTTCGTGCAGGCGAGTTGCAGCCTGCAGTCCGAACTGGGACGTTGTTTCTGAGTTTTGCTCCACCTCGCGGTCTTGCTTCTCTTTGTTTAACGCCATTGTAGTACGTGTGTAGCCCAAGTCATAAAGGGCATGATGATTTGACGTCATCCCCACCTTCCTCCGTTTTGTCAACGGCAGTCTGGCCAGAGTCCTCTTGCGTAGTAACTGACCATAAGGGTTGCGCTCGTTGCGGGACTTAACCCAACATCTCACGACACGAGCTGACGACAACCATGCACCACCTGTCTCTGCGTCCCGAAGGAAAGTTCTGTTTCCAGAACCGTCGCAGGATGTCAAGACTTGGTAAGGTTCTTCGCGTTGCGTCGAATTAAACCACATACTCCACTGCTTGTGCGGGCCCCCGTCAATTCCTTTGAGTTTCAACCTTGCGGTCGTACTCCCCAGGTGGATTACTTATTGTGTTAACTGCGGCACTGAAGGGGTCAATCCTCCAACACCTAGTAATCATCGTTTACAGTGTGGACTACCAGGGTATCTAATCCTGTTTGCTACCCACACTTTCGAGCCTCAGCGTCAGTTGGTGCCCAGTAGGCCGCCTTCGCCACTGGTGTTCCTCCCGATATCTACGCATTCCACCGCTACACCGGGAATTCCGCCTACCTCTGCACTACTCAAGAAAAACAGTTTTGAAAGCAGTTCATGGGTTGAGCCCATGGATTTCACTTCCAACTTGTCTTCCCGCCTGCGCTCCCTTTACACCCAGTAATTCCGGACAACGCTTGTGACCTACGTTTTACCGCGGCTGCTGGCACGTAGTTAGCCGTCACTTCCTTGTTGAGTACCGTCATTATCTTCCTCAACAACAGGAGTTTACAATCCGAAGACCTTCTTCCTCCACGCGGCGTCGCTGCATCAGGGTTTCCCCCATTGTGCAATATTCCCCACTGCTGCCTCCCGTAGGAGTCTGGGCCGTGTCTCAGTCCCAATGTGGCCGTTCAACCTCTCAGTCCGGCTACCGATCGTCGCCTTGGTGGGCCGTTACCTCACCAACTAGCTAATCGGACGCGAGGCCATCTCAAAGCGGATCACTCCTTTTCCCTCTGGTCGATGCCGACCCGTGGGCTTATGCGGTATTAGCAGTCGTTTCCAACTGTTGTCCCCCTCTTTGAGGCAGGTTCCTCACGCGTTACTCACCCGTTCGCCACTCGCTCGAGAAAGCAAGCTCTCTCTCGCTCGTTCGACTTGCATGTGTTAGGCGCGCCGCCAGCGTTCGTCCTGAGCCAGGATCAAACTCTTTATAAATGATATTTATCACTTAAAAGTGTTAAATCTTGTTTCGCTCAGCACGCAATCGCTTGCGTCCTGTGTGAATTACTTTTGTTTGGAATTGTTTACCGTGTTTTTCCAACACGAAAATAGGTTCCGTTACAAGTTCTTTCGATATTGTTCAATTTTCAAGGTCCTGTGCGCCGCAGCCTTATCGGCTGAAAGCTTAATTATTTTATCACTTTCGTGATAAGTTGTCAAGCACTTTTTTGAAAGATTTTTGAGATTCATTTTTGATTCTGTCGAATCTTTCCGTCTGACGTCCATTTTGAAGTGTTTCATTCTGTCGGACGTCCGCCTGACAGTAATGTATTTTAGCACAGCATCCTTCAAAAAGCAAGCGCTTTTTTACATTTTTTACGCTAAAATCATTCTTTTGACTTTTTGCCCAGTTTTTTACATTTTTTATAGACACTTCCTCCCTTATTCCTCCAAAAGCCGGGCACGCAGCCGGATCAGGATCTTGCGTTCCCGCCGGGAGATCTGCACCTGAGTCGTGTGCAGTGCTTTTGCAGTCTCGCTCTGGGTGCGGTTGCCATAAAAGCGCAGACGGATCAGCTGCTTATCCTGCTCCGGCAGCGCTTCGATCACCTCTGCCAGACTGATTCGATCTGCCAGCTCCTCCTCCGGGGATTCCACCGGGATATCTAACTGCCGATCTCCATCCTCGCCGCTCTCCGGGGTCAGGCTCATGGCGGGCTGCGCAGCCTGTATGGCAAGGGCCACATTCTCTATCGGTTCATCCAGCTGCTCTGCCAGCTGCTGTAAGGTAGGCTCTGAGCCGCACAGCTTCATGGTATGCTCCCGTGCCGCCTGCACCCGCATTCCCAGCTCTTTCAGGGAACGGCTCACCTTGACCGTGCCTCCATCCCGGAACAGCTTTTTGATCTCGCCAAGGATCACCGGCACGGCATAGGTGGAAAAACACACGCCCCGGCTCTCGTCAAAATTATCATAGGCTTTGATGAGCCCCACACAGCCTGCGCTGTATAAATCGTCATACTCCATGCCGCGCCCACGGAATCTGCCCGCACAGGCGTGCACCAGCCCCAGATTCTGCGTGATAAATGCTTCCCGCCGGGTCTTATCCGTTACCATATACCGGACCGCCTTTCCTTTTTATGTAGGCTCCCGCCGGGACAGACGCTTGACCAGCAGCACCTTTGTGCCCTTGCCGGGCTTTGAGGTGACTTTTACCCTGTCCATGAAGCTCTGCATCACCGCAAAACCCAGACCGGAGCGTTCTTCCGGGTTGCCGGTGGTGAACAACGGCTGCATGGCCTGCTCCACATTGGGGATGCCGATGCCTTTATCTGTAATGGTGATGTGCACCTCCCGGTCGGGGTAGACCGCAATGGTCATGCACACCGGCCCGATATGCTCCGGGTAGGCGTGAACGATGCAATTGGTCACCGCCTCAGACACTGCCGTTTTCAGGTCGGCCAGCTGCGGCACAGTGGGGTCGTACCGTGCCAGAAAGGCTGCCGTAACGCCGCGGGCGTAGGCCTCGTTGCTGCTGAGGGAATCAAACTGGACACGGGTGCTGTTCTCTGCTTTCATTGCGCATTCTCCTTTTCTATGTTCTCCGTACAGGGGATGCCCGCCAGCCGCAGAACTTTTTGCAGCTGTGCGGGGGCGTGCTGCAGCCGCAGGGTCGTGCCCAGAACGCGGGCGCAGCGCTGCCGCCCAAGAATAAGCCCGACGCCGGAGGAATCCATGAATCCCACCCCGCCAAGATCGATAATCAAGGTGCGGGGGCTGCGGCTGACCAGTGCATCGTCCAGCTGCATCCGCAGGCTCTGGGCGGCATCGTGGTCGATCTCCCCCGCCAGATAGGCGTACAGGGTCTCCCCTGCCGCGCTGAAGGTCACTGTTGCCATTGCTTGTCCATCTCCTTTTTTTGCAAAATAAAAGATCCCGTACACATAGCTTCAGTGTACGGGATTTTCGGGTTATTTTTTAGAAAAAGCTGTCGGCAGCTTACGCCTTTGCCAGCAGAGCCGCTGCTTCCAGCGCTGCCGCCTCGCTGCCGCAGACCAGCAGACCGCGGCGGGTGTTGGCGTGTGCCAGCTGCACTGCCTCGTCCAGACTGGTGCAGAGCTGAGCGTCAAAGTGATATTTTGCCTTCTCGGTCAGACGCCGGGTCAGCTGCTCCTCCACACCGGCGGGCGTGACGAGATACACCTTATCAAAGGGGCTCTCGCTCATGCCGGGCATGGTGGATTTATCCTTTTTCTGCTCCTCGGGGCTCAGACCGGTCTCCAGCGCGGAGAAGAATGCCTCGGCGCCCTCCTCCTCGGTCAGACCGATGATGGCGCTCATGTGGCGCACCTTGGCCATGTTCAGCACACGCAGCAGTGCAGCAGCCTGCTGCGGGGTGCGGCAGGCATCCAGAATGACCAGCGGGCGCTGGGAAAGCACCCGGATGCTGCAACGGTTGTCCACGGCAGCAATGCCATCCAGAATCGCTTCGTCGGAGATATCCACCTCCTTGCGGCAGAGCGCCAGCGCCAACTCCACCGCCATGGCGGCGTTGCCTGCGGCGTGACGTCCCAAAAAGGCCAGCGGCACCGTATAGCCGCCGTAGTCCACCCGGCTGGCAAACTGTTCCGCTTCCAAAAAGGTGATATCCTCCGGGTCGGGCACTACCAGCTCACAGCCGCACTTGCCAGCAGCCACAACCAGCTCACTGAGCACCGCCTTAGGCTGCTCCGGCGCGGTGACACAGATGCTGTCCTTGCGCATCACGCCGCCTGCCAATGCAGCCAGACGCTCCACCGAGCGGCTCACGCCGTCCGGCCCCACCGCTGTGACGGCGCACACCGGCATTTTGGGCAGTGCCGCAGCAAGGCCCGCGTCCGGCAGCTCTACTACCGCCAGCGTGCAGCCAGCTTCCCCAAAGCAGTATGCAGCGGCGGCAAGCTCCGCCGCCTGCATGGGCAGTTCCTCATGGGCGGCAAGGGCATCGGCGGCGCGGCACAGCAGCGCCTCGTCCACCGGCTCGCCTGCCACCCGGATGCGAGCCGCAAGGGGTTCGCACCCGGCATGGTAGACACCGGCACGAATGCCCTGCGCGCGCAGGATGGCCGTCAGCAGACGCGCCACCGCCGTTTTACCGGCAGTGCCTGCTATGCCCACGAACTGCACCTGCTGCACCGAGGCGGGCAGCAGCGCACCCAGCTGCTCCGGGTCGGCAAAGCCGTCCGGCAGGGCTGCAAAATACTGATTTGCCTGTTGGATGGTCATTCGTTACTCCTTTTTATGTGATAATACAGTCCCTCGCAGGCCAGCAACAGCACGATGGCAACAAGGATGCCTGCCAGAACACCGGCAGAATCCAGCCACACATCGGTAACCTGACTGCTGCGCCCCTCCGAGAAGATCTGAATGGTCTCATCGGTCAGCGCCGTCAGCACACCGCCCAGCATGGGCACCGTGATATGCCGCAGCGGGTGACGGCTGTACACCCGCATACAGAGCATGAGCAGAAAGCCCTCCAGCATATACTCGCAAAAGTGTGCCATCTTGCGCACGATGTGCATGGTCAGATGCTCTGCCAGCCCCGGCTGACCCAGACGGCGCAGGATGGTACGCATCCACGCCAGCACCCGACCGCTTGCGCCGGAAGAGACCGTAGCCACCGCCATGGAGTTGGAAAAGATGAACCAGATGCAGGCGATGAGTGCAACGGTAAAGACCACCCGTCCCGCAATGACCCACAGTGAGGTGCGTTCCGTATCGTTATAGCGTTCCACAGTCTCAACCCAGAGCCTTGATGCTCTGCTCAATGTTGGCCAGCTTGTCCTGACTCTTGGTGAACTTTGTGCGGATCTCCTCCACCAGAGCCGCCGGGGCACGCTCCACGAACTTGGGATTGTTCAGCTGGTTGCCGAACATGGCCATTTCCTTTTCAGCCTTGGCCTTTTCCTTGTTCAGGCGTGCCAGCTCCTTCTCGCGGTCGATGAGCTCCATCATGGGGATGAAGCCGCGGGCGGCGTGGGTGGACACCTGCACCATGCCGTCGGTGCTGCCCTCGTACTTTTCGGTAAAGGTCACATCGGTGGCAAAGGCGAACTTAGCCAGATAGACCTGTGCGTTCTGGAAGGGGGCTGCATCGGCAGTCTCGATGATCATGCTGGTCTTTTTAGCGGGATGCACGTTCATCTCGGTGCGCATGGTACGCACAGCCTTGATATAATCCATCACCTTTTCAAAGGCTTCTTCCTCGGCTGCCCAGTTGTGAGCAGCGTCAAAGGTGGGCCATGCCTGCGTCATGATGGTCTCGGCAGAGCCGGGCAGAGCCTGATACAGCTCCTCGGTGATGAAGGGCATGAAGGGGTGCAGCAGCTTGAGTGCCTTATCCAGCACATACACCAGCACACGGCGGGCGGTGTCGGCCTGCTGTGCATCGCCGGAGTTCAGGCGGGGCTTTGCGATCTCGATGAACCAGTCGCAGTAGACGTCCCAGATAAAGCTGTTGATTTTGGCAGCAGCCAGACCCATCTCGTAGTGCTCCAGATTATCGGTCATAGCACCGGCGACCTGATTCAGCTTGGTCAGCACCCACTTGTCGCTCATGTCCAGCAGATCTTCGCTGGGCAGACCCGGCTCAAAGTCCTCGGGCAGGT
Organism: Faecalibacterium sp. I3-3-33; assembly: GCF_023347295.1. Classification (NCBI taxonomy): domain Bacteria; kingdom Bacillati; phylum Bacillota; class Clostridia; order Eubacteriales; family Oscillospiraceae; genus Faecalibacterium; species Faecalibacterium sp. I3-3-33. The sequence goes on from NZ_CP094469.1 coordinate 2,155,400, forward strand.
TCATCAGCACAAAGCGGGTGGCGTTCCACAGCTTATTGGCAAAGTTGCGGGCAGCTTCCACCTTCTTTTCAATATAGCGCATATCGTTGCCCGGGGTGGAGCCATCCACCAGCATAAAGCGCAGAGCGTCTGCGCCGTACTGGGCAATGACTTCCAGCGGGTCGATGCCGTTGCCAAGGCTCTTGGACATCTTACGGCCCTGACTGTCGCGGACGATACCGTGGATGCAGACGGTATCAAAAGGCGCCTTGCCGGTGTAAGCCAGACCGGAGAAGATCATGCGGCTGACCCAGAAACCGATGATGTCGTAACCGGTGACCAGCGTGTTGGTGGGGTAGAAATACTTCAGGTCGGCGCTGTCCTCGTTGGGCCAACCCAGCGTGCTGAAGGGCCACAGGGCAGAGGAGAACCAGGTATCCAGCGTGTCGGGGTCCTGCGTCAGCTTTGCGCTGCCGCACTTGGGGCAGCTGCAGGGAGCGGACTTTGCCACCACGGTCTCGCCGCAGTCGTCGCAGTACCAAGCCGGGATCTGGTGACCCCACCACAGCTGGCGGCTGATGCACCAGTCGCGGGTGTTCTTCATCCAGTTCATATAGTTCTTGGTAAAGCGCTCGGGCACAAACTTGATCTCGCCCTTCTCCACGCTCTCGATGGCGGGCTTTGCCAGCGGCTCCATCTTGACGAACCACTGCTTGGAGATCATCGGCTCGATGGTGGAGTGGCAGCGATAGCAGGTGCCCACCTCGTGCTTGAGGGGCTCGATCTCCTTCAGGAAACCGCCCTCCTTCAGGTCGGCCAGAATAGCCTTGCGGGCTTCCAGCGTGGTCATGCCGGCGTACTTGCCGCAGTCCAGCACCTGAGGCTCGTTGACGGTGTTCTTGCCGGCGGCAAACAGAGCATCGGCGGCAGCCTTGTCGGCAGCGCCGGTCATGTGGCCGTCGTAGGTAAACACGCGCACGATGGGCAGGTCGTGGCGCAGACCGACTTCAAAGTCGTTGGGGTCGTGGGCGGGGGTGATCTTCACGACACCGGTGCCCTTGGTCATATCGGCGTGCTCATCGCAGACGATGGGGATCTCCTTGTTCAGCAGGGGCAGCACCACATGGCAGCCGTGCAGATGGGCGTAGCGGGGATCCTCGCCGTTGATGGCCACAGCAGTATCACCCAGCATGGTCTCGGGGCGGGTGGTAGCCAGCTCCAGCATCTCGCCGGTCTCCTTGACCGGGTACAGCAGATGCCAGAAGCTGCCGTCCTTCTCCTCGTACTCCACCTCAGCGTCGGAGATGGAGGTGTTGCAGTGGGGGCACCAGTTGACCATGCGGTTGCCGCGGTAGATCAGCCCCTTGTCGTACAGGCGCACAAACACTTCCTTGACAGCCTCAGAGCAGCCCTCGTCCATGGTAAAGCGCTCGCGCTCCCAGTCGCAGCTGCTGCCCAGCTTTTTCAGCTGGCTGACGATGCGGTTGCCGTACTTGGTCTTCCATGCCCATGCGCGCTCCAGAAAACCGTCACGGCCGACCATTTCCTTGGTCAGGCCCTCGGCGCGCATAGCCTCCACCACCTTGGCTTCGGTAGCAATGGAAGCGTGGTCGGTGCCGGGCACCCACAGGGCGGCATAGCCCTGCATCCGCTTGGTGCGGATAAGGATGTCCTGCATGGTGTTATCCACCGCATGACCCATGTGCAGCTGACCGGTAACGTTCGGCGGCGGCATGACGATGGTATAAGGTTTCTTGTCCGGATCGGCCTTCGTGTGGAAGTAGCCGCCGTCCAGCCAGAACTGGTAGATACGATCTTCCACCTGACTGGGATCGTACTGCTTTGCAAGCTCTTTCATAGTGTCCTCCCAAAAATTTGATGAAGTGGGACGCAAAAAGCCGCCCCACGGAGCGTTCCATGGGACGGCTGTAAATACATAACCGCGGTACCACCCAAATTGCGCGGAAAGCTCCGCGCCCCTTGATGCCCCTGTAACGTAGGGCAGACCCGAAAGCGGCTTACCGGCAAAGCTCACCGCTTCTGCTCCAAAGTGACAGTGCCCCGCCGGTATCCCGCCGGGTTTTCAGCTGCCCCCGGCTCTCTGTGCGGCTCCAGACGATGCACACTCTTTTTCAACGCATTTATAAAAAGAATATAGCGTTTTTTGTGGGATTTGTCAATCAGTTTTTCAAACCTTTCACCCAACGCACCAGCTTCCACACCCTTGCACCCAGATGTGGACAGTAGCTCACCATCAGCGCTTGCAGCTTCTGGCTTTTGTGCTCTGACGGGATCTTCCATGCAGCGCGGCGGTGCGTCTTTGCCAGCTCCAGCAGTGTTTTTTCCTTTTCCGGGTCCCGCTCCGGCTGGTTGACCAGCCGGAAATACACCTCGGCGCAGGACATGATGCAGCGCTGCTCCGTAGTGCTGCGGAAGGGCTCCGGCTGCCCCTTTACCAGCTGCCAGACCCGTTCCCATGCCAGAGCCGCCGTGTAAAAACGCAGGCTCGGCTCCTGCCGCACGGCAGAGCTCGGACGTTCAAGGTAGGCATAGAGCGGGCAGTTCAAAAACGCCATACTGCCCGCCTTGAGAAATTCTGTCACAAAAAACAGAGCATCCTCCCCGTAGAACAGCGCCGGGTCAAAGCGGATATCCTGCAGCAGTTCCCGGTGGGTCAGCATCCGCCAGCAGTGCCCGCCGCTCCATTCCCGCATCCACGAGTAGTTTTCCGCCGTGATCCTCTGCGGTGCCGGATATTCCGTTACCGTCCACAGGGTCTCGTTTTCCTGTATGCTGCGGTAGCGGCACATGGCTATGCGGGTGCCGCAGCTGCACAAAGCATCGTACAGCCATTCCAGATACTGCGGCAGCACAAGGTCATCGGAATCCACAAAGCCGATGTACTCGCCCCTTGCCACATCCAGCCCAAAATTGCGTGCCGAGGACACCCCGCCGTTTTCTTTGTTGAAAATGCGCACCCGGGCATCCTGCGCCGCATAGCGCTGCATGATCTGCCAGCAGCCGTCCGGCGAGCCATCGTTCACAACGATCAGTTCAAAATTCTGATATGTCTGCGCCAGCAGGCTGTCCAGACACGCCGCCAGATACTTTTCCACCTTGTAGACCGGTACGATCACCGAGATCAGGGGGCTTTTTTCCGTATTCATCCCGCTCTCCTTTTCAAGATCTCCAACCCGCGCTGCTTCAGCGCTGCATACTCCGCACTGCCATGATAGACCAGCACGATCAGCCCTACGAACACGGCTGTGTAAAGCACACCGTCCAGAATAAAAACACCAAAGTTGCCTACCGGGAACCGCTGCACCCAGAGCATTGCTGCCGCCGAGACCGCCGCCGTAAGCAGCAGCCGCTTCAGATACTCCGCAAAGTAGGCCCGGTATTTCTGCTGCCATTCCTCCTGAACGCCGTATTTCAAAAAGATATAAGGCTCTATCCACGCACAGGTGCACAGCGTGCTGATGATGGTGCCCCCGATAATGCCGGTCACGCCGTAACGCTGCACCAACACAAGGGAGACCACCAGATTGATAACAGACTCTGCCACAGCCTTATAGCGGTCGTTCCAGAACAGCCCCATGACCTCCCGGAACAGCAGGTTCGTCTGCCGCATCCGCGTGATGTAAAATTCCACCACGATGATCGTCACGGTCGTCATCGGGAAACAGTATTCCCTGCCAAACAGCAGGGCGATCAAGGGGTTGAACAGCATCATCAGCCCGCCGGTCAGGTAGCCGGACAGCACAAAAAAGAGAAAATCCATCTCTTTATACACCCGATACAGCCGGTCAGAGTTTTCCAGCGCTGCAAAGTTGCCCACGCTGCCGGAAAAGGCTGTGACGACTTTGGTCATCAGGTTGTTCAGCGCGTTGAGCACCAGCCGGTAATTGGAGTAGATACCCACCGTTGCCAGCCCGATGAAGGAGGACATCAGCAGGCTGTCCGTGTTGCGCACGATGACGATCGCCAGCTTATGCATACTCATGGCGCCGATGTTTTTCAGGATGCCGTTCCGCTCCTCCCTTTCCGGCAGTTCCCGGCATTCCTTCAGGTAGGGAAATTCCTTATCCACCATGCGGGAGATCATAATATTGGGTATGAACTGCACCACCAGCTGGATGGCAAGGTACAGGATAAAGTTGCCCGTCAGCAGCAATGCCACGATCTGCACGATGGTGCGTATGCACTCGCACACCAGAACCCAACCGGTGCAGATATAACTTTTCTGATAGGCCTGATAGATAGAGCTTTTATAGTTCAGCAGATAGGAGCTTGCTGAACCGAGCACATACATCATGTAGATCAGGGGGATATTCTCAATGCCCTCGCCGCCCTTGATGAGGTGGGGCAGAAACGGCAGCAACACCAGCCCAAATAGCAGCACCGAAGCCGCCACCGCCCGGTACATCCACTTATACAGGTTCATTAGCCGCGCCAGTTTCTGCTCGTCGTCCCGGGCTGCCGGTTCGTACATACTGAACACCATAGCCGTACCGATGCCCAGCTCCGCAAAATTAAGGATACTGAGCACATCGGTAAACAGACCACTGACGCCCAGATAGGCAGCCGAAAGGCAGTGGATGAACACCATCCGGTTGATAAAGGAGAGCAGCATCGTAAAAAATTGCCCGCCGATATTGACCAGCATATTGATAAGCGTATAGCGCGTTCTCATACGAATTTTGTTCTCCTTCTCAGCCCTTCATGTCCCGCAGCCGACTGTATGTCTGCGGAAAGTGCCACAGCAGCCAGCTTTGCAGCCAAAGCCCGCCCGGAACGGCGCAGTACCGCCGGGTGTGGTTGACCACCTCAAACTGCATCCGCAGCATTTCACGGCTGCGGGGCGCTTTGCGCAGCGCCGGGGGCAGCTGCCGGTACACCCGGCTCACGCTGCCCATCGTAAATTTTGCCGCATTTGCCAGTGCATCGTATGCAGCGTTTTCCACAAGGCAGTCCCAGTACCGTTGTGCCGCCTCGGCAGCATCGAAATGGCGCAGCGTTTTATTGCCGCTCATAATGCTGCCGCCGCGCTGCACATAATAATACAGCGCCTTTGGCACCACCACAGCTTTTTGGGTATTCAGGCAGATTTCCGGGATCAGGAAAAGGTCCTCGTTCAACTTTCCCTCCGGGTAGCGCAGCTGCGCAAAGACGGCGCGGCGGTACAGCTTGTTCCACGCAGGCTGGATCGTCGAATCCGTAGCATTTTTCAGTAAATCCCGCCCGGTAAAGTCCTTTTTTTCAAGGCGGATGTGCATCGACTGGCATGGCGCACCCGTCTCGTCCACCTCGGCGTAATCGCACAGGGCAAGGTCTGCCCCGGTGCTTTGCACGGCTTGGTACAGCACTTCATACATTTCCGGTGCAATGTAGTCGTCTGAATCCACAAAGCCGATCCATGCGCCCCTTGCTGCGTCCAACCCGGCGTTGCGGGCGGCAGATAGCCCCCCGTTTTTCTGGTGGATCACCCGGATGCGGGCATCTTTTTCGGCGGCGGCATCGCACAGCGCAGGGCAATCGTCCGGTGAGCCATCGTCCACAAGGATCAGCTCAAAGTCCGTAAAGGTCTGCGCCAGAATGGAATCCATACATTTGGGCAGATAGCGTTCCACATCGTACACCGGCACGATGATACTGAGCAATGTTTTTTCACAGGGCACAGCGTGTTCCTCTCCTATCCTTTTCAGTCCGTCACTTCCGTGCGCAGGCGGGCAATGAGCCGCTCCATCAGCGCCACCCGGTTGAAGGGGGTCATCAAGTAAAAGCCGTCCGCATAGGGTGCAGCCGCCTTGGCAGCCCGTACCGAGACCTCCAAGCCCAGCTCCTCGCCTGCAGCGCGGTCCAGCCCCTCAAACTTCTGGATGATGGCCTCGTCCACATGGATGCCGTTGATCTCGTTTTCCATAAAGATGGCGTTGCGCTGGCTGACCACCGGCAGGATACCCGCCAGGATCTTTGCCCGCTCGCCCAGCGTTTCCCGGGCTTTTTTCAGGTTTTCCACTGCCTGTGCCGACAGCACCGGCTGGGTGAGGAAACCACTCATGCCGTTTTCCAGCTTTTCTGCAGCGCGGCGCAACTCCACCTCAAAATTGCGGGCGTTCAGGTTCAGCGCACCGAACACCGTGATGGGGCTGGGCATCTCCCGCCCCTCCCCGGCCAGCGATACGATATACTGCGCCAGCTTGCGGGAGTTGAACTGGTACACGTTTTTCACCTCGTCCCGCTCTGCGGTGGGGATGGGGTCGCCGGTAATGGCCAGCACCTCCCGCACGCCCTCGGCGTACAGTCCCAGCAGCAGCGCCTTGGTGGCGTTCAGGTTGCGGTCCCGGCAGGTCATGTGGGGCAGCACGTTCATGCCCAGCTCCCGGTGCACCCGGCAGGCCACCAGCGAGGAATCCATCCGCGCCCGGGCAATGGGGCAGTCTGCAACGGTCAGCAGGTCCGCACCGGCGGCCTGCAAACGGCGGGCGCCCTCGAGATAGGCAGTCAGGTCGGCATCCTTGGGGGAGTCCAGCTCCACCGCGATGACCCGCTGCCCGGCGCGCAGCTTGCGCAAAAAGGCATCGTCCGTTTCCACCGCAGGCTTTGCCGCTGCAGCGGGCTTTGCCGCCGGGGCGGCGGGCAGCGTTTCCGGCAGAGCATCCAGTGCGGTGCGCAGGGCAGCAATATGCTGCGGTGTTGTGCCGCAGCAGCCGCCCAGAATGCGCACGCCCTCGGCGGCAAGGCGGCTCAGTTCCCGGGCAAAATATTCCGGCTTGCCCTGATAGCGCACCTGTGCCCGCGCCACCACCGGGTAGCCTGCATTGGGCATGACCGAAAGCGGCACTCCTGCATCTCCCAGCTGCTGCACCAGTGCCCGCATCGCGCCCGGGGCAGACACACAGTTCAAGCCTACGGCATCCACCACGCCGCTCTGCGCCATGCGGCGCACAAGTTCGGCGCAGTAGCGGCCCTCGCGGGTGTAGCCGTCCGGCAGCACCGCAAAGGATACCAGCACAAAGGCCTCCGGCACGGTCTGCTTCAGCGCACGAATCGCTTCCAGCACACCGTCCTCGGTGCTCAGGGTCTCGAACAGAAAATTCCGTGCGCCCAGCAGTGCAAAGCGCTTTGCTACGGCAAGATACACCTGCTCCGCCGGGAGGTTCTCGGTATCCGGTGCGGGGCCAAGGTCGGCAAACACCGCCGCGCCGGTCTCCCCTGCGGCCTTTGCTGCCAGCTGCCAGCCTGCATCTGCCAGCTGCTCCCAGCCTGGCTGCTGCGCCGCCGCCAGACGCGGCAGACTGAAGGTATTGGTCTTGATGGCATCGGCTCCGGCAGCAAGATACGCCCGGTGCACTGCCAGAATGCCCTCGGGGTCGGTCAGGTTTGCCTGCTCACACTCCTGTCCCGGTTTTGCTTTATAATAGGTACCCATGCCGCCATCGAACAGCAGCGGCCGCTGAGCTAACAGTTTGCGCACATCTAACATCGATACTTTCCCTTTCCTATAAAAAGATTTCATTTTTCAGTTTATCGTAGTTCACCCATCCGGTCAAGCGGTTTTCTTGATTTCGCTTGCGGCGCGGTCGTTTTTGTGCTATCTTAGGAGTGACTTTTTATAAAAGGGAGAGGATGGATCATGCGCCACACCGGCACACTTGAACTGGAGACCGGCCGTCTGCTGTTGCGCCGACTGCTGCCGCAGGATGCCCCGCAGATGTACGAAAACTGGGCAAATGACCCGGCTGTGACCCGGTTTTTGCGCTGGGAACCGCACAAAAGCCCTGCCGAGACCCGGGAGCTGCTTTCGGCATGGGCGGAGCTGTATCCGAACCCCGATTACTACCAGTGGGCCATGGTGGAAAAGGCCACCGGACAGGTGTTCGGCTCTATCTCCGTATACAACGCCCTGCTGGGCGAACCGCAGCAAAAGACCAGGTGGCCGGGGTTGGACCTCTCCGGCGGCATCTGGGAGCCGGGCTACTGCATCGGGCAGAAGTGGTGGGGCAAAGGCTTTACCACCGAGGCGCTGCAGGCCGTGGTGGATTTCTGGTTCAGGCAGGTGGGCGGTGCCTTCCTTACCTGCTGCCATGCAGTGCAGAACCCCGCCAGCGGCCGGGTGATGGAAAAGGCAGGCTTTGTGTACCACCACAACGACGTTTACCACAAATTTGACGGCACACCGGTGGAATGCCGGTGCTATCTGCTGACAAAAGAGCACTACGATAACAGAAAGGACTTACTTTGAGCGAGCTTTATGATATTCTGACCGAGACCCCTCCCGCAAAGGTGGTGCTGCTGGCACTGGATCAGGGGCTTTGGGACTGCGAGCGCAGTCTGGCAGAGCTTTCTGCCCTGTGCGAGGCCAACCACATGGAGGCCGTGGCGCAGATCACCCAGAAGCGCCAGACCCCGGAGACCGGCATCGTGCTGGGCAGCGGCAAGCTGGAGGAGGCATCCCTTGCCGCCCAGACGCTGGGCGCGGAGTGCGCTGTGTTTGACGGAGAGCTGACCGGCAGCCAGATCCGCAACATCTCCAACGCGCTGGGCGGCTTGGAGGTCATCGACCGCACCATGCTGATTTTGGAAATTTTCCGCAGCCGCGCCGTAACCAACGAGGGCAAATTGCAGACCGAACTGGCGCTGCTGCGCTACCGTCTGCCCCGCCTGCAGGGCATGGGCGAGGCGTTGAGCCGTCAGGGCGGCGGCGGTGGCGGTGGCGGCGGTGCCCGCCGCGGTGCCGGTGAGACCAAGCTGGAGTTGGACCGCCGCCATGTGCACGCCCGCATTGATGCGCTGGCCGAGAAGCTGGCCGAGATGGAAAAGCGCCGGGGCGAGAGCCGCAAGGCCCGCGCCAAGACCGGGATGCCTGTGGTAAGCCTTGTTGGCTACACCAACGTGGGCAAATCCAGCCTGATGAACGCCCTGTGCGGCCCCAGCGTAGCCGAAGCCGATATGCTGTTTGCTACACTGGACCCCACCAGCCGCAAGCTGGTGCTGCCCAGCGGCATGGCGGTGCTGCTGGTGGACACGGTCGGCTTTGTGTCCCGCCTGCCCCACAATCTGGTGGAAGCCTTCAAGTCCACCTTGGAGGAAGCCGCATGGTCGGATGTGATCATCCGGGTCGCAGACGCCGGGGACGACCAGCGCGAGGAACAGCTGTCTGTCACCGACGAAGTGCTGGACGGGCTGGACTGCGCCGATATCCCTCGCCTGACCGTTTACAACAAGTGCGACAAGCCCAACACCCTGAGCTTTGACCCCGATATCCTGCTGACCAGCGCCAAGACCGGCTACGGACTGGACAAGCTGCTGCAAAAGCTGGACGAGGTGCTCAGCGACAGGGTGCACACCATCCGGGTGCTGCTGCCCTACGACAAGCTGGGGCTTGCTGCCCCCATGCGGGAGCGTGGCAGCGTGCAGGTGGAGGAATACCGGGAGGACGGGCTGTATCTGGAAGGCATCGTCAAGACCGAGGACCTGCACTGCTTTGAGGGCTATCTGGTCTGATAGGTGCATACGTTTTAAATAGCCTCCGCTGTGCTCTGGCTATCATCAGCGGAATAGTATTTTGATATAGAGCAAGGGGCTGTTGCACAAGCAACAGCCCCTTGCTCATTGTTTGGCTATTCGGTTTTTATACCGTTTATTCGTAGGTCACAACAGCGACCCATACCGATGTCTTTTCAACCTTTACCAGTTTATCAGTCGCTTCATCCCATTTTGTGCGGCGGCCATCGTCCGTTTTGACCACTGCAATGCCCTTTACCTTCAGACCCTTCTTATCGTTCAGGTCGTTAATCTGCCATGCGATATCGTTTGCCCGTCTTGCATCATTATTTGACCCCGGGTCGTCCGAAACAAGCACAAGGCACTTCGACTTGCCAGCCACAAGGGCTCTTTCCAGATCTTGGCTCCAGGGGAAGTACTTATCCTGCTGTTCAAGCACCGTATCGTTCTCATCCCGCACAGCGCTTTCCTCGTTTGGGGCAGCTTCAAACGGAACCAGTTTCTGCAGCAGGGAGACAAAACGGTCAGCATCTGCTTTCAGGGAAGGATCCTCCGTCACCTTGACATCACTGCCGTTCAGCTGCAGCATGACATTGATCACATCCACATCCTTTGAGCCGACACTGCTGCCGCAGCCTGCCAAAAGCGCAAGTGCCATCGTACCAGCGAGAAGAACAGCCAGGATTCGCTTTGATAATTTCATTTGTGATTCCTCCTTTTGAAGTCGAGCGTAACGTTCCTGCATCTTTTCTACAGGACCTCACAACAATTTTACTCTTTTCAATAGTCTTTTGTCAATGCACCGCCGTATTTTCGGAAAGGCCTACAAAGTATAGGGTTTATAATTGTATCTCTGCACAAGCCAAACAGCCCCTTTGCATTTTCACGGGCGGGGTCGTGACCGGAAACAGCTGCTCTATGGGTCAAGTACGTGTTTTACCGCCACTCCCTTTTGTGAAAAAGAAAAAAGCCCCAACAAACACAAAAACCCGCCTGGCAGCGGGTTTTTGTGTATAGAGGGGTGGGAAAGTATATAAAGTGGTGAATCTCAATATCACTGGCAGACTTTTATTCATTGCGCTGCCTTGCATGATGTATTATACCCGTTTTTCTTTTCTTGTCAAACAAGATTTTCGGATTTTGCTTTAAAATAATACTTTACTTTTTCACAAAAACTTTATATAATTAACATAGAATTTCAGAAACAAAATTTTATTCCATTTCCGTGGGTTTGCACAACATAAAAACTTTACTTTCAGAAAATTTTATACAATCCAACATATTTTTGAAGGAGGCTCTTCTCATGGACGATCTTGACCGCAAAATCCTCACCCTTCTGGCCAAAAACGCACGGATGCCCGTCAAAGAAATTGCGGAGCAGGTGTCACTTACCAGTCCGGCAGTCTCCAGCCGTATCCATAAGCTGGAAACGGACGGCATCATCAGCGGCTATACCGTTACGCTGAACCGTCCGGCAGACCGGATGTATGTGGATGCGCTCATCAGCCTTTCGGTGGCCCCCTCCAAGCAGGATGCTTTTCTGGAGCTGCTGCAAAACAGCCGCGAGGTGCTGCAATGCTACCACGTTACCGGTGCGTACACCTTTCTGGTCAAGGTCAGCTGCGGCAGCATGGCGCAGCTGGAGCATCTGATCCTGCAGTTCCAGAAGCTGGGCACCACCAGCACCCAGATCATTCTGTCCACGCCGGTGAACCATGGCGATCTGGACGCTTTGATGCTGTAAGCGGGCGCTGTTCATAAAACTGTTACTTTTTCCCTGCAATTTTGCGGTGCGGTGGTTCGTATCCAGAATAGCAGCCCAAAACCGGCACACACTACCTGTAACGTGTGCGCCCGGCTGCACCTTCCACACACAGCACTATGAAAGGAAATGCAATACTATGAAAAAATTCATCGCCGCCCTGCTGGCAGGGCTGACCCTGTTTACTTTGGTGGGCTGCTCCGGCGGCAGCAAGGCCGACAGCTCCACCCCCAAGGACTACTCCCAGATCATCCACGATGCCCGCAGCGACGAGGACAACGAGTACGATATGATCTTTACCAAGGGCGAGGACGGCAAGTTTACCGCCATCGATGGTTACAGCGCCGAGTACGAGGCTGACCAGCTGAACGAGGAGATCCGGGACATCCTGATGCCTCTGCTGAATTTGGAGGACGGCCAGTACACCACCTTTGCCGCCAGCATTTCCAGCATGATGGTGCGCAGCTACGCTGTTGCCATCGTGAAGCCTGCCGAGGGCAAGACCGATGAAGTAAAGGCCGCACTGGAAGCCTATGTTGCCAGCGAGCAGCAGTCCATGGAGCACTATCTGGAGGATCAGTACCTCGTGGCTAAGGCTGCCACCGTCACCGTAGCCCCCACCGGCGAGGTGGTTCTGGTCTGCGCCGAGGATCACGACACCATTCTGACCAATATCGAAAAGGCTCTGGCCGCATAAAATGTTTTTTGAAACCGCACTCTGTACAGGGTGCGGTTTCTTTTTGCGGCGGGTTATGCTATAATACCCCTTGGATTCGTACATCCGCAGGAGAAAAACTATGAGCAAAGCAACCATCGTCATCCCAAATATCAACGGCAAGGGCTGGCTGAAGGACTCCATCGAGTCCATCTACGCCCAGACCGAGCAGGATTTTGACCTGATCGTGGTGGACAACGGTTCCACCGACGAAAGTCTTGCGCAGGCGCGCAGCTACTGCACCCGCCCCAACTTCACCCTGATCGAAAACGGACGCAACACCGGTTTTTCATACGCGGTCAATCAGGGCATTGCTCGGGCGCAGAGCAAATATGTGGTGCTGTTCAACAACGACGCCTTTGCCGAGCCGCAGTGGCTGGCCGAGCTTTTGCGCACCGCCGATGCCGATCCCAAAATTTTTGCGGTGCAAAGCCTGATGATCCGGCACTTTGAGCGGGAACTGGCCGATGATGCCGGGGACTATGTAACATGGATGGGCTTTGCCTGCAAGACCGGCGATGGCCGCCGCGCCAGCCGCTACACCAAGCAAAAGCGTATCTTCTCGGCCTGCGGCGGCGCAGCGCTGTACCGCAAAAGCATTCTGGACGAGATCGGCGGCTTTGACGAGCACTTTTTTGCCTACTTTGAGGACGTAGACCTGAGCTGGCGCGCCAATAATGCCGGTTACAAAAATGTGCTCTGCCCCACTGCCAAGTGCTACCACATCTGCGGTGCCAGCACCGGTGCTGTGCGCTACAACGCCTTTAAAAGCCAGCAGAGCGGCCGCAACAGCATTCTGCTGCCGCTCAAAAACGAACCGCTGCTGATGCTGGTACTCAACTTTATCCCGCTGGCGCTGGGCTATCTGCTCAAGTGCTACAAGTTCCACAAGCAGGGCTTTGGCGAGGCTTGGGACAAGGGCATGCACGAAGCCTTTGCCCTGCTCAAAGCGGGCAAGTTGGGCAAGCGTCCCTTCCGCCTGAAAGACCTGCCCAACTACATCCTGATGGAACTGTGGATGATCTGGAACATGGTGCCCTACCTGTGGTATCGGCTGGTAGTTGTCAGGTTTGATTTAAAATAAAACGTACAAAAAACACCCGACTGCGAAAGCAAACGCACAGTCGGGTGTTTTCATTTACATTTTACGCTGCGGTGCTGGCGGCATCCTCAGCGGCAGGAGATTCTGCCACGGCGCTGTCCGCGCCCGCTTCAGCCTGTGCCTCCGGCTGCACAGCCGAGGCAGCAGCCGAATCTGCCGCAGCGGAATCTCCGGCAGTAGCCAGAATGGCGTCCTGCACATCGCTTTCCGCCATGGGCTCCGGCTGTGCGGCAGCGGAGCTTGCGGCGCTTTCGGGCTTGGTCTCGCTCTCGGTCAGGCCGGTCAGATACCAGCTGCCGCTCTGGCGCTCGAACAGGTAGTCCATATACTTGGTGGGGGTGTCCGAGGAGGGGTTGATGATGCTGTCGTCCGCGCTGGCGGTGGGGATATAGCCCACAGTGACGTGCAGCTTGCCGCTGCGCTTGAACAGCTTGACCACGGTGGCGCGGTAGTAGCCCACCGTACCGGTGATGGGGATCTTGTAGCACTGGGTGGTCTCGTCAAACTCGACGGTCATATCCTCCATGTCAAAGCTGCGGTGGGTCAGCTTGAAGCCGGGGCCCAGCAGCTTTGCCAGATAGGCATCCACTTCCACCGAGGGCAGCAGCAGCTGCTCGGTCTCGGGGTCGGTATTGTAGTTATCAAAGCCGCCCTGCGTCTCCTGAATGCTGTACACACAGCCCCACACGGCTGCTTCCCGCAGGGTCAGGTCATTGATGTTCTCAATGCCGTCAAAGGGCATGGGGTCGAACAATACCAGACCCTCCAGCTTGTCCTCGTATTCCTGCTTTTGTGCGGTATCGTCAAACAGGTTTGCCACAAGGCCCACACCGGCCCGCAGCACCGTAATAAACCCGATGAGCACCAGCACCGTGATCAGCAGACCTAAGGTCTGCCGCCAGCGGCGGCGCTTGATCCGGGCGTGTTCTTCCGGGGTGATCGTGTTTTTCATTGGTCTGAGTCTCCCAAAGTTTTTAGTCTACCCAACAGTATACCACATCCGGCCACAGAGTGCAAAACCTGTACCGGTGGTTTTTTTGTGAAAGCAGGCTTTTTATTCCCAGTCCTTCCATATCTCGGGCTGGTAGCCCACGGTGGCCTTGCGTCCGTTGCGCACGATGGGGGTCTTGAACAGCTGCTGGTTTTCAAACAGCTTGTCCTCCTTCTGCCAGTCCACCAGCGCATCCAGCAGCGCAAGGGTCTGCTTGTCTTTTGCCGCCGGGTCAACCAGCTTTTCCCAGCCGCCCAAGGCGCGCGCCACGTTATCAAACTCGCCCCGGCTCATGCCCTTTTCCTTCAGGTCGATCATCTGGAACTTTATGCCGCGCTCCTTGAAATAGCGCTGCGCCTTTTTGGTATCAAAGCACTTGCTCGTGCCAAAGATCTGGATATTCATCTTATCTCCTCCTGCCGGTTCCCGGCGGTCTTATTGTACCACACCGCAAACCGCTTGCATAGGCATAATTTGCGGCAAAACGGGCAATGCTTTCCGCAAGGAGGTGTTTGCATGAACGCATTCGTAGACCCTGAACTGTGCATCGGCTGTACCCAGTGCGCCGGGCTGTGCCCCGCAGTGTTCCACATGGAGGGCGTTCTGGCTGTGGCAGAGCCCGGCCCCATCCCGCCGGAGGAGGTGCCACAGGCCGTCACCGCAGCCCAGAGCTGCCCGGTAAGCGCCATCCGCATCGAGGAGTAACCCGGCACCGGTAAGGCTGCCGCACAGCGTGTGCGGCAGCTTTTTTTGCGGCGGAACGATTTGAAATGCCCTCCGCGCTGCTCCGGGCACAAACAGCGGAATTTATGATTTCGGTCTGGTGGAACGCCTGTCGGCGTTCCACCAGACCATTTTCACGCGTGAATATACAATAAAATGCGGAGCATTCCCTTTTTTACACAAAAAGCTCCCGCGCGGTGCGGTTTTGTGCTATACTATAAGGTGTGAAATTACGCAACGGAGGAACTGCATTATGCGTTTACTGGTCATTGACGGCAACAGCATTGCCAACCGCGCTTTTTACGGCATCAAGCTGCTGACCACCAAGGACGGACGTTATACCAACGCCATCTATGGCTTTTTGAACATTCTGCTCTCCCTGCTCAAGGAGTGCCAGCCGGACGAGGTGGCCGTAGCTTTTGACCTGAAAGCCCCCACCTTCCGGCATAAAATGTACGATGGCTACAAGGCCACCCGCCACGCCATGCCCGAGGAGCTGGCGCAGCAGATGCCGGTGCTCAAGCAGCTGCTGGCAGACCTTGGCTACCGCACCGTTACCGCCGAGGGCTGGGAAGCGGACGATATTCTGGGCACGCTGGCTGCTGCCTGCGCCGCCCGCAAGGACGATTGCTTCCTTGCCACCGGAGACCGCGACAGCCTGCAGCTGGTGAGCGAGACCACCACCGTGCTGCTGGCTGCCACCGTAATGGGCCGCAGCAAGACCGTGGTGATGGACGAGGACGCCATTCAGGAAAAATACGGCCTTGCACCCAAGCAGCTCATTGAGGTGAAGAGCCTGATGGGCGACACCTCGGATAACATCCCCGGCGTGAAGGGCATCGGCGAAAAGACCGCGCTCTCTCTGGTGCAGGCCTTCGGCTCGCTGGAGGGCGTGTACCAGAACATTGACGACAAGCGCATCAAGCCCAAGCAGCGGGAGCACTTGTTAGAGGACAAGCCCATGGCTGAGCTGAGCCACACACTGGGCACCATCCGCACCGATGCCCCCATCGACACTGCCGAGGGTTCCTATACCGTAGGTGAGGGCAACAAGCCCGCCGCCGTGCGGCTTTTGCAGGAATTGGAGATCCACTCCCTGATCCCCCGGTTCGGGCTGGACGGCGTAGCGCCGGAAGCAGCCGCCGAGGAGCAGGCCGTAGAGCTGCCGGAAGCCGACCTCGCTCCCCTGCCCCTGACCCCCGCCGGGCACTATCTGGTGGCCGCCCGCCCCGCCGTTACCGGCAAACAGGGCACCCGCAACGTGGTATTGCAGCCGGAAAGCTGGTACGCCGTGCAGGACACCACCGTCTACCCGCTGGAGGATACCGACCTGCTGCGGCTGCTGGACAATGCCGATGTGACGCTGGATGTGTTCAACTCTGCACCCCTGTACGCCAAGGCCATGGCTGCCGGCGGCTGGGGCAGCAGCATCGTCTGGGACGGCAAGCTGGCCGCCTATCTGCTGGACGCTTCTGCCTCCAAGTACCAGATCAGCGAGCTGATCCCCGCTTACAAGGCCGCTGCCGCCTTTACCTGCACCGATTACCCGGACGCCGGGCGGCTGGCCGACCTGTTTGCCCGGATGAAGGCCGAGATCACCGCCTGCGGCGAGGATGCGTTGTACAACGAGATCGAGTTCCCGCTGGCACAGGTGCTGGCCGACATGACCCGCACCGGCGTGCTGGTGGACAAAGACGGCATCGAGCAGTTCGGCGTAAAACTGCGGGAGGAGCTGGAGCAGGTGCTGACCCGCATCCATATGGAGACCGGCAGCGCTACCTTCAACCCCAACAGCCCCAAACAGCTGGGTGAGATGCTGTTCGACACCATGGGTCTGCCCCACGGCAAAAAGACCCAGCGCGGCTGGTCCACCGATGCCGAAACGCTGGAAAGCCTGCGCGAGTACCCGCTGGTGGAGGACGTTTTGCAGTACCGCGCCTACCAGAAGCTGAACTCCACCTATGTGGAGGGTCTGCTCAAGGTCATCGGCGAGGACGGACGTATCCACTCCACCTTCAACCAGACCGAAGCCCGCACCGGACGGCTCTCTTCCGATAATCCCAACCTGCAGAACATCCCCATCCGCACCGAGCTGGGCAGCCAGCTGCGCGCCTACTTTATCGCAAAGCCGGGCTGTGTGCTGGTGGACGCGGATTACAGCCAGATCGAGCTGCGCATTCTGGCGCACATCACCGGGGACGAACACATGCAGCAGGCCTTTTTGAACGGTGAGGATATTCACCGCAGCACCGCCGCCAAGATCTACGGCATCCCGCAGAGCGAGGTAACGCCCCGGCTGCGCTCCTCTGCCAAGGCCATCAACTTTGGCATCATGTACGGCAAGGGCGCGTACAGCCTTTCCAAGGATATCGGCGTGACCGTGAAGGAGGCAGACGCCTTCCTCAAGAACTATCTGGCGGCCTTTCCCAGCGTGAGCGGCTATATGGACAAGACCATTGCGGATGCCAAGGCAAACGGCTATGTGTCCACCCTGTTCGGCCGCCGCCGCACCCTGCCGGAGCTGGCCAGCACCAACTTCAATGTGCGCGCCAGCGGCGAGCGCATGGCACGCAACACCCCCATTCAGGGCACCGCTGCGGATGTGATCAAGCTGGCCATGGTGCGGGTGTGGAAGCGCCTGCGGGACGAAAAGATGGCAAGCCGCCTGATCCTGACCGTCCACGATGAACTGATCGTGGAGGCCCCGGAGGCGGAGGCCGAGCAGGCTGCCCGCATCCTGCGGGAGGAAATGGAAGGCTGCGTGCAGTACGCGGTGCCCCTGAGCACCGATGTGCACGCAGGCAAAAACTGGCTGGAGGCACACTAAAATGATTATTCTCGGAATCGAGTCTACCTGTGACGAAACTGCCGCCGCGCTGGTGGAGGACGGACGGCATCTGCTGAGCAACGTCATCTCCACCAGCGTCAAGGAGCAGGCGTTGTACGGCGGCGTTGTACCGGAGATCGCCAGCCGCCGCCACTGCGAGTTCATCAGTGCTACGGTCAAAAAGGCTCTGCTGGACGCCGGTAAGACCATAGAGGACGTGGACGCCGTGGCTGTTACCTTTGCGCCGGGGCTCATCGGCGCGGTGCTGGTGGGCGTAAACTTTGCAAAAGGTCTGGCCTACTCGGCGAACAAGCCGCTGGTGCCTGTGCACCATCTGCGGGGACACATCGCCGCGCTCTACCTGACCCACCCGGAGCTCAAGCCGCCCTTTTTGTGTCTGGTGGCCTCCGGCGGGCACAGCCATATCGTAGAAGTGCAGGACTACACCCACTACCACATTCTAGGTCATACCGTGGACGATGCTGCGGGCGAAGCCTTTGACAAGGTAGCCCGCACGCTGGGTCTGCCTTACCCCGGCGGCCCCAGCGTAGCCGCTGCCGCCAAGACAGGCGACCCCAAGGCCTACCGCCTGCCGGTGCCCCATGTGGAGGGCAAATACAACGTGAGCTTTTCCGGCTTAAAGACCGCCGTGCTCAACGAGGTAAACAAGGCGCAGATGAAGGGCGAGGAAGTGAATGTCCCCGACCTTGCCGCCAGCTTTCAGGAGCGCATCGCGGGCATTCTGGCCGAAAAGCTGCTGCTTGCCGCTGCCGATACCGGGGCAAAACAGGTGTGCCTTGCCGGTGGCGTAGCCGCCAACGGTCGTCTGCGCCAGCTGGTAAATGACGGTGCCCAGAAGCTGGGCGCCAAGGTCTACCTGCCGGAACTGAAGTTCTGCGGCGACAATGGCGCGATGATCGCGGCACAGGGCTACTACCAGTACATTGCCGGGCACACCGCCGGGCTGGAGCTGAACGGCCTGCCCACCCTGCCCATCGACTACGAATAAATACATCACCGGAGGTGTTCCCATGACCGAGCGCAATCCTATCCTGCAAAGCCTGTTCGACCGCAAGTCGGTGCGGGTGTATGAAGAAAAGCCCATCCCTGCCGAGATGAAGCAGGCCATTTTAGAAGCTGCCGCACAGGCGCCCTCTGCGGGCTGTCAGCAGCTGTACACCATTTTAGACATCACCGACCCGGCGCTGAAGGAAGCGCTGGCCGAAAGCTGTGACCACCAGCCCTTTATTGCCAAAGCACCACTGGTGTTGGTGTTCTGCGCCGACTGCAAAAAGTGGTACGATGCCTACTTAGAAGTCGGCTGTACGCCCCGCACCCCGGGTGTGGGCGATCTGATGCTGGCAGTCACAGACGCCGCCATTGCCGCCCAGAACGCCGTAGTTGCCGCCGAAAGCTTTGGCATCGGCTCGTGCTACATCGGGGATATCATGGAAAACTGCGAAACCCAGCGCAGCCTGCTGCACCTGCCGGACTATGTGTTCCCGGCGGTAATGCTGGTGTTCGGCTGGCCCACCCAGCAGCAGAAAGACCGCGTAAAGCCCCAGCGCTGCGCCATGGAGCATATCGTGCACGAAAACGGTTACCGCACCATGGACGGCGCAGAGCTGCGGGATACTTTTGGCTACAAGGCCGGTAACGCGCCCTTTGACCAGTGGTGCACCGCTTTTTGCAACCGCAAGTATAACTCCGATTTTTCCAAGGAGATGACCCGCTCGGTGGAGGAATACCTCGGCCAGTTCCGGTGATTTAAAACGTTTCTGACCCACAAATCAAAGCAACAAAAAAGCGGCAGCTGCACGGTATTTTGTGCAGCTGCCGTTTCTCGTTTATCTTTGGTTTTCCGCAAACAGTGCGCCCAGCTCCGGCAGGATATCATGAGGCAGCATCCCGTACTCGCCGCGCTTTGCGGCGGCACGGTCGGCGGCGGCACCGTGCAGATATACCGCGCAGGCGGCGGCTTGATAGGCGGGCAGACCGCAGGCCAGCAGCGCTGCCAGCATGCCCGCCAGTACATCCCCGCTGCCGCCCCGGGCAAGCCCCGGGTTGCCGGTGGGGTTCACGCACACCCGCCCGTCCGGGCTTGCCACCACGGTGCGTGCACCCTTCAGCACCACCACGGCGTTCCACGCCTTGGCATACCGCAGGGCGATGCCCTCCCGGTCGGCGGCAAGCGCTGCTGCCGAAAGCCCGGTCAGGCGCGCCATCTCACCGGGGTGCGGGGTGACCACCAGCTCCCCCGCCGGGTGCGGGAAGGGCTTGCCCTCGGCCAGCAGCTGCGCGGCGGCGTTCAGACCGTCGGCGTCCAGCACCGCAGCGCCCGCAAAGCCGGGCAGAAGCTGCTGCACCAGCGTGCGGGTCTCGGCTGCCCGGGCAGCGCTTTGCGCTGTGCTGCCAAGACCGGGGCCCAGCAGCAGCACGGTAGCCTTCTGCCGCCGGAGCAGCGGCATATTTTCCGGTGCAATGCCGCCCTGTGCGCCCTCCTTACAGGGGCACAGGCAGCACTCCGGCAGGCGTGTGACGGCGGCGCTGACCACCGGCTCGACACTGGCAAGGGTAACGATGCCCGCCCCGGTGCGCAGTGCGCCCTCAGCTGCCAGCAGGGCAGCGCCCCGGTAAAAGGCACTGCCCGCCACTGCCAGCACGCTGCCAAAGGTGCCCTTATGGCTGTCCCGGGCGCGGCGCGGGATGCTTTGCCAGACAAATTCTTCGGTAATTTCCACAGCCATGGGTGCACCTCCACAGAACGATTTCAAATGCCCTCCGCGTTGCTTTGGGCATCTTCAGCGGAATCATTATTTTATATTTTGTCGTTTTGGAAAATCTGCGGATTTTCCAAAACAACTTTTTCACAAGAGAGGATTTTTATTTCGGTCTAGCGGAACGCCTGTGGGCGTTCCGCTAGACCATTTTCACAGGGGGGGCAGCATTACGCCTGTCCCTGCACAAGGGCGCGGATCTGTTTTTCCACGTTCTGCACTTCCTCGTGGAACATCCGGGCGGACACGCGCAGCGCGCCGTGACCAAGGATGATGACCTGCTCCATGCCGTCCGAGGTCGCCACGCGGACGCGGCGGCTCTTGCCGATCTCGTGGGTGACCCGCTCGATGAACATATCGGCGGTCTCGGCCTCCTTGGTGTAGACCACATGGATGTTGTGGTACTGCTCAATGGCACCGGGGCTGCCGGGCACGCGGTAGGCATCGAATACCAGAATGAGCACGCATTTCTGGTAGCCCTGATAGTTGCACAAGATGTCCATCAGTCGATGGCGGGCGGCGTCCAAGCTTTCCTTTGACAGGGCGTTCAGCTCGTCCCACGCAAAGATGATGTTGTAGCCGTCCACCAGCAGATACTCCGGGGCAATTTCCCACTGCTCGGCGGCAAAATCCGGGCGTTCGGTCTTTTGCACCGGGCGGAAGGCCGCCAGCGGGTCCCGCTTGATAGGGCCGTAGGTGCGCTCAAAAATTTTAAGCAGCTCGGCATCCTCCTCCAGCGTGGCGCGGTAGGCCATGGCGCGGCGCTGGGGCGCAGCCTGCACCTCCGGGCGGGCGGGCTTTGCCTTGCCCCAGCCGCTTTCAACATGCATGTGACTGCGCACCTCGTTCCACGGCACTACAAAGCCAGCACCATGGGCACAGAACACGGAATCTGCGGGGTTTTCCAGATCATGCTCCGGCTGGTAGCCGATTTCTGCAATGACCTGCTGCGCGTTGTGGCAGGGGCGGTAGCCGTCCAGCGTCAGGCTCAAATGTCCCCTGCCCCGGGTGTAGCTGACCACTTCCATGGGGTAGCTGCGCATGGTAGATACCGGCGCAAAGCCGGTCAGGGTGGCGGTCTCCGCGCCGCTTTCCGGCGGGTCAAAGCTACCCTCCATGCGCTGGATATCGCTCATGGCGCGGCCAATGTTCTCCACCGGCACTTCCAGCCGGAAGGCGTACCACGGCTCTAACAGCTGGCTTTTGGCCAGCATCAGCCCCTGCCGCACGGCGCGGTAGGTGGCCTGCCGGAAATCGCCGCCCTCGGTGTGCTTCAGGTGCGCTTTGCCGGTGAGCAGAGTGATCTTTACATCGGTCAGCGGTGCACCGATCAAAACGCCAAGATGCTGCTTTTCTTCCAGATGGGTCAGCACCAGCCGCTGCCAGTTTTTGTCCAGAACCTCTTCCCGGCAGTCGGCGGCAAACCGCATCCCGCTGCCCCGGGGCAGCGGTTCCAGCAGCAGATGCACCTCGGCATAGTGGCGCAGCGGCTCGTAGTGGCCTACGCCCTCCATGGGCTCGGTGATGGTCTCCTTATACAAAATGCCGCCTGGGCCAAAGGATACCTCCAGCCCGAACCGCTCGGCCAGCAAACTGCGCAGCACTTCCAGCTGCACCTCGCCCATCAGCTGCACATGGATCTCGCCCAGTGTCTCGTTCCACACCACATGGAGCTGGGGTTCTTCCTCTTCCAGCCGATGCAGTTTGCCCAGCGCGGCGTGCACATCCGCGCCCTCCGGCAGCAGCACCTGATAGCTGAGCACCGGTTCCAGCACCGGCACATCGCTGTCCCGCTCCGCCCCAAGCCCGGTACCGGGCTTGGCATGGGTCAGGCCGGTCACGGCGCATACCTGTCCCGGGCCGATGACCTCGGTCAGGGTATACTTTGCGCCGGAGTACAGCCGCAGCTGGTTCGCTTTTTCTGCCCACGGCTCGCCGTCTGCTTCGCCGGAGAGCAGAGCCTTTACCTTCAGCTCCCCGCCGGTGACCCGCAGCCATGTCAGACGGGTGCCCTGCTCGTCCTGCGATACCTTGAACACCCTTGCACCAAAGGCGTGCAGCGCCGGGGCGGGGCGGGTGTAGCGGTCAAGCCCCTCCAGAAGTGCATCCACCCCGTCCAGCCGCAGCGCCGCCCCGAACCAGCACGGAAAAACGTGCCGCCGGGCAACTGCAGGGATAATGTCTGCATCGGTCAAAGTGCCTGCATCCAGCATTTTCTCCATCAGCTGCTCATCGCACAGCGCCAGTGCCTCGTTGCGGGCGGCAGGCTCTGCGCCAAAATCCACAAAGCCCTCGCCAAGGCGGTGGTTCAGTTGGGTGAGCAGCTGTTCCCGGGTCATGCCGGGCAGGTCCATTTTATTCACGAATACAAAGGTGGGCACATGGTAGCGCCGCAGCAGCCGCCACAGCGTTTCGGTATGGCTTTGCACGCCGTCCGTTCCGCTGACCACCAGCACGGCGTAATCCAGCACCTGCAAGGTGCGCTCGGTCTCGGTGGAAAAATCCACATGGCCGGGGGTGTCCAGCAGGGTGATGGCGGTATTGCCCGCCGTAAGCAGCGCCTGTTTGGAAAAGATGGTGATTCCACGTGCTTTTTCCAGACTGTCGGTGTCCAGAAAGGCGTCTCCGTGGTCCACCCGCCCCAGCTTGCGGATAGCACCGGCGCGGTAGAGCATGGCCTCGGAGAGGGTGGTCTTGCCGGAGTCCACATGGGCCAGAATGCCCAGTACGATCTGTTTTTGCGTTGTTTCCATGCACTGCTCCTATAAAAAAGTTTCTCATTTATTGTAACACGCTTTGCCGGGAAAAGAAAGTTTTCATGTGCAAATCCTGAAGGCAAAAAACAGCACCGGGCAGAAAGCGGTCTGCCCGGTGCGATTTTCTTAAAAAAGGTCCAGCATATTGTCCAGATAGATTGCCTCCCGCACCTGCAGCTGGCATTCCGGCTTTATCATGTAGTAAAGCAGAAATTCCAGCACCAACGCGCTGCCAAGTCCCCTGCCCTCTATCTTAAACTGGGAAAAGCCTGCGGGCAGGTACCGCTGCCGGATGTCCTCTACCCCGATGAACCCGGGGCTGCGTAGCGCCTTGGAAAAACGATAGCCCCCGGCGGCATCCGGGGCAGCGCAGCGGTGGTCCGGGCAGTCCTCGCCCAGATTCTGGCGGCTGACCGTCTCGTAGCAGCGCTTGCGCTCGGTGCAGCCGAACCAGCAGCACTCGTTGCACAAAAACTCCACCTTGGCTTTTTGCTCCGGCGGCAGGGTGCGCAGCTGTTCCAGTGCCGGGTTCAGCCGGAAATCCGGCACCACATACCGGAACTGCGGTTTTTCCACTTCCTGCCGCAAAAGCGTGAAATCGGTGAGCACCTTGGTGGTGGAGGACACCAGATACAACTCCGGCCAACGCTGTTGCAGATAGTCCGCCAGCAAATCAGAATGGACGATCACGCCGTTTGGCACACTGCCAGCTTTGGCAAACCGCTCACACAGGGCGTTGCACTGCGGGTCGGCAAGGTGCTGGGCCCGCAGCAGGGAGTTACTGAAGGTCAGCCGCCCGGAGATGCCGTATTCCCGCAATAGCGCCAGCACCTCGCGCGCAGCTGCCCCGCCGCTGGAAATGCGTCCCCCGCCCCAGATGCAGCCTGCCGGTGCACCGTAAATAGAGCCGATGGCGCACCAGTCGTAAAAATATTCCCGGTGCTCCCGATACAGCGGCAAAAACCGGCGGTACAGCTCGTAAAACTCGAACAGGCCGGGCAGATGATAACAGGCAGCTGCGGGCTTTTCCATAGGGGTTCCTTTCCTGCAAAAAGGGAGCTGCTGCGTAAAAATGCTGTGCAGCGGCTCCCCTGTTTTTATCGTATTGCTTCTGTTACACGGTGGCACCGACCTGAGGAGCGCCCCCGGCAAGCTGTTCTGCCGTAAGCGGCTGGGCTTCTGCGGGGGCGTTCAGCCGCTCCTTTGCCACAGCCAGCATCAGCTTGATGCGGTTTTCCTGATTGACCCGGGTAGCGCTGGGGTCGTAGTCGATGGGGGTGATGTTGGCACTGGGGTACAGCGCACGGATCTTGTTCACCATGCCCTTGCCCACGATGTGGTTGGGCAGGCAGCCAAAGGGCTGCGCACACACGATGTTGCCGTAGCCACCCTGCACCAACTCGATCATTTCGGCGGTCAGCAGCCAGCCCTCGCCCATTTTTGCGCCCAGCGAGATGACCCCCTTGGGCTTTTCCACCAGCTCTTTGAAGGGGCCCGGTGCATAGAACCCGGCGTCCGTCTCTGCCTTGAGCATGACGCGCTCCACGTTGTCCAGCCAGTTGAGGAACTGGTCGGTGCCCACCTTTACAGCCAGCTTGCCGCCGTACAGCACATGATCCTCGCCCATATTGAAGGCGCAGTACTGCACAAAGCCCATCAGACCGGGGAAGTTCACCTCGCAGTCCTGACTTTCCAAAAACTTCTGCAGCTCGTTGTTGCCCAACGGGCTGTACTTGACGTAGATCTCGCCCACAACGCCCACCTTGACCTTGGGCACCCGGGTGACCGGGATGGTGGCAAAGTCCTTTGCGATGAGCGGGAAGGTGTGCTTCATTTCCCGGGAAGTAAAACCTTTTCCTGCCAGCAGTGCACGGCCAAGACGGGCGATCCAGCGATCCACCATGCAGTCAGCCGCACCCTTTTCATTCTCGTAGGGGGCCACCTGATTGCGCAGCGCACACAGCATATCGCCGTAGAAGATGCAGGCGATGCACTTGCGTGCCAGCGGGAGGGTCATCTGGAAGCCGCTGTCCTTTTCCAGACCGGAAAAGTTCAGGCTTGCCACCGGGATCTGCGGGTAACCGGCCTTGACCAGCGCCTTGCGCAGCAGATGGATGTAGTTGGAGGCGCGGCAGCCGCCGCCGGTCTGGGTGATCAGCAAGGCAGTGTGTTCCAGATCATACTTGCCGCTGTTCAGCGCATCCAGAAACTGGCCGATGACCAGCAGCGCCGGGTAGCAGGTATCGTTATGCACATACTTCAGCCCCAGCTGTGCCACGGCGCTACCGCAGTTGCCCAGCAGCTCACACTTATAGCCCTCGCAGCGCAGTGCGTACTCCATAAGCCGGAACTGGGTAACGGCCATATTGGGGATAAGGATGGTGTGGGTCTTTTTCATCTCCGGGGTAAATTTAGGATAATGATATTCCATAGGTTCCTCCTATGTTACTCTAAACAAGATAGACCCCGCAAAGACTTCCCCCGCCGGGGGAAACCTTTCAGCCTATCTCAGGGTTTCTTTTATTCTGCCTTTTCTGCGGCAGCCTCGTCCCGCTCGTCCAGTGCGGCAAACAGGCTGCGCAGACGGATGTTCACAGCACCGAGGTTTGTGATCTCGTCGATCTTCAGCTGGGTGTACAGCTTGTTGCCCCGCTGCAAAATCTCGCGGGTCTCGTCGGTGGTAATGGCATCCACGCCGCAGCCGAAGGACACCAGCTGCACCAGATCCATGTCCTTCTGGGTAGTGCAGTACTTGGCGGCGGCATACAGGCGGCTGTGGTAGGTCCACTGGTTCAGCACGCTGGTGGGGAACTTCTGCACCCGGTTGGAGATGCTGTCCTCGGTGACCACCGCAGCCCCGTGGCGGGTGATCAGATGGTCGATGCCGTGGTTGACCTCCGGGTCCACATGGTAGGGGCGGCCTGCCAGCACGATGATGCGCTTGCCCTGACGGCGCGCCTCGTCGATGATCTCGCTGCCCTTTACCCGAATCTTGGCCATGTGTGCCTCGTACTCCGCGTAGGCGGCATCGGCTGCGGCCTGCACCTCCCGCTCGGAGATGCCGCCAAAGTACTTGGGCAGCACCTCCTTTGCCATCTTGTGCACAAAGTCCTTCGGGCGGTGGATGCCCACATAATCATAGATGAACTTTTTGCCCTCCAGCTCCGGGCAGTTGCCTGCCAGAACCTCCGGGTAGTAGGCCACCACCGGGCAGTTATAGTGGTTATCGCCCAAGCCCTCGTCCACATTGTAGGTCAGGCAGGGGTAGAAGATGGCGTCCAGTTCCATCTGGCTCAGCGCCTTGATGTGGCCGTGGCTCAGCTTTGCCGGGAAGCAGGCGGTGTCACTGGGGATGGTGGCCTGTCCGGCCAGATACAGCCCGCGAGTGGACACCGGGCTGGTGTGCACCGCAAAGCCAAGGCTCGTCCAGAAGGCGTACCAGAAGGGCAGCAGCTCATAAAAGCCCAGACACAGCGGGATGCCGACGGAGCCGCGCTTACCGGGCACAGGCTTGTAGCTTGCCAGCAGCTGCTGCTTGTAGGCGTACAGGTTCAGACTGTTATCCTCGCTTTTGCCGGTAACGGGCTTATCGCAGCGGTTGCCGGAGATGAACTTGCGGCCATCGGCAAAGGTGTTGACGGTCAGCTGGCAATGGTTGCCGCAGCCGCCGCACTTGACGCTGACCACCTGCTGTGCAAACTTTTCCAGCTCCTGCTCGTCCATCATGGCAGAGGTGGTCTGGTTGTTTTTATGGCTCTGGCGCAGGCCGTACAAGGCAGCGCCGTAAGCACCCATCAGACCGGCAATGTCCGGCCGGATGACCTCTACGCCCATCTCCTTTTCAAAGGCACGAAGCACGGCTTCATTATAGAAGGTACCGCCCTGCACCACGATCTTGCGGCCCAGCTCTTCCGGGCTGGAAGCGCGGATCACCTTGTACAGCGCATTCTTGACCACGCTGATGGACAGGCCTGCGGAGATATTCTCAATGCTGGCACCATCCTTCTGCGCCTGCTTGACCGAGCTGTTCATGAACACGGTGCAGCGGCTGCCCAAGTCCACCGGGCGGTCTGCGAACAGACCCAGCGCGGCGAACTCCTTGACGTCATAGCCCAGCGCCTGCGCAAAGGTCTGCAAAAAGCTGCCGCAGCCGGAGGAACAGGCTTCGTTCAGGAAGATGTTGCTGATGGCACCATCCTCGATCTTGAAGCACTTCATGTCCTGCCCGCCGATATCAATGATGAAGTCCACGTCCGGCATAAAGTACTTGGCAGCGGTAAAGTGCGCCACCGTTTCCACCAGACCGTAATCGCAGCGGAAAGCGTTCTTTACCAGCTCCTCACCGTAGCCGGTGGTGGTGACGCTGGCCACCTGCAGCCCCGGATGCTCCTTATAGATCTTGAGCAGCTGTTCCCGGATGAGGGGCAGCGGATTGCCAAGGTTGGGCTGATAGTTGGTGTACAAAATCTGGCTCTTTTCGTCCACTACCACCAGCTTGACGGTGGTAGAACCGGAGTCGATGCCGATATGCACCGGCCCGCAGTGGGCGCTGAAGGCCACGCGGGGCACGCTGTGGGACATGTGCCGTGCATGGAAAGCCTCGTACTCCTCCTTGCTGGCGAACAGCGGCGGCTCGCTGGCGTAGGTAGCGGTGGCGGCGTACTTGTCCAGCGCAGCGGCCACCTCAGTGAGCACAAATTCCTTATCGGCATACAGAGCCGCGCCCAGTGCCACATACAGCAGGCTGTTCTCCGGGCAGGTGCCGGTCACGTTCAGCGCCTCGTCAAAACTCTTGCGCAGCACGGTGCTGAAGGTGAGCGGGCCGCCCAGATAAAGGATATTGCCCTTGATGGGGCGTCCCTGTGCCAGACCGGCGATGGTCTGGTTGACCACAGCCTTATAGATACTGGCGGCGATATCCTCGGTGCGGGCACCCTGATTGATCAAAGGCTGCACATCGCTTTTGGCAAACACGCCGCAGCGGGAGGCGATGGTATAGGTACGCTGCGCCTGCTCGGCGGCCTTGTTCATCTCATCGGCGCTCATCTTCAGCAGGGTAGCCATCTGGTCGATGAAGGCACCAGTGCCGCCGGCACAGCTGCCGTTCATGCGCACCTCGGTGCCGTTGGTCAAAAACAAAATCTTGGCATCCTCGCCGCCCAGCTCAATGACGCAATCGGTCTGGGGCATAAAGCGCTTGACCGCCACACGGGTGGAGAACACCTCCTGCACAAAGGGCACACCGCAGCTGTCTGCCAAGCCCATACCGGCAGAGCCGGAGATGCTGAGCAGCGCTTTGCTGCCATGCAGCTGCTCGGCATCAATGCGCCGCAGCAGCTCCTGCGCCTTTTCCAGAATATGACTATAGTGTCGTTCGTATGTAGAATATAGCAGTTCATCATGCTCGCCCAGTACCACACACTTGATAGTGGTACTGCCGATGTCAAGACCTACTCTCACCTTGTTTTCCCTCCTAAGGACAAATAACCGGAGCATAACGCCCCGGCTGCCATGGCAAACAGCCGTTATGCGGTAAAGACCCGCAACGGCAGCTCTCTCTTTTTAACAGCCCGCATCGCGCAGCTACGCTGTTTTTAGGCAGCGAGCACAGTAAAAAATGCAGCAAATGCGTTTTTGCATACATTATTATTATAATCCAATCGCGGGCGGCATTCAATCCATGTTGTTTATTTTACACGAAAAAAATAGTATTTCTTGCTCAAAAGGCTGAACTTTTTGTGAACAAGTGTCTTTTTTCCCGCAAAAAAGCCGCCGCACAGAGTTTGTGCAGCGGCCTTGTACCGGCGGGACATTTTGAATGGTTTCCGCGTGTGCTTTGGTTATTTCGAGCGGGAGCTCTCCCTACGATCTCACGCGTAAAAATGCCTTTGGAGCGCTCCGTTTTCCTTACCGGTTCACGAAATTCAGCACCAGCGCCAGCAGCAGCATGTGCACGGGGTAAAAGGCGTAGCAGGCGTACTGGAACGGTTTGCTGTGGTAGCCCTGCCGCCCGCGGTACAGCCAGATGGGCACCAGTGCCAGCAGCGCCAGCCCTTGCTGGCAAAGCTCAAAGTCCATGCCGAAGAGTTGAATGGGGTACATCAGCCCGCCCAGCAGCTCCACATTGACCCAGTACAGTGCTGCCAGCTGCCCCAGCAGGCACCACCACTTGCGCCCGTGCCCGTGAAAAAAGTAGAAGATGAATACGGTCAGCACACCGGCACCGTAGTAGTCCACCATGCCCAGCGTGCCCAGCACCGCACCTGCCACCACCACAAGGGCGGAGACCAGCAGGTACAGCGCTGTTTTCTGCTTTTTGCGCACGGTTTCCATCAGATGGATGCCCAGAATGCCCAGCAGCAGCGTCCAGATAACATTCTGGTGCACCGGGTAGAACCATGTGCCGCCGTACATCAAATCGAAGGGCACTTCTGAAAGCAGGGCAAACAGCAGCAGGCGCAGGGTGTATTTTTTCAGGTCATGGGTGTGGAAATAGCCCTCCACCGCCATAAAGGCAAAGATGGGAAACGCCACACGTCCCGCACAGGTCAGCCATTCCTGCGCAGGCAGCAACGTCGCCCACAGGTGGTCCATCAGCATCAGCACCATGGCAAGGATATGAAGAGCCGCTGCGCTCAGGTCAAAGCGGGTCGCAGCAGTGGAATGGATCGGTTTGGTTGACATACGCATACCTCGTCTTTGTCGAAATTTCGTTGTTCTGTCTGGAATACGAACGAGCCCCGCAAAGAATTGCAGCCCCGGCAGATTTTTCCCCGCCGGGGCTGGCTTTCTGCTTTATTTTTTCTGCTGCGAATACCCCAGACACAAAAAGGCGGAGCCAAGGCAGAGCCATACCACCGCCGTGGAGTGATTTTCGCCGGTAAAAAAGTTCAGCGCTGCGGCAAGAAAAAACAACAGCCCGCTGAGATAAAACAGATTGCATTTTTTCATAGAGCACACCTCCGGTGTCGGGTGATTTTTTATTGAATACAGAATGGTGTTAAAGGCTTCCCCCGGACGGGGGAAGCCTTTAACACCAGCCACAATTCCCTGTTTTATCATTTAAGGCCTTTCCCACCGGCTATTTTGGATACGGCAAGCGCAGGGGCGGCTGCCATTTTACTCCGCGTGCAAAGGGGCGCAATGCACCCGGCACGCAGAAAGTGTGCGCCCGCAGCAGTCTGCGGGCAAAATTCATGAAGGGTGGCTTGCCTGCCTGCCCATGGAGACGTAAGCGCAAAAGCAGGAATGCGGGAAAAAGCAAGGGACGGTTTCGGCGAAAAAGCGTCTGGCGGTGGCGGAAAAGCCGAACGCAAGATTTTTTCATATTATGCTGGCTCGTAAGGTGAGCCGTACCAAAACTTCCTTGCGGAAATGTGCAGCCTTATAGTTCATCTGCACCTGAACCGGCAGCCGTGCGCCCGGCGCTTGCCGCACCCAAAATAGCCGGTGGATTGCTCATTTAGTTTTTGGCGTTTTCCAGATAGGTCTCAAAGGCCTCGGCAAAGCTGGCGTTCACATCAAAGGGGACGGTGTAGTCCACCTTGGAGGTCACAAGGCAGAGGTCCAGCCGGTTGGAGGTCTCGTCTGCCTGCCGGTTCAGCTTACCCAGCGCCGCATGGATGACCTTGCGGTCGTAGTTGATGGTGGTCACCCGCTTCACATCGCAGCAGTAGGAGATCTGGTTGCCCTCGGCGTTGAAGCGGTAGCCCGTACCCCCGCCGGAAAGCAGCTGCTCGGAGCTGCGCAGGTCGTTCATCCGCTTGAAGGTGCGGGCAATGCTCTGGCGCGCGGCGTTCAGACTGACCTCGCTGTCCATATCCATGTCCAGCGCATCCTTTGCCTTGCGGATGGCGGCAAACAGGCGGCTCTTCTCCTCCAGCAGGTAGAGCATGAACCGGGCAATGTCGGTGATCTGCTCCGCATATTCGGTCTGTGCCGCGTCCATAACGGTCTCGTCCTCGGCCTCGGGCATCACCTTATGGCGCAGGTAGGTGTTGGCTACCTTGGTCACGTTGGCGTCGCAGTCCAGAATGCCCTGTGCCTCGTCCAGCAGGGACTGGAGCTTGTTCTGGTAACGGAATGCTTCCTTCAGGTTCATAGTCGTTCCCTCCGTCTTTTTTCTGCTTTCAGCTTACCACAGACTGCCCGCCTGCGCAAGCTTTCCGGCAAAACAGGCAAAACGCCCGCTCCGGCATGACCGGGGCGGGCGTTTTGCTTTTGCTGTGACACTTATTGGGATAAGAGATTGGCATTACTCAGCCGGCCACGCGCTCGGTGCGGCCTGCCTCCAGCATATAGCGCAGGAAGCCGGTCACGTCGGCGGGGTCGGTCACGGTGAGGTCAAAGCCCTTCTTGGGGGCAGTGTCCATCATCTGCAGCATGGAGCGTGCGGTAGCGTCCTTTTTCAGGTCGCAGGTCTTGCCGTTGTCCAGATGCAGCAGCACGCTGCCGTGGCTGGCAGAAAGCTGGCGCATGAAACGTTCCTTATCAAAATACTCGATACGAAGCATGGGAATACCTCCTTGATAAAATGGTTTATGTTACACTTGCCGTCCGGTCCTCTTTGGACTGGCGGCGGGAGAATAGCGGTTTTGCCCGGCAGTGGAAACGCTTGCACAGCTTGCGTCCCGGCCGCCTTGGTGCTATACTGAGCTTGGAAGCTCTGATAGGATAATACCACAAAACAATTGCAAATTATAGAACAGAACCGCATAGTATATGCAACAAAACCGGCATTGATAAAAAACATTCAAAACATCGGTGTACAAGGGGTACAAACAAGATAAAATAGAAATGAGGGGCGATAGAGCGGAAATGTCAAATTTTCCACTCTATCTGAACACGGTCGCTGGTGGCCTTGATCGTAGAGATCAAACCATCGGCGGCTTTTCTTTTGTCGTCAAAATCTATGCTGTCCCAGTTGTCGAGATAATAGGATAACTTCTTTATCTGCTGGGGAGATATGGTTTCAACGCTCAATTCGGCGATTGCCTTTGAAATGGTCTGGCGTCGGGTGTCCAGTTCTTCAATTTTTTTGTTGGCGTAGGCAAGCAAGGTCGCATTGGCTCCGGTCAGCATATCCAGCAGCTTTTCAATTTCTGCCTCCACCTGTGCCAGCTCCACTTGATAGGCGGTCAGTTTCGGATTGACTTTTTCCTCTCTGCCGTGGAGTATCTGAAAGTCTTTGAATTTCTCCTGCATGGCCGAGAAAATGAATTGCTCAAATTCTTCTTTGCGGATTTTCCCGCAGCCCGGACAGCCTTTGTTTTCCGTCCGTTTGGTACAGCGGAAATATCCAGTGCTGTTTGGTACATGGGTGGCTTTCAGAGCATACCCACAATGCCCGCATTTGATTTTTCCGGCCAGCCAAGTGTTCTTCGGTTTCCGTCCCTGCTGGAAGGTGGTATTTGCCATAAGTTTTTTCCGGCATTTAAGCCATGTGTCAGAGGAAATGAGTGCTTCGTGGGGAGCGATAACAAGTATCTGGTCTTTTAAGCACCTGTCCTTGTCCTCCTTCACATCCCGCCCCTGATAGAGATAGCAGCCGTTTGTTCCGGCAAAGTCGGAAGCGTCATTGACAATCGCTGCGCCCTGGCTCTTGAAAAATTCGTACAGCTCCAAATCGGCCTGTGCGTAAACGGGGTTTCTTAAAAGCTGGGAAAGAAATGTACGGAACATGGATTTGCCATAAATTTTTATGTCATGTTCCTCGAAGTATCGGGTAATATCTCCGAAGGAGGTTTCCGGTTCAGCGTACATTTCAAACATCAGCCGAACATGGTCGGCGGCTACGGGGTCGGCAACCATTTTCTTTGTGCGGATACCCTCTACCACAGTAGGCTCTAACTGATAACCGTATGGTGCCTGTCCGCTCATGTGAAAGCCTTTCAGGCACCGTGAATAGTAGGCGTCTGTGACACGCTTCTGAATTGTCTCACGTTCAAGCTGGGCGAATACAATGCAGATATTCAGCATGGCCCGGCCCATCGGGGTCGAAGTATCAAACTTTTCTGTGGATGATACAAACTCCACATCATACTCTTGAAACAGCTCCATCATCGTTGCAAAGTCCAGAATAGAGCGGCTTATACGGTCCAGTTTATACACGATGACCCGCCTGACCTTTCCCTTGCGGATCTCGCCCAGCAGCTTTTGAAACTCCGGCCTGTCCGTATTTTTACCGGAATAGCCTTTGTCCTTGAATACCCGGCAGCTCCCACCTTTCAATTCATACTTGCAAAAGTCGATCTGACTTTCAATGCTGATACTGTCCTTGCGGTCTACTGACTGTCTTGCGTAAATACAATCTTCTCTGATAAATTCCATATTGGGCTCCTTTCCTTGTTGGAATGGAGCTACCAACCTTACAACTATATTATACCATCAGCAGCCCTGGACAACAATGTTGCGAATGATTAGGGAAATCTGTCTCCATATTTGCGGAACACCTCATAAAGACAACGCTCAATTTCTTTTTTGCGCTGTGCTTTCTCCTTCGGGGGAAGTACCGGCGTGAGGCTTTCCAGCACAATGATCTTCCCTTGAAATGCGACAGACTTTGTTTCTCGTTCATAAGTGACAGCTTGCGTCATTGAAAACCTCCTTTGTGAAAGTGCGTGTATATGCCTGCCTTTCCCACTTGTCCCGTGGGGAAATGTCAAAAGACGGCACCCAGCAGGTGCCGCCCTTTGAGCTTTCTCCACTTCGGGTCGATGTGACCCGAGGTCAGTAAGGACTGGAATGGTACTTTTCTTTGGCGTCCTCCACGCTGTTGAGGTCAAATACTTCATAAAGCTGCCCCACAACATGCCGTATATCTTTCTTTGAAAATCCGCAGTCCTCCATTGCCATAATGACATAACCACGGCAGGCGTCATTGCTCCATTCGTCCGGTTCCAAGCCGGGGATCATTCCAAACGCATTTCCCATAAAGTGCTCCTTTTTTGAAAAGATGGGGAGCCACGCCGGATCGGTTGGCCTATCATCAGACAGCATTGCCGGGGGCTCCCCATAGGTTTTCACTTCATTTCAGACACACCGGACGGGCATAGGCTTCATGCCCCATAGTATTTCAACTCTCCCCATTCTGATGGCAAGGCGTTCTCATTGCCTGCGACGGCTCACGGCTTGCAAGGCCGCTTCAACGCTCGGACTGTGACTAAACGCAAGTATCCGGGTTCTGCGCCTGTTCCGGTGGAGCCAGCCTTGCCCCACCTATGGCATGGACCTGTTCGCTCGCTCAGTTTTACAAAGACTGTATTCTCTGAAATCTGAGGTCATGGCGGGTCTGTCACACAGCGCGTTCCCCTTCGTATCCGGGTGTCTTTTTATTCAATTTTCAATCTGCATGAGGCTTGTCTGAACCTCGGGCCATTGTGACCCGAAGTGTTTTGCCTCTCATAAACCATTTCATTTTCCGACCTAAATCGGTACGCCTTACAAAGAATTTTTCAAAATTTTTTCTAAGCGACGCAGACCTCGCTCGATTGCGACACGAACTACTTTTTCATGGACGCCCTCTGCCCGGGCAATGTCCTGTTTGGTCATGCCGAGAATGAAATGGGCGTAAATCCGTTTTGCCTGTTTGTCTGGCAGACTGGTAATCGCTGCGTGAAGTTCCTGCATGGTCACTTTCCGCTCATACAGTTCATGGGGAGATAAAGCGACAAAGACAGCCTCATGCTCCAGCCCGTCATCCCGATCAAGGGAATAGTAGGCTTTGTGGCGGTATGTACGCAGCCGATAAGCAGCCTCTTTACGATCAAACTCTTTGAACATTTCTGCAACTTCTTCCGATACTTCCATGAAGCAATCCGATGTATAGAATGGGTAATAGTCCCGCAAATTGATAATAGCCATATTGACCTCCGTTTCGGTTGTTGGTTGACGAGTGACCGAAACGAAGGCGGCGGGGAGCGGCACCGGGGAATGACTTCGGGCCAACATGACCCGAAGCAGCCCCATAAGAACACAAAAGCGCCCGGGCGGCATGAAGCCACACGGACGCATGAAATGACATGATAGTTAAGGTTCCAACAAATTTCGCATACATAGCCGGAATAACCCGGAGGGGGAGCTACGCTTTTTTTAGCTGGTGCAGATCATGGGTACTGTGAAAAAAGACAAAAATAGACACGGCGGCAATCCTCCTATATGCCGCCGTGGATTTACACGGTGTTAGGTCGTCGTTGGTTTAGGATAGACGAAAAGAAACGGCGGCTCTGAAAATCAAAGCCGCCGCTTCATAGGCGCGTGAAAATGTGTCTGCTTTACGACGGCTTTTTTTCTTTTGCCGTCGTCCGGCAGATCATTAGATATATTGCATTTATTTAGTCTTGCGGTTCAATCCTTTCAAAATTAACAATGACAAAATCACACAAACCATCAGAATTACAACACCGATTAAAACCTGAAACATATTTGCATTATAATAACCAGAGATATTGAAAACGGCTGTCATGGGATATACCGTCTTTAACTGCTGGGACATACTCGCAAATAATCCAGCAAACGAATAAATTTCTGCAAATACCAGAGCCAGCCAATACCCCTTTTTCATCCGCGCTACCAGAGCGATAATAGGCGAAATTGCAAAGAATACGCCTACCCCATCCAGAAAATATATTTTCAGATTTTCTAACACAAGGCCAACGGAAAGTGCTTCTAAATGCAAAACTGCCTCGACAAGAAAGGTAATTGCAAAAAGTAAAAGGTAAATCAGAACGCTGAACACAAAGGCAAGTATCATTTTGGCAAGTGTCAGTTTCACTTCATCTACGGGAATGAGCCGCAGAGATTTTAAGGTATCCTCCTGTTCCTCCCGGCAAATCATATAACTTCCCAATAGGGCAATTACAGCAGGCAGAACATAAAAGGTAGCAAGGGATTGGGCCGCTGTCATAAACCATCCAGCCCCGTCAATATATCGGCGGTCATAGAATGTAAACTGTCCCTGTGCAAAGACGATCAACCCTACCATGACTGTTGCAAACCCAGCAATCCAGAGTATTTTGGAACGGTGGAGTTTCTGGCTCTCCGCCCAAAGCAAATCTTTCATCATTTTTTGCACCTCACTTTCTCCGAACCAAAGCCACATTCGCCAATACAGCCGAAGCAGCAGCCCATACACCAATACACAGAAATGCGGCTGGAATATTTAATGGCTGATCGAATACAACACCCGGAATATCATACATAACAATAGCGGTCATACTGGACAGCGGATGTAGGTACATATTCACCATCAAGAGGATAAAGCCGAGGAATGTATAAATCAGCGTCAGGCAAACAGGGAGAATATAGCCCTTTTGCGCTGCGGCAACCGCCAGTACTGGTAACACCGCAAAGGCGGTCAACAGAGAAATTTCCATACACTTCCGCAAAAGATAAAGGACACTTTCACTGTCAAAGGGAATATAACCGGATAGTATGCCGGTCAGAATGGACGCCGTTGCGGTAACTAGCATAAAGCAAATGGAATACACCAGCACCACAGCAAACTTGCTGAAAAAGTATGCCATTTTATTGACCGGTACAATCCAAAGCTGTTTGAGCATATCATACTGGTTTTCGTTATACATCAGCATGGTACACAACATCCCCAGCACTACCGGTAGGATGATCCACGGGGTATAGCTGAACGCTGTCCATTTGTAAAACATAATGGGGTCCACACCGGTTCCTTTGACACTTGAAAAGTAAAATACGGCAGCCAGTGGCATAAAGAGCGCCGCCAGCAGCATGAGCCAGATAAACTTTCTCCGGCGCAGTTTTAGAAATTCAACTTGTATCAGTTTAAGCAATTCCCTCTCCCCCTGTGATCTGTTTGAAATAATCCTCAAGGGTATCATTGCAGATTTGGGAGCTGATAACAGCTACATCCTGCACCACAAGGGCCTTGTTGATTGCCGCCATATCCAGTGCGGTGTCATAAAGCCGCAGGTTGTGTTCGTCCTGCACCGCATAATCGGTCACATGGAATTGCCTTTCCAAAATTAAAGAGGCTTTTGGAATATCCGACACTTGAAGCTGGATGTATTTCCGATTTTTCTTTTCTAATTCTTCCATGCTGCTTTCTTCCAGCAGAACCCCGTGGTCGATAATGCCTATGTCATCTGCCAACAGTGAAATTTCGGAAAGTATATGGCTGGAAATTAGGATGGTTTTGCCACGCTCCACACTTAAATTCTTAATAAAGTTCCTCACTTCGGCTATACCGATAGGGTCAAGTCCATTGGTCGGCTCGTCCAAAATCAAAAGCTCCGGGT
The DNA here is from genome assembly GCF_023347295.1 of Faecalibacterium sp. I3-3-33. Classification (NCBI taxonomy): domain Bacteria; kingdom Bacillati; phylum Bacillota; class Clostridia; order Eubacteriales; family Oscillospiraceae; genus Faecalibacterium; species Faecalibacterium sp. I3-3-33. The sequence continues at coordinate 2,192,809 of NZ_CP094469.1, forward strand.
CATGCAGAATAGCGTTGGCAATACCGAGGCGCTGCTTCATGCCGAGGGAATACTTACTGAACAGCTTTTTGTCCTTGTAGGGCAATCCCACAACTTCCAGCGCGTTCTTGACAGCATTGGGCTGGGGTGTCCCTCGTAACTTCGCAAAAATTTCAAGGTTTTCTGTGCCGGTCAGATTCGGATAAAAACCGGGAGTTTCGATGATGGCTCCAATACGGGGATAAATGCGTTTCTCATGGCCTTTGATGTTCTGTCCGAACACATCTACTTCGCCGGAAGTGATTGGTGTAAGGCCCAAAATCATTTTCATAATTGTGGTTTTACCGGCTCCGTTGCGTCCTAAAAGTCCATAAATCCGGCCCGGTTTTACATGAAGATTCACAGAATTAACGGCAGTTTGTTCCCCGTAAATCTTTGTCAGCTTTTTGGTTTCAATCACAAGATCACTCATAAAAATGCCTCGCTTTCTCATTTTGTTTCGTTCTTCCAGATAACATAGTTGTAAAGGCTGCCATCCGGGAAATAGTTGATGAATACTTTGAAATTGCCTTTGTCACAAGGAATGACAAATTCAACACGGATTTGGTCAGAGTGTTCCGGCACATAGCAGGACACATCCGGGGAAGTGTTCTCCGGCAGCCCGCCCAGCTTATCGACTTCTTCTTCCCATGTTTCCTGTATCGTCTCCGCAGAAATATTGTCCTGTACGCCCTGCGGCAACGCATTGAAGAAAGTTTCAAAATCTCCATCCATCATTTGGTTAAAGTATTCGGTTGCTTCTTCCGTAATGGCCTGTTGGTCGGGAGCCTCGCCGGAAGATGGAGCGGCCTGCTGGCAGGCACAAAGAGAAAAAACAAGCAGAATACCGAGTAATAAACAACTCAATCGTTTCATAGGTCTTTCCTTTCAGTAAGATTGCTTTTTTAGAGCCACTACGGATGCGGCGGCAAATGTAGCACCGATCAAGAGCAGCGAACCGACACAAACAAGCGGCGAAGTATTGAATAAAACGCCTTGCATCAGGCTTTCTACCATAGCTGCGGCCGCTTCGGAAATATGGGGATAAATCCCCATCACGCTTGCCAGCGGGTGTATTCCCGTAAGATAAGCCGGGGCAATGACTACGGGAATCAGATAAAGCAGCGTTGCGCCAATGGGCAGGATATATCCCTTTGACAGCGTGGAAAGAAACACAATCGGAAGCATGGCTATGGGAATCAGAATACCACCTGCCAGATACAAAAGACCAGCGTCCATCAGTGTTTGGGCGTTCAGATCGGGAAAGCCTCCGGCAATCAGCCCACCGACAACACACAAAAGAAAAGTAATCAGGCACAGTCCTACGGACATCAGAATAACCACAGCGACTTTTGAAAAGTATAGCTGTGCTTTTGTAATAGGGATGATAAGCAGTTCTTTCATCGTGTCATTTTTGTGTTCATCGAAAAACAGTGTCGTTGCAAACATTCCCAGCACAATCGGCAGAAACAGGCTGGACAGATTCTTAAAGGCCAGTGTGTAAAGGTCGCCAAAACTATCCATAAAGGGACTGCTCCTTGAAATGCTGCAAGCCCTTTCAATCGCAAACGCTCCAAGCAGAAGTGTTAGAGCCAAAATGCACCAGACAATTTTATTCCGTTTCCATTTCTGGATTTCAGTTGTAATAATCGTCATACGGTTTCCTCCTTTCATGGTTCCAATTATAAAACGCAAACCTTGCCATAACCTTGCCGAGATAAAATTTTTTCAAAAAAAGCTCCGTGGGATCACAGAGCTTTCGGAAGTATGATGATAAAGGTTGTTCCGTTTCCGGGAACACTAGCGGCTGTAATCGTTCCTTTATGAATACTGACTAACTCTTTGGCAATCGAAAGGCCCAGCCCGTTCCCTTTGGCAGAACGGGAGTGATCGCATTGATACATCCGTTCAAAGATATGCGGGAGATCAGAGGCGGCAATCCCGTTGCCGTTATCAGCAACAACGATTTTTGCTTGCTGCTCAGTTTCAGTCACGGTCAGGAAAACTTTGCTTGCATCACTGTGCGTCAGGATATTTTGCAGTAAATTATTGAGAATACGAGTGTAGGCGGTAGAGTCAACACGTGTCATGTATTCTGTTTCGGGTATCTCAATTTCATAGCTAAGATCGTGGTTTTCCAGCAGCGGCACCCAATCAGCCATGATGTCACGGGAAAGCTCATTCAGGTCGCAGACCTCAAAATGAAAAATCTGTTCCCCGGCATCCAGCTTCACCCATTCAAACAGGGCGGTCACAAAATCTTTCAGGTGGTAGGCTTTTTCCATAGCCACCCGAATGTATTCTTCCTTCTCAGCTCCTGTTACCATCTTGCTTTCCACAGCCTCCAAATATCCAACCAGAGAAGCAAGAGGGGTTTTTACATCATGGGAAAGGCTTGTCATAAGCCGTTTATAAGCCTGTTCGGATTGCTTTTGCTGTATAAGCCGAGATTGGCTGCTCATGGCAATCTCGTTAATATCATAACAGATTTGTTTTGTCAGGTCGCTTTCCCGCGCCAATACACGGCGGTTCAAATTCCCGGCTTTTATATCGTTTAGGGCATCCCTAATAAGAAAAAGCTGACCACGGACGCGGTGAAGTTTTCCCAAAAGATAGCTGATTACCAGCAAAGCAATCAATAAGGACAACAATAGATAAAGGTTAATTTCCATGCTCATGCCTCCTTGTTAAAGCGATACCCTACACCGCGGACAGTCTGAATATAAAAAGGTTGTTCTGGATTTGGCTCGATTTTTTTTCGCAGTTTACTGATAAATGCCATGAGGTTATTGTCGTCAAAATCATATTCTTCTGTCCACACCTGCGTATAAAGTTGTTTTTTAGTAAAGACCCGACCCTTGTTGGACGCCAAAAATAGAAGCAAATCAAACTCTTTGCCGGTCAAGTCTACCGGGAGATTTTGAACCGTTACGGTTCGGTTGATTTTATCAATTACCATATCTTTCAGAAGCATGGTGGCGGCTTCGTTTCCGGTCACAGGGTTTAAGGTGGTATAGCGCCGGATTAGAGAATTGACACGAGCCATTAGTTCGTTAATTCCAAACGGCTTTGTCAGATAATCGTCCGCTCCCAGCCGCAGACCAGAAACCTTATCTTCTTCGTCGCTTTTGGCGGTCAGCATCAGCACCGGCACATTGTTTTTCTCTCGGATTTTCTGCAATACTTGAAACCCGTTCATATCTGGCATCATCACATCCAGAATAATTAGTGAACAGGTATCCTTGTTTTTTTCCAGTAGCCTCAGACCCTCTAAGCCGCCATGTGCTACTACCGCAGATAAATTTTCTTGTTCCACACATTTTTTCATCAAGGCACAAAGTTTCTTGTCATCGTCTATAATCAAAACACTATTCATGTTTCAGCAACCTCCCTTGTTTTGTCCGGCCATCAATCGGCTTTTCCGCAGCTTTAGGGATCAGCCAAACACCAGCCATTTTCACAGCACCGGGGATACGTCCACCAGCACAATAATAATTTGCCCTACGAGGTGTCACGCCCCACTTTTCGGCGGCCCCTTTCAATGTCATATAGTCCATTTCGCGCCTCCACAGAATACATTATAGTTCTTTACCTCGAATAGTACAAGTTGGAGGCTGCACATTGATGAAATGAAATACTACTTTATGTAAAATTTCATTACATTCTCATAATCCAACCCGAAATGTACAATGATATAGGGTGATATGAGAATGAACCAAAATGAAAGAAGGTTTGACTTTCACGGCCTCGGGGCGGCTCTCAAACGGGCCAGAGAAGAAAAGGGCTGGACGCAAGCCTATGTTGCGGAATTGGTAGACCGTGACTCCCGTACCATTATGAATATCGAGAACAAAGGACAGTATCCGAGTTTCAACCTTTTTGTAAAGCTCATTACCATGTTTGACATTTCGGTTGACCAGTTTATTCATACGGACGGAGGCAAACAGGAAAGCCCTTGCAGAAAGCATATTGATGTGCTCCTAAACTCCATGAACGAAAAAGAGCTTGTCGTGATAGAAGCCACAGCCGAGGGGCTCAAGAAAGCCAGAGAAACGGAGGTTCCAGAATAAGGGCCTCTGTTTTTTTGCGCCATTTTAGGGGCTGCCGCTAAGTGGCAAGCAATGCCTCTGTGGCCACAAGTGGCACAAAGGCGGCTTGTTGGGGCTCGCCCCAAACCCGTATCTTCGGGCCAACATGGCCCGAAGTGTCAGCGTCGCTTTGCTCCTTATTTTCATAACCTTAACGCTCCTTTTCCTGCTTTCTTCCCGGCTCGGTGTAGCCCATCAGAGTGTCAATGTTCGCCTTGATTGTGACGATCTCCTGCATATCCCGTCGTGCCTTCTGGTATTCTCCATAGAGCTGTTTTTTCTTTGCTGTGAGCTTACGGCCTTCTTCCTTCAGCACATCCATTTTGGGGAGCTTCGCCCCGCCCAGCAGAGAGCGCATTTCCGTTTGTGCAGCCCGGTACAGTTCAAGGTCGGCCTCATGCTCCGCAAGGAATTTCCGGCTGTACTTCGTCGCCTTATACTGCTCAAAGACTGGACGGGTTTTGGCATACTGAACCGTTGCGGCCTTTAGCCCGGCATTGGTTTTCATGGCCTGTTCCGTCTGCTTGATCTGCTCGGAAATGGCATGAAAACGGTCTGCTGCCTCGGTGGCTTTCTGTGCCAACTGCTCATAATCGGTCAGGCCATTGTCCTGTATATAAGCAAGGGCAGCAGCCATCTGCTTAATGTTAAATACCTTCGCCCAGCGTTCATATCCCGGCCCCTTACCGGCAGCCAGCTTTGCTTGAATATCCACCGCCAGACTGATTTTCCGCTCCGAGCGCCCGGTGCGTTTTTCTTTGCCCTCAATGGCGGACAGAACATCTTGCAAGTCGTAGCCGTCCCCCAGCGTGGAGGCACGCAGACGGGTGAAGCGCTCCTGTCCCTGCCCGGTCAGCCGGAAGCTGATACCGCCGCCCCGAACCGTCTTGACCTCATACCCGGCCCGCTTCATCAAATTGAGAAATTCGTCCAGATCAGCGGGGCGTTCCGCCAGCGCAGTATCAATAGCAAGGCGCAGTCGGTCCTGATAGGAAAGCGGTCCTTTCCGGTCTTTCTGCCACTCCCCATAGTTCCGATACTTGCTCTTGCTCCGGGGCTTCGGGTTCTCCACGATGGACAGCCCGTTTTCAAGGCACAGCCTGTCAGAGAGCCGCCGAAGGGCGAAGCTGGAGCCCCAAAAATTTCGGAATTTCCGGGTGCAGTCAAGGGTGGTGGAGTTGTAATAAATGTGACAATGGATGTGCTGCTTATCGGTGTGCGTGGTAACGATAAAAGCGTGCCGCCCCTTTGTCCAGCGCATAGCCAGCTCATAGCCGATACGGTTCGCCTCCTTCGGGGTGATCTCGCCCGGATAGAAGGATTGTCGTATCTGATAGCACAGCACATTATTTTCTTTCTTCTGTTCCCGGCCCGTCATAGCAGCATAGCTGGCCTTTGCCAAAAGGAACTCGTCCGCCACGGTGGCCGGATCACATTCATAAGCGGAGATATACTTTCCGCTTTCTGTTTTCTCCGGGTCCTTGCCATAGTCCAGACAATCCCGGATAGCCTCAGCAATCGTTTCGCCTTCGCCCGCATGGCGCTGTAACAAAGTTGTGGTAGCCAAAAATCATTCCTCCTTTCCATGAGAAAGGGGCGGCCCATTCAGACCGCCCCGACTTCGGGCCAGTATGGCCCGAGGCTGCTTAACTTGCCAGAAACCGGTACAGAGCGGATTTGCCTCCGTCCAGCGCCCAAAGAAGGGAGCCCGCCGCCGCTTGCAGTCCATACGGCGAAAGAAGGAAGGCAAGAAACAGAAATACAATCCCGCCTATGGGCGTCGGCGTGAAAAAGAGAGCGACACCCAGCACCGCCAGGATCACAGAGGCAATCGTCAGCAGGACGGCACAAATATCAAATAGGAACACCAGCAGAGCCGCCAGAAGGGACAACGCCAAAGCAAAGGGAGCAACCAATATTTTCAGCAGTATCTTCATCATCAAAACCTCCTTTATTCTTTCTATCTCTATTTTATCATGCTTGCCCGGGGACATAAATGTTGCGAAAGATTAGTAAATCCTGTCCCAAACTTTTGGGTCATACTGGCCCGAAGTGGTAAAAAAAGAGCAGGGCGGCAAGCCCCACAACGGAAGCCTGCCGCCCTCGTCTTACTTTGCCACCAGCTCGGAAAGCTCCCGCAGCACCTTTGACACCTCGCCCCACAGCTTTTCATAGTCCCGCTTCAATCCGTCGATTTCCTCCGGGTACACGCCATAGGTGTGTGCGTGTACGGCGACCTGATTGAGATTGTTGGAACAGCGCCGTTGCAGAGAGATCAGCTCTTTTACGGGCGTAAGGTCGATGTGCAGGATATACCCGTTCAGAGCCATTTTCCGTACATAAGCCCCGGCGTTGGAAATGCCCGCCTCGGCCATCCGCTCATGGATGGCCGCCAGCTCGTCCGGTGTTACCATGACGTGCAGATGGACATTCCGCTTGCGGTTCTCCATCAGCGTTCCAGCTCCCGGCCTTTCCGGCGTTCTTTGGGCTCCTTTACCTTATCCAGCGGTTTTGCGTCCAACTCCGGGGGCGTGGGCGGGATGGGCGTGTTGTTGGGTACGCCGTCGATCATGTTGCAGTTCTGCTCTGTGGAGAGCTCGGCGGTTTTCAGATAGTTGTCTTTTTCGTGCATGGCGATCCTCCTTTATCGTTCCTCATGGTTTTTATGGTTTCGCTTCTGGCCGGGTTCCTTCGGGGGTTCCTGCCCTCTGGTTTCATCTTTGAGCCGGGCAGTAATGGATGGGCGCACCCGGTCAGGATTGCCCGGTGCTGGTTTCAGCTCATAATCCTCCATCTGCTTTTCGGTCAGCGGCTTTGCGTAGGTCAGTTCGCCCCATGCCATCAGCCTGCCGTCTGCCACAGGACGCCGCCTGTCATCATCGTAGTTGACGATGGAAAGAGGCTGGTTATCCGGCGGCTTCGGGTAAGTTCCTATGTCCACGGGCCGCTGGGTGGAATAATAGCGGTAAACGCCCTCCGGTCCCAGCTCGGTATGCTTGACCGCCGCATGGTAAAACTGCTGATAGTCGTCCACCCGGCGGTCAAAGTCCCTCTGCGCCCACGCCTGACTGGTTCCATAGCGGCCCCAGTAGTAATCCCGATGGCCGTTTTCCCCCTCGGTAAACTGCCAGGTCACAAAGGGGCTCGGCGCTCCCGGATTATGCCCCAGCGCAAAGCCGTGTCCGGTTTCAAAGGTGGCAGCTTTCAAAATCACATATCCTTGTACTGTCTCCAAGAGATTCCTCCTTTCTGTGCCTCGGGCCAACATGACCCGAAGTGCTGGATGTTACGAAATAAGAGGGCAGACCGGGGAGGAATGTAATAAGATATTCCCACCCCGGAAACACCCTCAAAAAAGCCCGGAATGTCAAGCCTTTGGAGGCGGCAAATCGTAACAGCCGCCCGGCCTTTTCTCCCGCATTTTCCTCATGCGTTCCCGGCTTTTCCGGCGGTTCCCTTCGGTCTTGCAGGCGTCGGAACAGTAGGCTTGACGCCCCTCGGGCCAAAATGCCTTTCCGCAGACCGCACAGGCCCGCAGCTCCGGGGAGATGCCTTCCGTTGTCAGCGACGCTTGAAGCTCCGGGTTAAGGGGCAGGACAGCCTCACGGAAGTAACGGCAGTACGCCCCTGTCCAGCACTTGTGCAGTATATAACAGGCACAGTCCAGAGGAAGGCACAGGCCGCTTTCCCTGTCATAGTTGGCACACATCCCCGTGACCAGAGAACGGATTTTCTTCTTCTCGTCACGGGTCAGCTCCCGGGCGTCCATTTAAGACTTCGGGCCGCGATGGCCCGAAGGGCGGGGCTCCACGATCAGCGCCCGGAACTTCTTCCGGCACTGTTTTTTCTTTCCTTTGCACTCCTTGTAGTAACGGCATCCCTTACAAGGGTTGTCATTGTCCCAGCCGGGGTGCGGTACTTCCTTCATCATTCGTTCAAAAGGGCTGCTTGTAAAATTCATTCTCATTCCTCCGTATCTTCCTCCCACGGCGGGGTATCTTCGTCCTCGGGTTCCTCTGCGATCTCCTCCAGCTCCCCGTCCTCATATTCGCAGTAATCATCTTCCAAATCCGGGGCCTCATGCTTCGGCTTGTAAATCTTGAAATAGTAACCAATCCCACCGCCGGCCAGCACCACCGCACCAATCAGGAGCAGAGAGAGAAGGGGGCTGTCCTTTTTCTCCGGCTCGGGTTCCGGTACTTCCTCCACCGGTTCAGTGGGCTTTGGCTCTGGCTCCGGGGTCACTTCTTTGGGCGGTTCCTTACCCTGTTCGGCAAGAGGCAGAAGGTCGTCTGTGGTAACGGTATTGAGGAAATAGACGTTCTCGCTGGTTTTCTGTTTGTCGATCACCAGATAAAACACGCTCTCGTCTGCGGTGGTGATGGTGTAGAACTCCTTTCCATCCTCGTCGGTGGCGTTGTCCACCACGGTTCCCGTCCCGTCCGGGGTAAAGGGGTTCTGGGTTTCCGGCTCTGCTTCGGTTTCTGTCGGGGAGGGAGCTGTCTCCGGCTGCGGCTCGCTGCTCTGTGCATAAGCCGGGACTGTAAAGATCAGGCAACACAAAAGGCTGGCAGCCATCGCCGCCAGCCTGCGGTATTTAATTTTCTTCATGGGCTGTGTCCTCCTTTTCGGGTGCCTCCGGCTTCGGGTCAGTATGGCCCGAAGCGGTAAGGCTGTTTTTGGGGTCATTCAGAAAAGCCATAAGCTGGGCGGGCGTCAATTTGAGGGAGCGCACCGCCTGCACGATCTGGCTGTTTTCTTCCTCCTGTTTCTGCTTTTCCAGCTCCCGGATTTTGGCCTGCCACTCGGCAGCCTTCTCCCGGGCTTTTTCCAGTTCCTTATCGAGCTTGTCGATCTTGTTCATGCAAGGACTCCTTTCCTCTGGCTCACAAACGCCCGAAGGCATAGAAATGTGTCTGCCAGTAGCTTGAATTGATGTTTGCGTATTGGATGGGCGAACCACAATGAAGCATCATCCCGTCGCCCACATAAATCCCCACATGGGACACAGGGCCGGGGCTGTCATAGGTTCCCGTGAAAAAGATAATATCGCCGGGCTTTGCCTCGGAGGGGGAAATGATAGCACACTGGTTGTAAATGCCCTGCGCCGTGGTACGGGGCAGGTTGTGGACGCCGCTGGCCGTGTACACCCAGCAGACAAAGCCCGAACAGTCAAAGGAGGTGGACGGGCTGGAGCCGCCCCACACATAGGGCCAGCCGATGTACTTTGTGGCTTCTTCCATGAGCGCCGCAAAAGCCGGGTCATCCAGTGCCTCGCCGGGTATCTCATAGCTGGGGCCGGTATCTTCGCCGCCGTTGTAAATCCCCTCCCACAGATAGGGCTTGTTGCCTTTGAGCTGCTGCATAACGGTGTATATCTGCCTCTGCTGTTCGTCAAGCCTCGGCAGGATCACGGCGGGCAGCGTCTTGTTTGTGAGGGTCACATTTAAGATGTAATACTCATAGGGGACTTCCTCGGTGGTGGTTTCCCCGGTCTCCGGGTCGGTGCTGGTTTCGGTGCGGTAGCGTATCTCGACTTCCTCCGTCAAGGTCAGCTCATACTGTGCCTTGAAGATCTCCCGCAGTTCGTCCTGCACCTGTTCCCGGAAATACACATGGTACTTTGCAGAGAGATAGGACGCCAGCTCATAAGGGTTATGGCCGATCTCGTCCACGGAATAGCGGTACTCGTCATAGCCGGGATGGGTGCTTTCGATGTTCGTTACCGTCTGCGCCAGCTCGTTTTCCAGCGCTGTGTAGTCCTCGTCCGCCCCCAGCAGGTCCGTATCCTCCGAGGCGTAGGAGGTGCCGGATAACGCATTGGCAAGGCCGCTGCCAAGCGTGGGGAAAATGGAACTTACCGCCGACACAAGAAAACAGAGCAGCAACAGCAGGAGCAGGACCAGCACCGCCACGGGATGACGGGTCACAAACTGCGCCGCCCGACGGGTCGCAGTTCCCGAAGCGGCAGCGGTTTTCTTTGCGGTCTTTGCGCCCTGTTTTGCAGCCGCCTTTGCTTCTTTGGAATACCGGCGTTTCAGTTTCCATTTCTGCTGCACACGGGAAAGCGGATTGCTGGCAAGCTCCGGGTGCTCGGAGGCCATCTTCTGAAAATCCATATTGGCCCGGGCTTTTATGTCCTTCCGTTCCCATTTTGCCACCTTCCGGGCCGGGTGCTCCCGCCAGCGGCGTTTGGCATAGCGGGTCAGTTTCCGGGCTCCGGCCTCGGCCACAAGTTCCGACTTATGGGCTCCTTCCACACCCACATTTTCATGCTCAACTTCGTGGATCTTGTTGTGGACATAGAACCATGCTTCTGTACGGGCTCCCCGGACAGCTTTCTTCGCAAGCCCCGGCGGCTTCTGCGCCGCCCGTTTCGCCTCGACCTTATCCAGCTTCTCCCGGGCCTTTCCCAGCTTTTCCCCGGCACGCTCCGCTTTGGCCTGCGCCTTCTGGTACTTGTCCTTTTTACTCCCGGCCTTCTCGGCGGAGCCCTCCGGCTCCTGTGCCCTGCCGGTATCCTGCGGCCTGCTCGCTTCATCCTCCTGCCTCATGCGGTCAGAGGGACGGCTTTTGCGGCTGTCCTCTTGAAACTTGCCGCTTTTGGACTTCGGGCCATCATGGCCCGAAGGACTGTCCTGCCCGGCATCCTCGTCCTCAAACCGCAGACGTCGGGACGGTGCGGGGGAAGGTCCTTCCCGTTCTGCCGGTCCGGGGCGATTGTCCCCGGTATCCTCCGTCGGCCCCGGCCTTTGAAAATTCCGTTTGTCCGGTTTCTTTCCGATAATGTATCCCTCCTTTCCAAACCTCGGGCCATCATGGCCCGAAGTGTGTTACGCCCGGTTCATTTCCTGTTTTTTGTCCTCCGGGCGGGTGGTCATAATGGCGTACAGCTCGGTATTCTGCGGGAAGCGGTCAACAAACGGGATGGTGGTATTCCCGAAGAACAGCAGCCCTTCGCCGGAATTGGTATGGGTCACATAGGAAAGCTGGTGGGGGCTGATCCCAAGCTGTTTGGCTAAAATCTGCCGGTCCCCCTGTGCCTGCGAGAGCAGCACAAGGAAGTCCGAGTTTTCAAAGATGTTCTCGATCTCCGGGCTTGCCAGAAAATCCTTTACATTCTGCGTTAAAGCACTCGGAACGCACCCTTTTTTTCGCAGCATTTTCCAGATCGCCACACAATAGCTTGCCGTCAGACGGTCACGGAGCAGCACATGAAATTCGTCAAAGTAACACCATGTGGCGATACCGCGGAGGAAATTCATGGACACCTGCGAGTTTACCAAGTCCTGCATAATGAGCATGGCAATCGTCCGAAGCCCGGCCCCCAGCTTTTTTAAGTCAAGGCATACCAGACGGCGGTTTAAGTCCACATTGGTTTCATGGTTGAACACGTTAAGGGAGCCCGACACATAAATTTCAAGGGCCGTCGCCAGCCGCACCGCCTCGCCCTCCGGCTGGGAACAGAGCAGGTCATACAGGGTTTGGAGGGTCGGCATTTTGCTTGTTTCCGGGTCCTGCAAGTGTTCCCGGTACATCTGGCGCACACAGCGGTCAATGACGGTACGCTCCACCGGCTGCAAGCCGTCCTTGCCGCCGACGATCAGCTCCATCAGCGACAGGATAAAGTCGGCTTTCAGTGCCATCGGGTTTTCCTCGTCAAAGCTCAAATCAATGTCCATCGGATTGATGTGGTGGGGGCTGTCCGGTGCGATCTCGATGACCTGTCCGCCCAGCCGCCTGATAAGGGGCGAGTATTCGCCCATCGGGTCCACCACGATAATGCGGTCTTTTGTGGCAAGGAACACGTTCACAAGCTCCCGCTTTGCGGCGAAGGATTTACCGGAGCCCGGCACACCGAGGAACAGGCCGTTGGGGTTTTTGAGCTTTTTCCGGTTTGCCATGATGACATTATGGGAAAGGGCGTTGAGCCCGTAATAGACGGCTTCGCCATCCATGCGGAGCTCCTGCGTCATAAAGGGAACGAAAATGGCCGTGGAGCTGGTGGTCATGCCGCGCTTGATCTCAATGCCGTTATGGCCCAGCGGAAGGCTGGAAAGAAAACCGTCCTCCTGCTGGAAGTCCAGCCGCTTCAAGGTGCAGTTGTATTTCTGGACGATACCGGACACCGTGAACAGGTCGTTGTCCAGCTCCCGGCGGGTCGGGGCCATGTTTACCACAAGGAAGGTCAGAAGGAACATTCTTTCATTCCGGCTCTGTAAATCTTCCAAGAGGGTCTTTGCGTCGTTGCTGTACGTTACAAGGTCAGGCGGGAGTATGTCCATGTCGTACCCTGACCGGGCTGCCTTTTTTTGTTCCTCCACTTTCATCTTGTCAATGTCGGAGACTTTGGCCTTGATGGATTTTACGGCGGCGGCCTGATCGACGGTCTGGATATGGAGGGTAATGGTCATTTCCGCATCCATTTCCAAAAGCTCCGCCAGCAGCTTGTCCGAGAGCTCCGAGGCCAAAATCTGCAAGTAAGAGGCAGCGCCCCAGGTCGTCCCCACCCGGAACAGTCGGCTGAAACGGAAATCGAAGCTGTCCGGGGCGATAAAGTCTTTGGTGGAAAGCCCGGTTTTGGGGATCATATCCCATGAAAACCGGAAGGGGGAGCCGCTGCCGGGGTGGAGTTGCCCGTGAAGAAGCTCCAGCCGTTCCAGCCCCGAAAGGGAACGGCACTTGACGCCCAGCTTTTTGAAGTTCCCGCAAATGTCCGCCTCTACACGTTCCAGCCTTGCCCTGGCGGTGGGAAGGTCGTCCACGTTCACGCCGAAGGTCAGGAGCTTTGTGCGGACAATGCCGTTGTTGCTTTTGGCGATCTGGTTTTCCAGCATTTCCACATACTCACACCGGACGCTGTTGTAATCATCGTCCTGCATGGGGATGTTCACGCTGTACCGGCTGCCCGGGCGGCTCCGGTGGTTGAGGAAGGAAAGCTGGAACGGAAGGCTGCTGTCAAAGTAGTTGAGGCAGGCGCTCCACCCGTCAAAGATGGCTGCCTGATCTTCGGACTGTGCGAGCTGGTAGTTGATGTCCTCGTATTCAATGGTTTTGGTGTAATAGCGGTCCGCTACCCGGCACACCCCGTCCCGGTACATTTCCCGGTAAGGGAGGGTCTGCTGGGCGGTGGTGGGAATGTTCTTTCCTTTCGTGAACAGGCCGGTAAGGCCCTGCTTTTCAGGCTTTCTGCCTGCGGGCTTTCCGGCCCTTCTGCTGTTTCGCAATCGGCTGCGCCTCCTTTCTGGCGCTAAGCAGCGCATAGAAGTTTTCGGTTTTGTAAGGCCGCACACGGGGATAGAGGAACCGGGTGCGGATGATGTTTTTCAGCACTTTTTCCAGCGGCAGACCGTCTCGTTCATACATAGCCAGAAAGAAGAACGGGAGCATGAGGCCGATCATCAGGAACATGGCGGCACTGTTCCCGATACTGCCACGGGAAAACAGGTAAGCCGGGAGGCCCACCGCCGCTGCGCTGGAAAAACAAACAAGCTGGCGCTTCGTTAGGTTGAAGGCCAGCTTTGTCTTGATTTTGGAAAGGTCTTTTGGTACTGGCACATAGGCCATTTTGGTACACCTCCTTTATTGCTTCGGGCCAGCATGGCCCGAGGTTATCTTGCGGCCTCTTTGGCCGGGGTTGTACTGCGGGCGGCTTCGGCGGCCTCTCGTCCGCTCTGCCTTGCCCGCCAGTATTCGGGGTGATACTGCCGGATGGACTGATTGAGTTTTTCTTCAAACTGTTCTTTGTCCTTAATGCGGTCAGGGATGTTCCACAGTTTTTTGTCCAGCAGCTCCCGGAGCACCACACTTTCCTGTGCGTCCTCCTCATAGCAAATATAGCCCTTATCCTTGAAGCCGCACTTTTTCGCCGCCGGGGAGAGGACGGCGGCTACCTCGTTTGCCACCATCGTTCCGCCGTGGCTGGCGGTAGATACCAGAAACACCCCCGGATAGAGGGTTTCACAGCTCTGCACCTCGCCCCACGGGGAGTTTTTCGGCGCATGGAACATTCCGCCCGTCCGGCTCCGGTCCGCCTGCATGAGTGCTGCCTTTTCTAAGATGGCTTTCAGTTCCGGGGAAAAATAGGCATATTCCCGAAGGACACGGGCGGCGTCCCCGCCGCAGGCGTTCATCAACAGGGTATAGGCGTCGCTGTCCGCTTTGGTACAGCGGCCCAGCAGTTTTCCGTCATAGTAGCAGGCCGCGTCATAGCCCGTCCGTTTGCGTGGCATGGTTCCCGCCTCCTTTCTGCTTCGGGCCAGCATGGCCCGAGATCAACGCTCTGCGCTGCGGCTGGGTTTTTCCTTCGGAGGCCGTTCTGCCTTTGCCTGTTCGGCAGCCGCTTTCCCGGCTTTGAGCTGGTCGCTGATAGACGCACGCCCCACAGAGCCGCGCTCCGCCATCTGTTCCAGCTTTGCCTCATAGGCTTGCAGAACAGCGGTATTGAGCTGTTCCCGGAACTCCTTTGTGACAGGGTAGGCCATATCCCGGTAGCCGCCTTTTCCGTCCGGCTGGCTGGGCATCCCAAGAAAGAGGCCCTTGCTGCCCTGTACGATTTTCAGATTTTCCACCACAAAGCAGTCATTGAATTTCACGCTGGCAAAGCCCATCAGATTTTTCACAGGTTCGATGACCCGCACGCTTACATCCAGCTTTATAGGGGCGGCTGGTGTTCCGCCCGCAGTTTTTTCCTGCATGGATTTCTCCTTTCCGCTTCGGGTCAGCATGGCCCGAAGTCTCTTAATGGCAGCCGAAGATGGATTTTGCAAGACTGCCTGTTTTGAATAAGGTAAAACACAGCAACACCGTATATCCCACGCATCCCCAGATCGCCCCGATGGGGTCGCCGTCGGTGGCGATACTCTGGATCAGCACCGCATAGATGGCGACACAGACTAAGATCAATAGACCTTGAAAGCCCACCGCAAAGAGGGAGCGGAAATAGTTCTGCCCCATGTGTCCGGTTTCCCTGTTGGGGACTGTGGCAAACGGGATAGGCGCTAAACTTGTGAGTAAATAAATTTCAATCATACGGCCATATACGATGACGAAAATCACGATGTTTAAGGCAATCATGGTAAGCTGGATCAGGAAGGACTGGAGCCAGAGTCCGAACAGAGGGCCTAACTCCATCGCCTCAAGCTCTGTCCGCAGACTGTCCAGCACATCCGGCGTGATTTCTGTCCCGTTCTGGATAATGCCCGCTGACTGCTGGATCACATGCTGGCTCACATCAAAGACCGCCAGCACGATATTGAAGGTATTCGTCAGGATCATCACAGCCACAAAGGTTTTGAACACCCACTTAAAAAACATCCATGTGTCAACTTCATGGAGGTTGTTGCGTTCTATGAGCATCTGTATCAGTTCATAGGTCATAACAAAAGTGAGGATGACCCCGGCGATTGGCAGAATGGCAGTTTCAGAGATCTGTCGTATCATGGAAAAGACCCCGGCGTTCCAGTCCGCCGGGGTCGTGCCTACCTGTGTGGCGATTTCGCCAACGCTCTGATTGATGTTATCGAAAAGACCGTCCAGATTCCCCATGATACCATCGACGAGCAGACCTTTCAGCCATTCAACGATTGCGTCGATGATAAAGTCCATATATCAGCTCCTTTTCTGGAAAAAGGGACAACGGGTGACATTTAGCTGAACAGCCCGGACAGCAGAGGGATAAGCTGAAGGCCGATCAGAACGACACCGCCGCCCGCCATGAGCTGTTTTATCCCCAATTAGGTGTAAAACTCTGCTCGATGGCGGGCGGCGGCGTACAAAAAATCTATATGGTGTTTTTAAGAGAACCGTCCCGGCGGGACAGGTCAGGCAGTGACCTGTTCCACCTCTGGGATGGGTTTGAGATTAAAATGAATTTCGATAGAAATGTGTCTTGTTTTATCTTCGTCAATGCGCTCATGCACGACGATTTCTTTGATTAAGCGGTTAAGGGTGGCTGCGTCCAGCTCTGTGATGTTGGCATATTCCTGAATGGCTTCCACCCATTGTTTTGCGTCATTGGCAAGCTGGACTTCATCAGACAGCCGCTTTCTGCCCTCTGACACTTTTGTTTTAAGCTCCGTCTGCTCGGTCTGTGTCTTTTCCAGCATGGTGTTGAAATTCTGCTCACTGATACGCCCTGCAATCATATCCTCATAAAGCCGCATGACCATTTTGTCCAGAACCTCAATCCGTTCCTCGTCCCTTGTAAGGGAGCGTTCCATTGCTTCCCGCTGTTCCCGCTGCTCGGCTTCACAGGTATTGGTCAGGCGGTCAGCAACCGCTTCCCCGTCCATCAGGGCAGCTCTGGCACATTCCCGGATTTTCCGCAGCACATGGCTGTAAAGGGTGTCATAGTCAATCCGGTGCTGGGTGCAGTGGTTCTTTCCAAAGGCATTGTAGGTCTTGCAGGAATAAATCTGCTGGGGATGTTTTGCGTTTGTGTAGCGTACCGTCAGCGACTTCCCACACTCGCCGCATTTTAACAGTCCGGCAAACAGGCTGATTTCATTAGTCTGCCCCGGACGCTGGCGGGATTTCAGCTTGTTCTGCACAATATCAAAGCTCATGCGGTCAATCAGCGGTTCATGCTGCCCCTCCACCACAATCCAGTCCTCCGGCTTCTTTTCCCCAATCGTGCCGATTTTGAAACGGTAGTCCTTTTTCTGGGAAGCAATCGCCCCGGTGTAGACGGGATTCATCAAAAGGTCTTTGATAACGGAGAAGTCCCACATATACCGCCCGTTTTCCGGGTCTTTCTTTTCCCATTTGGTGCGGGTATTGCGAAGCCCCCGTTCCCGGTTCCACCATGTGGGGCAGGGGATTTTTTCTTCCTCCAGCCGTCTGCGGATATAGTTCGGACCATGACCGTTCAGGGCATATCCGAAAATCAGCCGCACAATCGGGGCGGTTTCCTCGTCAATGAGCAGATGGTTTTTGTCCTCCGGGTCTTTCCGATACCCAAACGGGGCAAGACACCCGGTAAACTGTCCTTTCTGCGCTTTCAGAAGATAAGAGGAATGGACTTTCTTGGAAATATCCTTGCTGTACATCTCGTTCAGGATATTCTTGAACGGGGCGATGTCGTTGTTATCCCGCAGGGTGTCGATACCGTCATTCATGGCGATATAGCGGACACCGTTTCTTGGGAAAAAGTCCTCAATCAAATGCCCGGTTTGCAGATAGTTCCGCCCCAGTCGGCTGAGGTCTTTCGTGATGACAAGGTTGATTTGCCTGCGCTCAATGGCTCTCAACATTCTCTGTAAATCAGGACGCTCCATATTAAGACCTGTGAAGCCATCGTCCTGATAGACTGCCACAACCTCCCATCCCTGCTTTTCGCAGTATTTTTCCAGCATATCACGCTGATTTGCGATACTGGCACTTTCGCCTTGCAGGTCATCGTCCTTTGACAGTCTGCAATAGACCGCTGCACGATACCCTCCGGCAAGTGCTGAACCGATTGTTCTGTATTCCATTTCGTTCATCATAGCCATTTACCCACACAATCCAGACGGTATCTGGCTCTTTTGAACCTCATCTTCATTATACTTCAATTCTTTCTTTTTGGCAAGATATTCTTTTGCATTTGTCTTGCCGTATTTCTGGGAAATCAGGCTGACGAATACATCGGTTGCGTCCAGTTCCCCGTCAAACACCGTTGTAACATGAATCTCTGTTTTGTTTTTTGCCATAGGCAGTTATCCTCCATACATGAAAATAGCCAGACAGAGGGTGTCGGCAACGAAGTCCGGCAACGGGCTTCAAAAGACCTTGCAAACAATCTCAGTCTGGCGATAATACTATTTATACTTTTCTTTTATTTTTCTGTTGTTTTGGTTGTCATAAGGGAGAAAAGCCCGGAAATAAGGGATTTTCCCCGGCAACTGGCTCGGCAACGGAATAGCAACAGGGTGTGCAACGGGCTGTCATTTTCAGAATGGAAGCTCCATCTGTTCTGTGACCTCCACAAAACCGTCCATCATTTTTTCAGACGGGTTGCCGGGCTCCGTTGCCGGGTTTTCACGCTCCCAGCCCTTTTGTCTGCCATATTCGGGAAACATTCTTGGGTTTGGAAAGTACCTCCACCCGGAAATGCACTGGTTCATAATCTCGTTGATTTCCCGGATTTCCCATTGCTTCGGTTCGTCAAAGGCATGGTTTAAGGCTTCCTTGTAGAGCTGCTTGGAACAGACCATGCTCCCGGTGTACTTATCAAGATACGCCTGTATCATTCCGGCTTTGGTGTCCTCCGGCATAAAATCCCGCTGGTGTTCTTTGAGATACCGCTGCATGGCGGGGCTGAAAGCCAGCTTGAACCTGCCGCTTCGGTAAATCTCCATCGCTTCCGCCCACATCTGCTCAATATAGGCTCTGGAAGCAGCTTCGTCCTCCAAAATGTGAACCTCGGCTTGCTCCGGGTACACCATGACGGGGATAAAGCGGCGGTTGCCGGAACGGTCAAGGGGCAGGAAGTCAAGGGCATTGGAAGTGCCGCCAAACACGCACTGACGGGGGCGGTCTGCCGGGTGGGTTTCATAGGGTATCTTGTAAACCTCTTTCTGCCGGCTTAAAAATGACTTGATTTCCTCAATGCTCTTGGCGTTTGCGGTTGCCATCATTTCCGACATTTCGATAATCCAGTGACCTTGCAGCTTGCGATACACATTGTCATCGTCCAGCTTCCGCAAATCATCGGAGAACCACTCGTCCCGGACTGCCAGCAGACGGAAGAAGGTGGACTTGCCAGCCCCCTGACCGCCTACCAGACAGAGCATGATTTCAAACTTACACCCCGGCTGAAAGGCTCGTGAGATTGCACCCAGCAGGAACAGCTTCAACGCTTCATAGGTGTAATCGTCTGCGTCAGCCCCCAGAAAGTGCCGCAGACAGAAACGGATTCGTTCTGTCCCGTCCCACACAAGGGCACTTAGGTAGTCCCGGATGGGATGGTACTTGTTTTCATTCGCCACAATCCCGATGGCGTTATCAATCTTTTTCTCATTGGTAAGCCCGTAGGTTTCTTCCAGATAGAGAAGCAGATACTTCATGTCCGTATCGTTCAGGGCGGTGCTTTCTCTGTGGAAGCCGATGGGCTTTATGATGTCCTTGCGGTCAGTTAGAATGTTGTATGCGATAGCCCCGGAAAGCAGAGGGTCACGCTGGAATACGGTCAGGCAGTTCCGGATGCTCTGACGGACACCGCCTTTCTCGGTGGTTTCCAGCCCCGCCTTGATTTCCTCAATGCTCTGGGGCGGCTGCATGGCGTTCATGGTGTTTTTTAGTTCCTGCTGCGTCTGCGGCTGCAAGCTCTGCCATTCGCTGTTCAAGCTGTATCACATCCTTTCCGTAGTCCGTAATCAAAGCCGCTTTTTCCTCTGTCTCCCCGAACAGCAGCACATCCAGCAGATATTCCACTTGGTCTTGCTTCTGTAAGGCTTCCACAAACCGGGGATGAAAGGCTTCCTCCGGGGAGTGCGGGGCGTAGTCCGTTCTCCATGCCATAAGCAAGTGAAGATAATCGGTAAGAATACGGAAGCAACGGTTTTTTGCTTCCTGAAACTGTTCCTCCGGGGATTTCTGCCGGGGCTTGGGCTTTTTTACCTTCCCCGGCGGTTTCCAGTCCTCATAGGAAAGCCCGAAGTCCTGTGCCAGCTGTACGGCAGCTTCTTTCTTTCCCAGCCCATACAGGGCGGCGGCAAAATCAATCACATCCCCATCCGCACCGCAGCCGAAGCAGTGGTAACGC
Source organism: Faecalibacterium sp. I3-3-33 (assembly GCF_023347295.1). NCBI lineage: Bacteria > Bacillati > Bacillota > Clostridia > Eubacteriales > Oscillospiraceae > Faecalibacterium > Faecalibacterium sp. I3-3-33. The sequence goes on from NZ_CP094469.1 coordinate 2,212,660, forward strand.
CGATCCAGCTTCATGCTTGGGGTTTTATCGTTATGGAACGGGCAACAAGCCATCCCGTTCCGACCTACATGGATTCCATAATGCTCCGCAGCCTGTCTTGTTGTGACGGACTGCTTCACAGCTTCAAATACATTCAAATCTATCCCTCCTTGAAAATAAGAAAAGCACCTGACATTCTCTGATTGAAAATGGCAAGTGCCTGTTAAAGTTCCATATCCTGTTGTTTGTGTTTTGTCTGCACCGGGGCAGTTCTTTGTGCTTTTTTCTCGTCCGCCTTATCCTGCAAGACTTCCTTGATAGGCTGCTTCTTGGGCGGCTCTTTGCTTTCCTCTGTGCCGGGTGTGGCTTTCCGTACCCAGTAGCGGATGTCCCGCAGTTTCTTCAAGTCCTCCTGTACCTCGGTCAGCGGTACTTTCAGGTCTGCGATTTCGCTGAGAAGCGTTTCCTGCTCCTGTTGCAGCTCCTTTTTCGTTTTATCCTTATCGTCCGGGTGCTTGGCAAGGTAGGCGGCGGCTTTCTCATACCGGGCAACCTCCAGGTGTTCCTGCTTGAACGCTTCCTTTGTTTTCTTGAAAAATATCTTCTGGTACTTCTCATAGACAGGCTTACATTCCTTGCAGTCTGTCCGGCTGGCAAGAATCCCGTCAATCACTTTGCTTCGGGCTTCCTTTGGCTTCATCTGATTGCGGTAATCTGCGGCTGATTTCCCGGAGGATTCCAGAAATGCTTCTAAGTCCTCCACAGTGGAAAGCCCCTTTTGCCGGAGATAGGACAGGGCTTCGCTGACTGCCTTTAAGTCCTGTGAAGTCCCCCGGTTCTGTCCAGCCCTTGTCCAGTCCTTCCGTTCTTCCTTTCGTATCGCCATATACTTCATCAGCAGATTGGGAAGAAGTGTCGCTTCCTCCGCCGCCTTTTGTGCAAGCAGCTCTTTCCGTTTTTCGCCCAGCTCGGTAATCCAGCCTTTGAGGTTTTGGATAAGCTGCCGGATGGACTTCATCAGATTGTTGGCAGCTCTGATTTCCCGGTTCAGGTTTCCGATATTCGTCTGGATACCCCGCTTTTCCATCTGCCGGACAGCAGCTCCCTCATGGACAGTAGGGACTATATCAAGCCCCTGTCTGGCATAGGAACGCAAGTCCACACGCTCCGGGCGGTCATTGGCTTCCAGATAGCGGTTCTGGATGACCTCCCATTCATGCCGCCAGATTTCACAATACTTCTGGTCGTTCCAGTCAACCGTATCCTCCTTGTGGCTTTTCCATCTGCCGGACGGAAGTTTGATCCGTTCCCCATTCTCGTCAAGGTCATAAACCTTGCGGCTCTTGGGAAGCCATTTCCCATGTTCGTCCATTGCCCTCATAGTGAGCAGGACATGGGCGTGGGGATTGTGTCCCGGCGGATGGGGGTCATGGATTGCAAAATCAGCAATCATGCCTTTGGAAACAAACTGCTGCTCACAAAACTCCCGTACAAGGACAGCGTACTGGTCAGGCGGTATCTCTCTGGGAATGGTAAGCACCCACCTCCTTGCAAGCTGGGAGTTCCATTGTTTTTCCACAGCTTCGGCGGCGTTCCATAGGGTATTGCGGTCTGCATACTCCGGCGGGGCATTTGCCGGGAGCAGGATTTCATTGTGGACGATACCACGCTTTTCCGGGTAGTGCTTCACTTGCTGGTCGTATTCACAGAACAGCTTTTCGCCACTCTGGTAAGCAGCGGCGGCAACCGCAGACTGTCGCTGGCTGCGCTGCACAATCGTGATTTCGTTGTGTGGACAGGGCATTTCGTGTCCCTCCTTTCGGTAATTGGTGGATGGGGTGGCGTTTTACCACCTCATTTTGGGCAGAAAAAAAGCAGGAGACCTTTTTCAGATTTCCTGCTCGGTGTGCCGCTGTATGGGCGGCGGGTATTTAGTTGTAAAAGTTCGGGGCAAGTTGCCCCGATGTGAAGCTGACAAACTGGAAATTATCGCTTTACTTTTGTTGTATCTTAGCCAAAACACTTTCTATTACAAGTGTTCCTGTTATAAAGGCTCCTACAAGGGTATAGTAGTCTAAGCCATACATCAATGGCAAAAGAGAAATAACTACCGTAATAATGGAAAGGACAAACAATGCTTTGAGAACACATTTCTTCTTCAATGAAAACAATGAAAGTAAGAAGATGGCAACAGTAAGTGTGGCTGTAATAAGTGGAGCAAAATTTGCATAGCCAAACGGTGTAAGGCTAAAGTATGAGAATGTTTCTTTTACTCTTTCTGTTGGAGATGTTGCAAAAATACAAACTGCTCCCAAGGGTAATAATTCTAACACTATTGTTAAAGCTGGCAAAACCGCTAAGCAGACTTTCTTCATGTTGTATATCTCCTTTACAAATTCCGATTTTCTTAATTCTACAAACTTGAATTTATTTTAATAAATATTTTTCAAATGCTTTGTGCGTGTCAAAGTGAACCTCTTTGAAAAATAAAACGAGCCAAATAATAAAAGCCGGAATAGCCATATATGGTGTTAAAAAATAAGACAACACTGCTCCTACTAACATTATGCCAGCCCATGTAAAACACTGATTTTTTATATCACGAGAAATATGAGCTTTATCATACAATGCCTGTTCTTCTTTCGGTAACGAATTAAATCCCGAAACAAATTTAGCCGCTCTTTCTTTAAATATTGCAAATAACACTCCTATAATCACAAATGGAATAACCAAAACTCCACATAGCCAAAACCCTATATTCATAGCATATTCCTCCTTCACAAATTGGAAGTTGTTAGTCGCTATCTTGTTTGCGGTTAAATTCAAAAACGACAGGTTCAAATTCAACTAAATGCTTATCTTGGGTGTTAGTTCCTTTAGGGTTCTCTATGCCGGTAACTTCATAGTATTCATCACTGTATTGTATTTTACTACCATCAAAATCTTTTTGAATGGATTTGACATATTCAAACGGATTTTCTATTGGTAACAAACTTAATGCCCGCTGTAGCTGTTGTACCGCTGTCCTCTGCTCATCGGTCAGTATTTTTTCTTCGTTTGCCATGTGTTCTTCAAATTTATTTTTATCCATCCAAACGATTTGCTCCAATGGGTTAGCAGTACCACAAGCCAAGATTAAACGGATAAAATCTTCAAAATTTGCCGCTAATGGATATACATTTTGGTCTACACAACTTTCTGGATTGCAGGCAAATACCATTTCTCCATATTCCGGCAAAAAGCAATACAGAATACATCCTTCAAATCCGATTGGATTTGCGTTGACGGGATAGCAAAAATACGGGTCTGCAATATCTCCATATTCTAAACATAAAGATCCCTTATCTATGGGAAGTGCCATATACTTTTCGTAAATTGTTTCCATTGATGTGCCTCCACAAAATTCCGATTTGTTGTCATCTTCATTATACTTCATTGGCTATCGAAAAGATAGCATATTTTATGAAACTTGTCGGCTGGGAACAGCTTGCAACGCAAGGTGTCCCCAGATGGCAAGTCCACAAAAGGGTAGCTGGCGGCAGCCAGCGCAGGGGAAGCGTAGCGTCCCCTGTTTGATTTGGAGCAGACCATGACTGCGGAAAATCACAGCCCTCCGGCGAGGAGCCTTCGGAGAACGCAATGCACCAACCTCTGGGTGGTGTATAATTGCGCCCTTAGTAAACTAAGGGGTTTCCGGCTTCTTCCGTTCCAGCAGTTTTTTCAATAGTTCCTGCGTGTCCTGCCTGTGAAAAATGAGTTTCAACAACAGCATGACATCATCATCTGTCAGGCGTTCCGGCTCTTGCAGAAAACTTTCCAGCATACCGCCACGAGTACAGAGCCGGTGCGTCCGTTCCTTTCGGGTAAGCTGCTTTAACTGGTGCTGCAATGCCTTTTCATCGTTGATGGCTTTCCGCAGTTTCTTTTCGCTTTTCTCCAACTCCCGGTTGAGCTTTTCCAGCTTTGAGGTATCAGGCAAGGGCAGCGTCCTCCTTTCCCGGTATCAGCACATAAATCCTGTTTGGTTCTCCAACGCCCTGACGCACCCGCATGATAAGTCCGGCGGTTTCCAGTTCATTCAGAGAACGCTTGACCGTCATGGGACTGCGGGACAGGACTGCGGCAATGGCTGTGACAGGGAAGCAGACAAACAGGATTCCGTTCTCGTCCTCCTGACCTTTGGAGAGCATAGCGTCCAGCATCCGGCAGTACATGACCTTTGCGGTGCTGCTGACTGGAAATCCTGTCAACGCTCCGGGAAAGGGCATACAGGGCGGCAATGGTGTGTCTATCGTCATAAATTCAAAATTCATTCGGTGTGTTCCTCCTTTTTCTTTGCTCGTTTGGATAAATAACGGGGGCAGTCAATCACAACCGCCCGGAAGCTCTGCCTGCACCCATGCTGGCATTTCCGGCATAATTCGTTGTAAGTGACACGCCCCCGGTCATTGAGGTAAAAGGAAAGCTCATGCTTCCTCTTTTTGCTCATTCTCGGCATATTGTGTTTCCTCCCGTTTTAGTGTATGGTTTCGGGGCGATTTTCGGCAAAATTACAGCCATAGAGCCGATTAAAATCTCCCGAAGTATCAGCGATAGGGTAGACTATCCCCCTATCAGATTGTCGTGTTTCGGTATCATTTCGGTGTCAGTTCGCCAGTTCTCCCCGGTGTCGTTCCTCCCCTGAATCTCACAGCGGCGTATCGCTCCCTTTGGTACGCTCGTTTCGGTCAGGGTTCCTCCACATCCCTGCCAAAAGTCATGGCACTACATCGCCGGGGAAGCATATCCCACACAGGCTGGTCATTCGATTGGAATAATCCATCGATGAACTACCTGTATCATAGAACATTTTTGTGCCCTGTGCCGTATGTCCACAAAGTAGGAATTAGGGGTAAAAATCAGAAATTTCCACGATTGCGGAAAGTGTGATATAATCCAGATAAGCGGCAGCAATGAAACCATTGGAAAGGAGCGTGCGCCCATGAAAGGAGCAACAAGCATACAGGAACGCCTTTGGGAACTCCGCAAGGACAAAGGCTTAAATCTGGAAGAACTATCAAAGCTGACAGGCATTTCCAAATCAGCTCTTGGAAGTTATGAAAAAGAGGATTTTAAGGAAATCAATCATGGCAACCTTATCACGCTGGCAGACTTCTATGGGGTCTCTGTTGATTATCTACTGTGCCGGACAGAGAACAGGGAGCAGATCAACACACCATTGACGGAGCTGCATTTGAATGATGAGATGGTGGCACTGCTGAAAAGCGGTCGGATTAACAACCGTCTGCTCTGTGAGCTTGCTACACATAAAGATTTCATCAAGTTTCTTGCAGACATTGAGATTTATGTGGACGGGATTGCTACCATGCAGATTCAAAACCTCAATGCACTTGTCGATACCGTCCGGCATGAAATCATTGAACGGTATCGCCCAGGCGAAGATGACCCGCATTTGAAAGTGCTGCAAGCCGCCCATATCAGTGATGATGAGTATTTCAGTCACATGGTTCTGGATGACCTCAACCTGATTATCCGGGATATTCGGGAAGCCCACAAAAAGGACAGTGAGAGTGCGCCCCAGACCACCGTTGCCGATGAATTGAAAGAAAATCTCGAAGCAGTCGAAAATTTCAAGGGCAGCCGGGATGAAAAGCTGGTTGTCCTTTACTGCAAGCAGCTCGGTATCAACTATAAAAATCTGTCAGACGAAGAATTTCGCTGGCTGATTCGGATTCTCAAAAAATCAAAGAAAATGGGAACGCCTATCAGCCAGAGAAAAAAACGGTAAAAAAAACCGCTGTTGCATGGTTGGGGTGCCTTCCATGTAGCAGCGGTTCTTGCTGTGGTTATTATTTCATTCGTTTTCTTAATATCCGGCGATAATTTGTTTCTCCCTTTGGTGCGTCCTGTATAATTTCCAACACACCATCTTCAAGCATTTTATCAATGCGATTAGAAATCCATACATCACTAATTCCAAGTTGATATTTTCCTAAAACATTACCTATAACAATAGCCATTTTGAATTGCTCTGGCTGTTCCGCAATTTCACGAAGAATGAAACTATCATATATATCTTCTGAAACACTTTGCAATTTACCATTTAGCATTGCACGCAAAGGTGCATTTTCATTTTGAAGTTGATTCCATTTCATAGCACAAGCTGAAAGAAATACAGGCTTAGCTTTTTCTTGTAGAGTTATATATTTTCCCCATTCGCCAGGAGAAACCTCACCCCATGCTATTTTGGATGTCATAGTATTTTCTTTTCCATATTCCCAGGCAGGTAACTTAACCAAATAAATTGTTGTCTGACAGTTTAATGGTCGAAGTTGTTTCATAAGCCAGTACATACCGCAAAGTTCATCCGGATTATAGCTATACCAAATACGAACTTCTTCCCCAGCTACATATCGTTCAATAACCGAAGACAATGTAGTTTTAATTTTCTGTATTTTTTCTTCAACCTGATAGTCTAAATCCTCTACAAACCAGACAGACAGCATTTTCTTGAGAACATTTTTCCGCTGTTCGCCAATTCCATTATCAGAAATATCTCCCACACTAAGAGCCATATCAAAACAATAAACATCACTGCTCTTGCCTCCCAATGGAATAGCATTCTCCCAAGCAATATGTTCTTGTTCCTGTGCTTGAATTTGTGCTTCTTTCATTTCATCTGAAGATGGAACACTCCCATCTTCGTGCCTCATAAAGACCGAAACTGCACTTCCTCTATACTTTCCCTTACCGTAAGTTTGGGCAATTTTCAAACTTCCACAGGCACTTTCACCAAATACAATTTCAATCATCTTATATACCTCCGATTTAATTACTCCCGTATGAATAAATTATATCATGCAAAACAATTTCTTCTGCTCGGTTGTGAATGTTATTGCAACGCTGCACCCATTCCATTTGACGGGTACGCTTCAATTCCTCGGTCACGCCCTCGGTGGCTTTCATCTGCTCCATGATGGTGTCTAACCGTTCCTGTGCCTGTTCGTTCAGGTCTGCAAGGTATGTCCATAACTCCCCGGTCAAGGTCAATGTGTTCAATCTGGCTGGGTGGACTTCTCTTAAATATTCCCGGTGCATCCGTCCGTACTTTCCGATGGGGCGGTGTTCTTCCGGCAGCTTCAAGTCTGGGATGTAGTAATCTCCAACAAGGATATAATCAATTCCGTTTTCTGTTATTCTTGGTTTCAATTCGCTCATGTTCCTTACCTCCTGTGGAAGCAGGCTCGTCTGGTACTAACTCAATTACATCGGTAATCTCACAATTCAGCGTTTCGCAGATACGGGCTAATGTGTCCATGCTGATGTGCTTTCCCTCTTTGCTCATGTTGGCAATCATATTCGTTGTCATACCAGCGGCAAGCCTTAAATCTTCTTTTCTCATATCACGCTCTAACAGTGTGTGCCAGAGTGGTTTATAGCTGATGTGCATATTATTTTCCTGCCTTTCTATCCATACCACCGGGGCGGTTGCCCCGGCAGGAACTTTTCTCTTATTATAACACCAATCTTGTGAAATCACAATTTATTCTTGTAGCCTGCCGCTGATACCGTCTGGATTGGTTTTTCCTTTCTTTTTGTTACCTTTAATTAGCCATGAACTGCTTAATGCCCTGGCTTTTTGCCGCAGGGTTGTCCGACCCGTAACCTTCCAGAAGGTTGATGACGCCCCATACCGCCAGACCAGCGCCAAGAGCCATGACCAGAATTTTAAGAATGTCGATTGCCTGATTGAAAAATTCCATATACGTTCCTCCATTTTGTTTGATGGTTTTGGGTACAAAAAAAAGCCGCCCACATCGGCGGCGCTTCGGGTCATCATGGCCCGAAGTTACACAAACTCGTCGCTGTCCAGATCATCGAAATTCAACAGGTCAGCTTCTTCGTCCGTGTCGGAGCCGTCCACTTCGTACACCGTGTATTCGTCCTCCGGCTTTAGTCTCAATGGCCGGTGGCGGAATAGGCTTTCCAAGCGGAAGGCGTTTTTCTTTTTATCAAATTCGGCTGTGTACTTGTAATTCGGGTGCTTTTTCAAGTCATACTTCGGGGACAGGAAGGGCGGGAGCCCCCGAAGCTGCAAGATACATTTATCCCCGGGCATGGTGGTGATCTCGCTGGTGGTCATCAGCTCCCGGCCAAGCCGCTGCATATTCTGGCTGTAACTTTCAGACTGGCCCCGGCTGCGGCCCTCGGTCTGCATGGAGATGGTGGCCTTGCCCAGCCAGTTTTCCGAAATATCCTTTAGGGTGGAAGCCTCCCGGCCTCCGAGGAACACGATACTGTCCATGTTTCCCATAATGGTTTCGGAATGGTCTTTGTACAATGCCTTGCACTGGCTCATAGCCTGATAAAAGAGCGTTAGGCTGATTTCCCGTGAGCGGATGACTGCCACGATCTTTTCCAGCCCCGGCACCTGCCCGGTGTTGGCAGCCTCGTCCCACAGCACCCGCACATGGTAGGGCAGACGCCCGCCATAGGTGTTGTCAGCCCGTTCACACAGAAGGTTGAACATCTGCGAAAAAGCGAGGGCAACCAAAAAGTTGTAGGTGGTGTCCGTGTCGCTGATAAGGAAGAACAGCGCCGATTTTTCGTCCCCCAGCTTATCAAGCTCCAGTTCGTCATAGGACATGATCTCCCGGAGTTGGGGAATATCAAAAGGAGCCAGCCTTGCACCGCAGGAAATCAAAATGCTTTTGGCTGTCTTGCCGCTGGCGAGCTTGTATTTCTTATACTGCCTCACGGCGAAGTGCTGGGGGCTGCGGCGTTCCAGCCCGTCAAACATATAGTCCACCGCATTTTTGAAGGTTTCGTCATCCTCCCGGACTTCCATGCTGTTTATCATTTCCACCAGCGTATTCATGTTGCGTTCTTCCTCCGGCCCCTCAAAGACGATGTAGGCCACAAGGGCGCAGTACAAGAGGGTTTCAGCTTTGGTCCAGAACTCGTCGCCCTCCTTGCCGTCGCCTTTGGTGTTGGCGATCAGAGCAGTAACGAATTTCAAAACATCGCTTTCCGTCTTGATATAGGCCAGCGGATTGTAGTGCATGGATTTTGAAAAGTCGATACTGTTGAACACCCGCACCCTGTATTTCTCCCGTTGCAGGAACCGCCCGCATTGATCGAGGGTGCCGCCCTTCGGGTCTACCACCACATACGAGGAATGGGCTTGAAGGAGCTGCGGGGTCAGCCAGAACCTTGTCTTTCCCGAGCCGGACGAGCCGATGACACAGGCGTTTAGGTTCCGGGCATTGGCGGGTATTTTCGGACGGGTGTTCATGGTAAGGAACTCCGTCCCGGTCAGAATGACATTGTTCTGAAATTTAGGGTCAACAAACGGCTTTATATCCTCCTTTGTTCCAAAGCGGGCGGTGCCGTATTCCGCATCCCGCCGGAATTTTTTCGCCTGCCTGATCTTTGACTGTATCAGCAGATACACCCCAGCCGCACCGGCAAGGCCCACCAGCAGGTCAATACCTCCCAGCCCCGGCCAGTAGGTTTCAAAGGCTTTGGGGAAGGTATCGAGCATCCCCATGAGCTTTGTCCCGAAGTCTGTGCCGGGGGCGATCCGGTAGGCCGTCCCGATTTTGGAGAAGAACCAGAACACAAAGAGGTACGGCAGGTTTGGGAGCACATATTTTCTAATCTTGTCACTCAACGTCCGTCCTTCACCGCCTCTCTGGTCCGCTGCTTTTTCTTTGCCTGCGTCCTGATCTGCTCCGTGAATTTCCGAAGCTGGCCGAGGATGGAAGCCTTGTCCTGCTCTTTGTTCAGCACCTTTGCGCTGTACTTCTGGAAGGCCGCCGTGATGGCGTCCGCCTGATTAGCCTTGAAAAACAGCAGGTAATGACCGTGGCTCACTTTATGGAAAGCGTAGTCCACATGGAACTCCTTTGCGATCCGGTCAAAATTCTTTGGGGCTCCCACATAGGGCATGGCGCTTTTGCCGCCATAGTGGTTCATCAGCTTTTTTACACTCTGGCGTCCCTGCGGGGTCAGCGCCTTCCGGTGGTGCTTTTGCAGCGCCCGCGCTACCTTCCCAAGAGCGGCAGCCAGCACTTTTCCCGTGAGCTTCGTTGTCCTGATCGAAAGGGCAACCGTTTTTTGGTTTACTTCTTCCTGCATAAAACCTCCTTTCCGTCGGGGTTCCCGCTATCCGGGAGGCCCCCGTACAATCTCGGGGAACAGAAAACCTCGGGCCAATGTGGCCCGAGGCTTACCGCTCGGCATCTCTGCCGGACGAAGCTTTCTTTTCCGGCTCCGTCTGGACTTTTTCGCCCTGTTCCCGCATGGTCTGCAAGATAGAGGGCTTCTTTTGAAGCTGGGAGGGCTTTTCGCCGGACAGCGGCTTGATACATTCCAGACGGTCAGCCGCCCGGATGGCGTTGTCCGTGAGCTGCCTCTGCCATGCGCCTACGCTGGGAGCCCAACGAAAGCCGCTGCTTTTCAGCTCGGCCCGGGTGTCCGCGTCAGGCTTTCCGTCAAAGAACACCTGCAAGCGGTTGTCCTCCCGGTTCATCTCCACACGGCCCCCGTCGAACTCCCAGCCGGAAAATTCCTGCTGTGCCTGTTTGGAAAGCTGTTCGATACGGGCCCTTACCCGGCGGATTTCCGCATTGTTGTTGGTAATCTGGTAGCTTTCAAAGGGCCTCGGGTCGCTCCGCCAGCTTGACGCCATGCTTGCTTTCAGCTTTTCGATCTGGTCCGGCGACAGCAACGCACAGCCGTCCAGCTTGCCATGCTTGCGGTAATAGGCGTTGACCTCCTTCATAATGAGCTGGGAGCGTTCCAGCCCGTCCAGCTTCTTCTGGAGCTTTTCAATCGCTGCCGGGTCATCGGCGCTGATCCCGCCCATGCCGGTGCTGCGTATCTTATCCAGCAGCCCTTGAATATGCCGCCATTCCTCCATGTTGCTGTCCCGCGCCCGGTTCTGTTTTTCCTTCTTTCCCACCGGGAAATTGGAAGACCCGGCGATCATCACAGAGGGAACCCTCGCGTCAATGGCAAAGCCTTGGTTCATGTTTTCGGCCAGCTTGCGGGCGTAGGTGTCTAACAGATGGTCGATCTTCTCATGGTACATGGGGTCCACCCGGGATTTCTGCTTTTCCGCTATGGCGGCGGCCTTGTCCACCATTGCCCGGTATTCCGCCGTTGCGCTCCCTTCCTTGTAGTCGGAAAAGCTGTTCATTTCTTTTGCCCGGCGGGCGGCTCCTTCATTGATAGGGTAATAGTTGATGGTATGCACCTCCTTTATGCTTCGGGCCATGCTGGCCCGAAGTCTTACCGTTCTTCATGGGAAGGCCCCGCCTTGTCCTTTTTCGGAGCGAGTGGGGCTTCTTGAAACCGTTTGAGTGTAGCGAGAATGGAGTGGACAGGCTCGGCCTTTTCAGGATAGGCAAATATCCGGTGTTCCGGCGGAATGTCCTGCGGCCCGTGGTAATAATCCTTGAAGCCCTCCGGGACTGCCGACACATACCCACCGGGAGCGAATACGCCGCCCTCGTTGATACGCACATCCCGCCCGTATGCCTCATAATCGAAGTAGTTCTGAATGTGCTCCGGTATGTCGATAGTCCCAAGCTCGTCGGCGTAAAGACGGCCCAGCCCTTCATCATCGGAAATATCCGGGTAAAAGCGGTAAAGGTCAAGGTTCTGCGTCAGGTTTATCAAATCCTTCACGCTCCTTGTGTGGTTTCCCAAGACAAGAGCGGCTTCAAAGGTTTCCAGTCCGCCCTTATCCCGTACTTCCAGCAGGGCGTGGCCCAGCTCGTTCAGCTCGTCGATGTTCTCACATTCGTAGAGATAATCGTAGAGCCCCAGCACATCACTGTCAAAGCTGGTAAAGAACACTTCGCTGTACCGTTTCCCGTCTATCCCGATTTTGGCAAGGGCGGCCTGCAACTCCTGTGTCGTCATGGGGAAATGTACCGTTGTCCCTACCTCAATCCCCATTAAGGGGTATAGGGCTGTATTGGTTATATAGGCTTCAAACATGGGCTCATTCCTCCTTTCCGGCCCGGTCAGCCAGCACCTCATAAATCCCGGCCATAATGTAATCGGCGCAAGGGAGGGCAACGCTGTTTCCCAGTGCCTTGTAGCGTTGCAGAGGCCGGATTTCCACGCCGTCCGCCCCGTACTTTGTCCAGCCCTCTGGCAGCCCCATCAGCCGTTCGCTTTCCGTTTCCGTCAGAAAACGGATACAGCCGCCCTTCGGGTCGCCCTCATACCAGAAGGCAAAGGGCGTTACATCACTGGCTAAAAGAGTGGGAAAAGGGTCAGTTGGTAATCCGAAGCTGTTTCGGAAGGCCGTTTCTTCCTGCCTTTTTGCCGCTCCCCGCATACGGAAGCACTGAAAGGGGTGGATGACTGGTATCTGCCGCCCTGTTTCAAAAGAAGCTGTTCGATCTCCTTCGGCGGCGGCCCACCCGCCCTCTCCGCAAGGCGGAGGAAGTGGGAGCATTGGACGGGGCTTAAATAGTATGTCTGCGGCACGTCTGCCTCCAAAATCCGCCACGACGAAAATCCGCTGCCTTCGTGCCAGCCTTCGGGAGCCTGCCCAATACTGGGCGTCCATGAGTCGCCAGCACACATCAGGCGTTCCCCCTCGCACCATTCCGGCGTTTCCCCATCTTCCCGAAGGAGGCATTGGAACTTCGGTGTCCGAGAAGGCGGATAAGACGGCTCTAAAGTCCATCCGGTCATTTGTAGAAAACGCTCCCATGACGTTTTCCCAAACAGCGATAGCTGGATATAGGTTATCAGTAGCATCCCTCATTTCCTGTATGATACGAAACGCCTGATAGAACAGGCTTGATTTTGCCCCGGCAAGGCCGGAGCGGTTGCCGATCAGAGAAAGGTTCTGACAGGGGGAACCGAAGGTAATTACATGAACCGGCGGGATTTTCCCGCCGTCCACCTTCGTAATATCCCCCAAATGCACCATGTCGGGAAAGTGCCTTTTGGTTATGGAGATGGGCGCTTTTTCAATCTCACTGGCCCATACCGGACGGATACCGCACCGGGAAGCAGCCAGAGGGAACACGCCAATCCCGTCGAAAAGGCTTCCCAGCTTAATGTCCGGCATGGCCCGGGGTGCCGTGTCCCTTCACGGCAAGCACCCCTTCCAGTGTGGTCGCCGCAATGCCCAGCCGCCCGGCAACCGCAATATCATTTTTTACATCCTCGTCCACAGCGCTGCCGCAGACAATCAGGGTGTGGGAGCGCCGCAGCATATCCCGGCGCATATCAATCCCGGCCTTGTGTTCCTCGGGAACGCTGTCATTCAAAAACAGCGGCAGATACAAGAGCGGGCAGATCGGGGAAAAGCCCGCCTCATAAGCAAGACGGCAGTAGTGGGCCGCCAGCTCCATATCAACATCCGGCTCGCCGCTCCATGCGGCGGTCAGGTATGCTAAAGGTCGTTTCATTGGTTGAGCCTCCATTTCTGTTTTGGTTTAGGGAAAAGCAAGAGTTCGCCCAACCCCTCCGCCCCTTCCCCCGGGAAGGGGAACGGCTCTGGAGAATTTATATCCCCGTCGCTTGACCGGGAAAAAGCATAACCGGAAGAAATCCGTCAAGGGTGCCTCTGGCACCGCCTGCGGCGGCGCTGCCCTTGACTGATTTTCCCGGCTATGCTACGGAATAACTGGCGACGGGGAATCACTTATATCTCCAGAGCTTCGGGGCGCGGGGCAGAGCCCCGCAATCCTCGGGCCATGCTGACCCGAAGTTTGGGCTTACTTTTCCTGTTCGGTTTTCTTCTCCGGCTTTTCATGTTCCTTCTGCTGACCCTTCCAGTCGTCCAGCAGCTTGATGATCTGGTCCTTCATTTCCCTCGGCGTAGTTTCCTTGCCGAAATACTTGCTCAGTTCCGCACCTGTCAAAATCACTTTGTCTACCTCCTTTTTGTCCTCCATCATAATGCCGTCGATCACATCCCCGTTGAGCAGCTTCTTTTCGTCCAGCTCACGCATACGCTTTGCCTGCGCCTGTGAAGGCGAGGACTGCTGGCTGTCAATGGCGACGGCGATATAGTTCTGGTTCTTCTTGCCGATATAGGAAAGCTCCACCGCCGTAGTAAAGCCCAGCTTTTTTTCATCCATCAGCTTCATCAGGTCGGGAACCAGCTCATTGAGCCGGATATACCGCTGCACCTGCTTGACCGCCATCTTATTGCGCTCGGCTACAATTTCGTTGGAGCGTTTTCCTGCGTCCTTCGGGTCAATCTGGCCCGAAGTGCGGGAGCCCTGGTGCTTGATGGCCTCAAGCTGCATTTTCAGGGCTTTGGCCCGCTCACTGGGGAGGATTTCTTCACGCTGGTTCAGATTGTCCTCGACCATCTGCGTGATGGCTTCATCGTCCGTCAGATTGCGAACAATACAGGGCATATCCGCATATCCGGCAAGCTCGCTGGCCTTCTGGCGGCGGTGGCCGGACACGATCTCATAGCCGCCATCCTCACGGGGACGGACGATAGCAGGCTGGGTAACGCCCTTGTCCTTGACGCTGGACACCATAGCCCGCATTTCTTCATCGTCTCGGACTTCAAAGGGATGGTTCTTGAAGGCGTGGAGCTCGTTCAGCTTGATATAGACGATCTGCTCCTTGCCCCGGCGTGGTGCATCCTTCGGCTTCTCGGGTCCCTTCGGAGCGGAAGCGGCCTGTACCGTTGGAGCTGCTTTTTTCTCCGGTTCCTTTTTGACCGCCTTTTCCGGTTTCTGTGCGGGGGCTTTGGGCTTCGGGGCTGCGGCCTTGTCCTTATCTGCTTTCGGGGGACGGCCCCGGCGCTTTGGCTGTTCCGGCTCTTTGGGTTTTTCCTCCGCTTTTTTCGGAGCCTCCGGCTGCTTTTCCGGTTTTTCCGTTTTTGCCGGGTCAGGCTTTTCCACGCCGGGAGCTGCCGCCCGTTCCTCGGCTTTCTTTTCCTTCATAATTTCAGCGAAGTTATAGACAGAAACCTGTGGGGTCTTTACCTCTGGTTCCGTCTTTTTTTCCGGCTCCGGGGAAACGGAAACCTTCTCCGGCTCTTTTTGGGGAGCGGGAGGCGTTTCCTTGCCCGGCCCGCTATCCGTTACCGGCTGTTCCGGCGTTTTTGTGGTTTTATCATCTGCCATAAGCATTTACCTCCTGTTTTTTGGCATGAAAAAAGGGGCTCAACTTTTCAGTCAAGCCCCCGTGGGAAGTTCCTCCTTTCTCCGCCATGATACAAAAATACCGCCCGTAGTCTCGTTTGGGCGGTACTTTGTGTAAGATTGGCAGTCCATTATTAAGTTTTTTATTATGTTCCCTTTGTACACCGTTGCAAGTATTGCGGAAAGGATTTGGTGAATATGGCATATCAGACAAGCTGTGCATCCTATACAAGCGGCCGGGTAGGGCTTTCCAGCGCTACCGCCGTGGTGGCCGATGCCGCCGGGCGGGAACAGACCCAGCACGGCAGCCCGCTGTTCCCTATCGCCTGCTATGCCGAGGATCTTTCCTGCTACTCGGTGGCGTGGCACTGGCACGAGGAATTCGAGTTTATTCTGGCGGCGCTGGGGCCCATCCATGTGGATGTGAACAAGACCCGGCTGACTTTGCAGACCGGGCAGGGGGTGTTCATCAACTCCGGGGCGCTGCACGCGGTAGAGCCTGCCGAGGGCAGGGCGCTGCTGCACTCCGGCGTGTTCCAGCCTAGGCTTGTCGGCGGCATGGACACCGTATTCTGGCAAAAGCTCATCCGCCCGCTTTTGCAGCCCGGCACACCGCCCTTCTTTTTGCTGGATGAGGCCGTGCCATGGCAGCGGCAGGTGCTGCTCTGCCTGCGGGAGGCGTGGAAGGGCGTGGCAGACGAACCTTTCGACTACGAGAACCGGGTGCGGTATCACCTTACCGCCGCGCTGCGGCTGCTCATTACCCAATGCGTCAGCGGCAAGGTGAAGGTATCGGAGCAGGAACAAATTGCCTCGGAGCGGATGAAGCAGATGCTCCGCTATGTAGAGGAGCACTACACCGAGGAGCTGACTGTGGAAAAGCTGGCTGGCTGCGTTGCCCTGAGTGAAAGCGCCTGTCTGCGCAGTTTCCGGCAGTTTCTGGGCATTACGCCCATCCAGTACGTCAAGCAGTTCCGGGTGGAAAAAGCCGCCGAGCTGCTGCGCTCCACCCGGCTAAAGACCGGCGAGGTAGGACTGGAATGCGGCTTTTCGGACGCCAGCTACTTTATCAAGACCTTCCGGGAGATCAAGCACTGCACCCCCCGGGAGTACCGTATCCGTTTTTGCTAACATGAAAAAGAGGGACAGAAATGCCCGCAGGCATTTCTGTCCCTCTGATTTTAATGCAATTCCTTGAATCATGGCCAAAGCGCAAGCGGAGGCCATTTCCAATCGTCTAACGCAGAAGAAGGCGCGCCGGTTCAGCCGCCGTTTTTACCGGTGCAAAGGCCTTGCCAGCGCTCCGGCGGGATGACCGCCTCGGTGACAAAGGCTTCGGGGTTCGGGGCAAGAACGTGGCGGGTGACCTTGAAAAGTCCCTCGGCGTCGCACAAAACGCAAGCTGCATCGCCAAATTTCGTGTTCCGGGCTGCACCGCAGTCCAGATACGCCTGCTCCAGCTTGACGAAATCCTCCGAGATATGCGGCTGCTGCGCATTGTAGTGGCGGCGCATATAGACGTTGTGCTGCGCCCCGGCTTCGTCCACCACGGTCATCTGCATGGGCTTGTCGGTCAGACGGTTCGGCACGTTCAGCACCTCCTCCACGCTATGGATAAAAGTGTTGCGGGCGTGGGTGACCCCCAGCAATAGCACCTTGCCGTGGGCTGCCCGCAGCCGGTCGTAGCAGCCGCCGGGGGTGCAGGGAGTGTTGGCGTTCAACTCCCCTTCTATGTAAGCAGCTGCCCCCTTGCCGTAAGCTGCCATACTGTGGGTGGGGTGCAGCGAGCGCACCACGCCGGGGCGCTGCCGGAACAGCTCCGGCAGAATCCCCACACAGCACGCGCTGCGGCGCACATCGAACACCCGGTTCTCCTCGTTGATGAACCGCCATGTGTGGGTGGGCAGCAGCAGCAAGCCCTCTGCAAAAAACTCCATCCATGCGTCCAGAACCGTGTCTGCGCCGTCCTCCACCGGGCCGATGGACTTCATGGAGGAATGAATCAGGATGGTCTCGTTCCCTGTCAGCCCCATCGCGGCAAGGTCGCGCTTGAGCTCCGCCTTTGTATATGCCATGTCATTTCTCCTTTTCGGGCGTTTTTGTTTACCTCCAGTTTACCGCCTTTCGGGCAGCAAAGCAAGCATACACGCAAAAAGGCACATACCCTGCCGCATCTGCTGGGGACGATCCGGTGTCTGCGAGGTATTTGCCCTTTCAGCTTTTTAGCAAAACCCTGTATACAGCATATTATCTTGCAGCGCTGCTGCGAAACAAACGCAGCGCTTTGCAATTATAGCAATTCGACAATTATTTTCATTTTTCTTTGTATATTTACTACAATAGCCGTTTTATTGCGGCATTTCATCGGTATTTTTCCCGCACCATAAAGTAGTATATCCATTTTCCGTTTCAGGCGCAGCTCTGTGTGTGAGCGCAAACACTTGTATACAAGTGCTCAAGTAAAGTTCCGTTCCAGCATTGACATTCCGCTGTCAGAACGGTACAATGATAATAAGTTTAATTTACCGGATAAATGGAGAACGACTATGGCAACATTACAGCACACGGATGAGCTCTATCATATTCTTGAGGACGAGATCTGCGCGTTGAAGATCCTGCCCGGAGAAGCGCTGAGCGAAAACCAGCTGTGCAAGCGGTTCAGTGTTTCCCGCACCCCCATCCGCAGCGTTTTGCAGCGGCTGGAGCAGAACCGCTTTGTGCAGATCATCCCCTGCAAGGGCACCATCGTCACCGCCATCGACATCGGCGTGGTGGATCAGCTCATCTTCCAGCGTGTTGCGGTGGAGGGCATGGTGTTCCGGGATTTTGTGCAGAGCTGCTCGCCCATGGAGATCCTTGCGGTGGAACACCTTTATAATATGCTGCTGGAAGCCGCTGCGGGGCGCAGCGACCCGGAAAACTTTGATTTCAACCACTTTCTCAGCTGTGACCTTGCCATGCACGAGTACTGGTTCCGCAAAACCAGCAAGGAGTACCTTTGGGAACAGATGACCCGCCCGCAGGCAGACTATTCCCGCTTTATCCGTCTGGACATCGTGGGCGCGCGCAACGTATCCAGCGTTGTCAGCGAGCACACCGAGATGCTGCGCATTCTGCGGGAGAAGGATCTGGACGCCATCGAGCCGCTGATGCGCACCCACCTGTACGGCGGTGTGAGCCGCATGGGCAGCAAGATCTACTCGGACGAATACCGCAGCTTCTTCAAGCTGCCGGAGGGAAAATAATAAAAAGGCCGCTGCACATTCTCCTGTACAGCGGCCTTTTTCTGGTTGCGCCAGCAGGAGTCGAACCTACGATGGGGGAGTCAAAGTCCCCTGCCTTACCGCTTGGCGATGGCGCATCATGCAAAACAGTATAACATATTTTCCGCTTTTCCACAAGAGGTGCGCCGCGTTTTTTTGCGCGCCGCCCGCTGCCTTCGCAGCGTTTTTTGTCGTTTTTCAGGCTTTGCGGCAAAGGTTTTGCGTTTTCCATATCCTGCCATGTTTTTACGAAAGGTAAGTTTTGCGGGATGCGTTTTTCAAAAAACACAGCCCGCAGGGGCACAAGATTCATCTTGCAAAGGTGAAATTTATTTTTTTCTTGATTTTTCTTATTATTTTCTCAAAAGACTGTATTTTTTGTTGCGCTTCTGGTACACTGGATGTGATAAAAATAAGTTGAAGAAACTTCTCCTGCGTCCGGGTTGCGCCCGGGCGGGGCAGTGTCTCCATCTTTGTGAAGGAAAGCGAGGGATCTCATGAAAAAATTCCTGAAAACGCTGGTGGTCGGGCTTTGCCTGTTCACGCTGCTGTGCTGCGCACTGCCGGCTGCATTTGCTGCCGACAAAACTTCAGGGAGCAAAAAGGAAGAGAACGTGTACGCCATTGGTATGGATGCCCAAGGCGGCATCTGCTCTACTGTGGTCACCTACACGAACCTGTCCGGCAAACTGGAGAGCACGCCCGAGCAGCCTACCATGACGGGCTACACCTTTGACGGCTGGTACACCGAGCCGGTGGGCGGCAGCAAGGTGACCACCTCCACCGTGTTTACCTCCGACGCCACCATCTACGCCCACTGGACCGCCAAGGCCGGTACCACTACCGTGCCGCAGCCCACCACCCAGCCCGCCACCGCCCAGTGGCAAAAGTATGTAGGGCCCGCACTAGTGACCGGTGCCCTGCTTACCACCCTGCTGGTCGCCACCTTGTTCTGAACACTGCTGTAAACGCAATGATACCATTGAAGAAAGGGATCTTACCATGACTACTTCTACCATGAAAATGCCCGCCAGCTATTCCGCCATCGAAGCCGAAGAGATGACCTACCTGGACGGCGGTGCCAACAACGCTTATCAGGCCTTCCTGGACGTTGGCAAGGTGTTCAACTACATCGCCCGCATCTTCTCCGGTGCAAGTTCCATCATCAATAACGTCAACGTCATCTACCAGTCCTTTGTATCGCTGAACAGCCTGCTGGGCAGCTTCGGCAAGTAAAAGGATCACCCCAAAGTCTGGATACGGGAGCCGCGCTTTTTTCGAAAAAGTGCGGCTCCCGTTTTTCGTAGACGCAGCAATTCAGTGCATTACTGCGCAGAACTTCACGCCCCAGAATTATGAAGGAAAATTTTAACAATTCTGTGGTATATTACCTTATTTTTGGGCGTTTTGCACACAAAGCAAAATAATTTGCGATATTTTTTTGGGCTTTACCTCTTGATTTTGTGTCTGATTTGTTATATTGTTGTTACAGGGGATGTGTTAGAATAAAGTAGTTTATAAAAGACCTCTCTGGTCGCGCAAATCGCGCGGCGGCAAGCGATTTTTCAGGCATTTTCTTTAAGTTTTTTCGGAATTTTCGAAAGAAATTTCGTCATCTTACATTTGGGAGTTTGTACGTAAATGGCAGATCGTGAACTGCGGCGAATGCACCGCGCTGAATTGATAGAGATCATCTATGCGCTGAAACAGAGCGAGGACCAGCTCAAGGCGCAGAACGCCGCGCTCACCGCGCAGCTGCAGGACCGGCAGCTCCGGCTGGAAAGCGCCGGTTCCATCGCGCAGGCCGCGCTGGAGCTGAACAACGTGTTCGCCGCCGCGCAGGCCGCCGCCGATGACTATCTGCACTCGGTGCAGGCCAGCCTTGCGGACACCAACGCCACCGCCGCCAACACCCTTTCGCAGGCGCGCAGCGAGGCCAAACGCATTCTGGAACAGGCACAGGCAGACGCCGACAGCCTGAAGGCGCAGGCGCAGCAGGAATGCGACGCCATGACCGCCGCCGCCGCGCAAAAGCGCACCCAGACCGAGGCCGACTGCAAGGCCATGGTGGAGCGCGCCGAGCAGGAGGTGCAGCAGCGCTGGCAGGCATTTGACCGCAAGGCCAACGAGCTGCTGGACCAGTACCGCAGCACCGACGGCCTGCCTTCGGAGGAAACATGAAAAAACGCGATATCCGGTTCGCTTCCATCCCTTCCACCGAGGAAGTGGCCGCAGAACGTGAGCGTCTTGCGTACCAGAGCCGCTACCAGCGGGTGCTGCGCAGTACGATCTATATTCTGGTGGTGGTGGCCGCAGCAGCCGTGCTGCTGGCTACGCTGTTTCTGCCGGTGCTTCAGGTCTCCGGCGACAGCATGAACCCTACGTTGAATGACAAGGACATTATCCTGCTGGTAAAATCCAACCACATTGAAAACGGCGAGCTGTGCGGGTTTTACTGGCAGAACAAGCTGCTGCTCAAGCGCATCATCGGTCAGCCCGGTGATGTGATCGATATGGACGTGAACGGCGTGGTCTCGGTAAACGGCGTGGCGCTGGATGAACCCTATGTGGACACGCTGACCGTGGGCGAATGCGACATCCGGTTCCCCTATCAGGTGCCGGAAAACCGCTACTTCGTGCTGGGCGACCACCGCGCCACTTCTATCGACAGCCGCAGCAGCGTGATAGGCTGCGTTGAAAAAAGCCAGATCGTGGGCAGGGTGTTCTTGAGGGTATGGCCCCTGTCCAGCTTTTCGTTGATCCACTGACCCCGGGAGGAGGTATTCCGTTATGAACGACATCCTTAAAACGTACATGGAGCGGTTCCGCGAGAACCGGCACACCTTGCGGCGCTACACCGCATTCGTGCTGGCGCTTGCCATGATCACCACCCTGTTCGTCAACTGGCAGCTGCATGGCGTGGGCATCTCGATGACCGCGCAGTACCAGTGCGGCGAGGAGGAGCACACCCACACGGCGGATTGCTACACCAAGGTGCTGACCTGCGGCTACGAGGAAGGCGAGCTTGAAAATGCGGACGAGGTGGCCACCGCCGCTGCTGCGACCAGCCAGCCCACCATTGAGGAAGAGCCCGCACCGCTGTCGCTGGAGCCGCAGATCGAGTTTGTGCCCCACGAGCACACCGAGGACTGCTACACCGAGGTGCAGACCCTGACCTGCATGGAGGAAGAGCACGTCCACGGTGACGACTGCTTTGACCCCGAGGACGGCAGCCTGATCTGCGACAAATTTGAGCATACCCACGACGAAAGCTGCTATACCACCGAGTACGAGCTGACCTGCGGCCTGCAGGACGGCGAGCTTGTGGAGCAGGTAGTGGAGCCCACCCAGAGCGCCGAGCTGGCAGCGATGGCTGTGGCCGAGCCCGTGGCGCTGGCACCGATGGTGGACACCGTGGAGCCCATCTACCACCACCACACCGACGCCTGCTACGAGGAAGTGCTCACCTGCCCCCTGCCGGAGCATCAGCACACCGTAGCTTGCCTGAGCGACACCTCCGCTGACCTTGAGACCCCCGAGGAGTGGCAGGCCGCCAACGCCGAGGCCGTGATCTCCGGCAACTGGGCCGAGGATCTGGTCAGCGTGGCAAAAACCCAGCTGGGCTACGAGCAGAGCGAGAAAAACTTTGAGATCGACCCCGCGGACGGCGTGACCCTGCGCTACTACTCCCGCTACGGCCAGTCCTACGGCAACCCCTACGGCGAGTGGGACGTGATGTTCCTCTCTTACTGCCTGAAGTATGCCGGTATCCCCCAGAGCGCTATCCCGCAGGAGGCCAGCGTGCTTGCCCTGCGCAGCTCCATGAGCGACATGGAATGGCTGCTGGACGGCGAGGACGGCAGTTCTGCCGATGTGGGCGACATCGTTATTTATAATAAGTACGTCACCCGCACCGTGGCTGTGGACAGCAGCGCCGACGGTGCAGCGGACGGTCTGGACGACCTGTTCAGCATGGACGCCGAGGGCGAGAACGGCGCAGAGCCTGAGGAATCCGGCACTGCTGCGCTGGATACCGCCCCTGCCGCCGAGGGCATGACCACCCTCGATACCCCTGATATCCCTGATACCCCCGACACCGTTGACACGGACCAGCCCGCCGCAAAGCCGGTGGACAGCGCCGACACCGCTGCGCCCAGCGTGGGTTCCCCCGCTGCCGAGCCGCAGACCACTACCGTAACTGACGCTGAACCTGTGGAGACCGTGGGCATCGTGAGCGAAGCAGACGAGAACACGCTGACCGTTATCTCCGGCGATGTGGACGGCAAGGTGGCTGAGGTCACCCTTTCCACCGCCGAGGTTCTGGGCGTGGTGAGTGTTGCCTATGCCCAGTACGCAGACGAGATGCTCTCCTCTGCCGTTGACGGCGCACTGCGGGCACCTATGATGCTTGCGGCGGCGGGTCTTACTACCCAGCTGAAAGAGGATTGGATCACAGACATCACAGTTAAGATTGACGACACGCAGTATAAAGTAAAGGACAGCGGTACTGTTAATACGTTTGACCTGACTGTCAAGGATGGCGGCTCTGTTGGCCTTACCTACAACTTTACCATCCCCGATAACCTGCCTGAAGGTACCACGACGCTGACCTACAAGCTGCCCGATGGATTTAAGCTATCTGAGAATGGCACTGCTGATCTTGAGGATAAAGATGGTAAAATAATCGGTACGCTTATCATCACCAAAAATGGTGATGTTACCCTTGATTTTAATAGCGACCTTCACGGTCATCAAACCAGCGGCCACTTCTTTGTTGAATGTAAGGTAGACAGCGACAATGTTCAGACCAACGAGGGGATCAAGTTCCCCGGCGGCGGTACAACGATCAAAATCGAGAAAAAAACAAATCTCGACCTTAAAAAGGAGGGCAAAATCACCGGCCGGACAGAGGATGGCAAGTATAAGCTACATTATGTCGTACAGGCGATTTCTAAGTACGGCAGCGGCAAGGCCATTGATCTGAGCGATTACATGAAGCTAACGGAAAACAGCAACTTTGCCAATACTGCCACTTATGAGAACATTACGATCACTAAAAAAGACCGCAAAACCGATACAGTTCTTAAAGAGCTTAAAGCAAATGAAGATTTCAAGGTGACCGACGTTAAAAGCAGCGGCCTGACAGACAAAGGCATTGCTGATGGTAACCCCGGCATCAAGATCACTGACATGAACGGCAAAGGTCTGCCCGCACTGGAAGAAAACCAGCGCTATGTTCTTGAGTACGATGTGGTCGTGGATCATATCGGCCCGGACGGTGCCGACTTGTACAACTGTGCGCTTGCAAACGATGAAAAGTCCGGCAGCAAGATCTATTTCCGAGACGAGCTGAACAAGAGCGGCAGCTACGATCCTAAAAAGAATGAGATCACATGGACTGTCACCATTATGCCCAACGGTGTATCCATGGACGGCTATGTGCTCAAGGATACCCTGCCGAGCGGTTGCACGATGACCGGTTATTTCAAGGTCGATGGCCAGTACGAAACCAACGATTTCCCTGACAAGGGGAAAGGCTCCTTCTCCTACACCTTCTCGGGTGAGCAGTATAAAAACCCGGCTTACAGCTACACCGTTATCTATACGACCACTGCTCCTGCGAACTTCCAAATCGGCGATAAGGTCAAAAACAACGCTTATTTGGAACTGAACGGCAACAAAAAGTGGGAAGCTTCCGGTGATGCGTCCTACAACGACCGTGGTCAGACCACCGAAAAGAAGGCAACGGCAGACACCAAACTTACAGAGGATAAGGCAAACAACAAGGTTTTCACTCTGCCTTGGAGCTTGAAGGTCATTCCTCCCATCGTTTGGGGTGAAAAAGATGGCGTGAAGGATAACCACCTTGAGATCAAAGATTACATCAATGATCCTTGGGTTTCCTCTGGCAAGAATGAAAACAACGATCACTACGCTATCCTGAAAGACTTGCAGGCTGAGATCATAAAGAACCTCGTTGTTACGCTTAAAGATGACACCAAAATCCATTATGACCAGCTTAAAAACAACGGTCTGCGGCTTGAGGTACGGTACTATACCGGTAGAAACGTTGATACAACTACCAAAGTCTACACGCTAAAGACCGCAGATAGCACCACCAAAACTGTACCGGACGATCTCTCAAATACGAAGATTAAGTCCTTCAAGCTTGTGTTCCATAAGGAGGGCTTTAACAACAGCAATCCTGTGGAATCCGTTGAGATCACAAGCTATACCACGCGGGGCGATTCCACCGGGCTGGGCGAAGGACAGACCATTTACTTCAAGAACGAGTCCGGTGGCAGTTCCGGTCAGTACGAGTACACCATCCCGGGTACACCTTCCCCCATGCAGCTGATCAAGATGTCTGCCGACAAGCCGCCTGAGAGTGCAACGTCTGAAGGTTATTACAAGACTGAAAATGTCAAGGTGACCTCCGGCAACGGTGAGGATGGCAAGACCTACATCTACTACCAGCTCAAGCTGGTCACCAACCAAGCTCCTCTGAATCTTCCGGCCACCATCACCGATCAGCTGCCAGATTATGTAAAATATGTTGCTGGCTCTGCTAAGTTGGTTGCCCAATATTATGGTAACCAATGGAATAATTATTACTATGATCGTACATCCTACACTGCTGCGGATGGTAGCCATAAAGGATGGAATGATAATGTCAGCCTGAGCGATGACCGTTTCTTTGCTAACAAGTATGATTCCACAAAAAACACCTTGACCTTCACGTTGCAGGACGAACTAAACTACGTTGCGGATCAATATACTTCTTTTTACATCCGCTATGCAGTCGAGGTGGATGATACCATCTGGGATTCGAACCTTGATACGGAAACCAAGATTTTCACTAACTCCGCTGAGTGGAATGGTGTAGGCAAGTCTGAGACCAAAACCGATGTTGAGCACCATTCCATTCTTGCAACAAAATCCGGCCATTATAACCAGAGTTCCAATACGGTCGATTATTCTGTTGTCATCAACCCGGACAGAAAAATGATCGGTCATGCAGAAAAGATTACCCTGACCGATACGCTGGTTGTGAAGGACGGCAAGAAAAACACCGCAGCGCTGGTTCAGTCCTCGGTCAAACTCTATTCCTACGATGCGCAAACCAAAACAACGGGTGCTTTGATCCCCAACGGTGCTTACGATGTGGACTACGAGGAGACCACCAATTCTGGCGGCGACCAGAATTTGTATATCCTTACCGTAAAAGTACCGAACGGGCATTCGTATCTGCTGGAATATAAGTACAAGAACACCAGCAATACCGAATATGAGATGAAGAACACTGCACAGCTTGAGACCTATGTAGTCAAAGAGGTAAAAACAAAGGTTGAAAAGCAAACAATGGGCGGTAGCGCAAATACCATTGGCTTGACCATCCATAAGGTCGATAGTCAAAACATCTCCACCTCGTTGTATGGCGCGCATTTCAAGCTGGAATACTTTGATGCTGCAACTGGCACGTACAAAACACTGCACGAGATCATTGACGCAAATATAAAAGATGGCAGTTCCTTCTATCTTTCCTTCTCGGACAGCGGCAGCACCTCCACCGGTGACGGTACTGTTCTGCGTCCCTACAACACCCTTTACCGCCTGACCGAGACCAAAGCGCCCGATGGTTATGCAGTAGACCCCACCCCGCACTACTTTATCTGGACTACCGATCTGGCAAGTAAGGATACTGCCTATAACACGGCAGTGGGCGAAAACGCTGCCGCAACCGGGGTCGATAAGAACAACATCAACTTCTATTATGAGGGTGAAAGCATTACCCTTACGGTGAAGAACGCAAGCAACCGCCTTGTTATCCAAAAGCTTTGGGAAGATAAGTACGGCAATGCCATTGACGGAGCCGATGCAAAGCTGCCGCCAAGCATCACCGTGGAGCTCTACAAGCGCACCGCCCCCGATGGCGAAGGTAAGCGTGTAGAAACCCTGACGCTTACTAAGGAAAACGGTTGGAAAGCCACCTATCCTGTACCCGCCGTTGACCTTAGCTGCTACTTCTATGTAAAGGAGACCAGCACCGGTCAGACCTACGATGTGAGCTACTCCAATAACAACGTACAGGGCACCGGTACCATTGTTGTGACCAACAAGGAAAAAGACAACACCGGCTACGAGCTCCCCTCTACCGGTGGCACCGGTACACTCCCGTATACAGCCGTGGGCGGCACAATGATGCTGTCTGCGCTGGCATATAGTTTTATCCACCGCAAGCGCAGACATGAAGGGAGGGCAGATGACTAAACTGCACTTCCCTGCCGGACGCCCGGAGCTTAACCCCCGCCCGCCCAGCGCAAAGTTTACGCGATAGTCCGAACAAAAACCACACCCCTCCCCCCTCCTGCACAAAAATGCAGGGGGCGGCAAGGGGCAGAGAAAAGAAAGGAGCTTTTCTCCATGAAGAAAGCAATGAAGAAACTCATGGCTGCGCTGCTGGCAGTTGCTATGGTTTGCGCCATGGCGATCCCGGCGTTTGCTGAGGGTGCTGGTACTGCTGGCACTGGCACTACTTACACTATTACCATCAACAATCCCGTTGGCACTTATGAAGCCTACCAGATCTTCTCCGGTGATCTTCATGATGGCACCCTGTCCAATGTTACTTGGGGTACTGGTGTCAGCGAAGCCGGTAAAACTGCTCTCGGCGATGCTAAAACCAAAGCTGCCAGCCTCAATGAAGCTAACGTCAAGACTTTTGCTGAGGAAGTAAGCAGCTACCTTGATGCAACTTCCGGCACTTACGATGCTGGCAAAATCACCGGTCTGTCTGCCGGTTATTATCTGGTCAAGAATAGTTCCGTAGGCGAGCACGAAACCTACACCAGCTTTATTCTGAAAGTCGTTAAGGATGTTAATGTTTTCCCGAAGGGTGACAAGCCCACTCTGGAAAAGAAAGTTAAGGATATCAACGACACCACTGACGACACTACCTCCAACTGGCAGGACAGCGCTGACCATGATATCGGCGATGAGGTTCCTTTCCAGCTGACCGCTAAGATTGCAAGCAACTTTGCTGACTACAAGACCTACAAGTTCGTGTTCCACGATGTACAGTCTGCTGGTCTGGACTTTTTGGAGGACACTGTAAAGGTTAAGGTTGGCGGCACTGAACTGACCGCTGACCAGTATGAAGTTATCACCACCGGCCTGACCGATGGCTGCACCTTCCATGTTGTGATTGAAGATCTGAAACAAATCCGTAGCGCTGCCGCTGATGCTAAGGTCGTTGTTGAGTACAAGTCTAAGCTGAACAAGAACGCTGTGATTGGCTCCAAGGGCAACCCCAACGAGGCATATCTGGAATACTCTAACAACCCTTATGACACCCACGGCACTACCACCACTCCCAATGACAAGGTCACTGTTTTCACCTTTAAGGTCATTGCAAACAAAATCGATGGTGCTACTACTAAAGCACTGGAGGGTGCCGCCTTTGCACTGTATAAGAAGGACAAGGCTGGTGACTGGAATCTGGTCGCACTGAACAACGCTACTGAATCTGCTGCTGGTGAATATACCATTGTAGATAAAGATAAGACCACGTTTGAATGGGTCGGTCTGGATGATGGTACCTATAAGATCAAAGAAGTTATTACCCCTGCTGGCTATAACACTATTGATGAGCAGATTTTTACTGTTACTGCTGAGCATGACGTCACCTCTGAAGATCCCAAGCTGACTAGCCTGTCTGGTATTGCAACCATTGGTGAAATTCAATTTACCCCTGATACAAGTAAGGGCTCTTTGTCTACTAACATTGAGAACAACCGCGGCACTACCCTGCCCGGCACCGGCGGCATCGGCACCACCATCTTCTACGTTGTTGGCGGCGGCCTGATGGTTGCAGCAGCTGTTCTGCTCATTACCAAAAAGCGCATGGAGAACCGCTAAGCTCTCCTTTTCCCCGGCACAGAGCGGGGCCGCAAGGCCTCCTGCTCTGATCCTGAAACTATAACGTTAGGGAGTAGCCCATGAAAAAGAACAAAAGCACCATTATATTGATCCTCGTCTTTTTCGTGGGTCTATCCGTGATGTTATACCCCACCATCAGCGATTACGTCAACCAGCGCAACCAGTCCCGCGCGGTGGCAAGCTACGCGCAGGACGTGGACAACATGACCGATGCGGATTACAGCGCCTACTTTGACGCCGCCGATGCCTTTAACGCACAGGTGGCCGCCAACGAAAACGCCCTTTACCGCCCGGATCAGCTTTCCGGCTACAACGAAACGCTGGACATTACCGGCACGGGCATTATGGGTTATATCACCATCTCCAAAATCGGCGTGGAGCTGCCCATCTACCACGGCACCGGCGACAGCGTGCTGCAGATCGCCGCAGGCCACCTAGAGGGCACCAGCCTGCCGGTGGGCGGCGCGTCCACCCACGCGGTCATCTCGGCGCACCGCGGCCTGCCCAGCGCAAAGCTATTTACCAACCTCGACCAGCTGGAAGTGGGCGATACCTTTACCATCACCGTGCTGGACCGGGTGCTCACCTACGAGGTGGACAAAATCTCCATCGTGCTGCCCACCGAGACCGATGAGCTGAAGATCGCCGAAGGCAAGGACTACGTCACCCTGATGACCTGCACCCCCTACGGCATCAACACCCATCGCCTGCTGGTGCGCGGCCGCCGCGTGGAGACCCCGGATCAGTACAAGCACCTCCGCGTTACCGCCGAAGCGCTTAAAATTGAACCCATTATTGTTGCGCCCATTATGGCGCTGCCCATGCTGCTGATCTTGCTGATCGGTATGCTGCTTTCTACACGCAAACCCAAGAAAACGAGAGGTGAAGAACATGAAAAGCATTGATTTGCGTCATCGTCTGGCGGCTGTGCTGCTGGCTGTGTGCCTTGTGGTATGCTGCGCCCTGCCGGCCTTTGCCACCAGTGCCAACATTGTGCTGGGGCGTCTGGGTTCGCTCCACGTCCGCCTGTACGACACCCACAACGATGTGCCCCTGCGCGGCGGCGAGCTGACCCTGTATCAGGTGGCCTCGGTCAAGCGCACCAACGGCAACCTGTACTTTGACTATACCGGCGATTTTGCGGGCTGCGGTGTGGTGCTGGGCGATCTTTCCGACAGCACACTGGCTGACCAGCTGGTAAAGTATCTGCCCGCAGTGCCCGCCATTGCCGCCCAGCAGGACGTGAACGAAGAGGGTTACGCCGACATTACCAAGCTGCCGCAGGGGCTGTACTTGGTCGTGCAGACCGAGGCATCCCACGGCTACGAGGCCATCAAGCCCTTCCTTGTGTCCATCCCCATGCCCGATGGCGACAACTGGATCTACGATGTGGACGCCACCCCCAAGGTAGGTGCCACCATCCCGGAAACGCCGGACATCCCCGACACCCCGGATGTGCCTGACACGCCGCCGGATACGCCCGACACGCCTGACACCCCGGAGCCGCCGGATACGCCCGACACGCCGGTAAGCCCGGACAGCCCTGATAACCCGGTAAGTCCCGGTAACCCGGACAACCCGGTAAGCCCCGGGAACCCGGATAACCCGGTCTCCCCTTCCAACCCCGATAAGCCTGTTCTGCCCCAGACCGGCCAGCTGAACTGGCCTGTGCCGGTACTGGCTTGCAGCGGTGTGTTGCTTTTTGCCATCGGCTGGGTGCTGAACCGTCAGGGCAAAAAGGAAAACTGACCCCGTCTTCTTTCTATTCGGCATAGCTTGGCGTTGCGTTGCCGAATTTGCTCCCCCGCAAGGGGGAGCATTTTTTGTGTTCTCTCCCCTGCCGGGCACAGCACGATTTTGAATGCGCTCCGCGTTGCTCTGCGCATAATCAGTGGAAAATATATTTTCAAATTTGCAATTCTGGAAAATCTGCGGATTTTCCAGAATTGCCTTTTCACGGGTGGGGTTTTGGCACGAACCCTCTCAGGCATCTCGCTTTGCTCGATACCAGCTCCCCCGAAGGGGGAGCTTTTTGTGCTCTCTCCCCTGCCGGGCACGGCACAATTTTGAATGGCCTCCGCTGCGCTCTGGCCATGTTCAGCGGAAAGATTATTTTAAATTTTCGCGTCTGTCGCACTCTGCGGAGCGCGACAGACGCTTTTTTCACAGGAGGGGTCGTAGCCGGGAACTGCATTTGCAGCGCCTGCTTCCTACGGAAGCGCGGCGCTGCGGCGGAACACCCCTTCCGGCTTTCGCGCTAAGCTTGCAGGCGTGCAAAAAGCTTCCCCTTTCGGTGGAGCTGGCGAACACAGTAAGCCTGAGAGGGTTCCCCACGCAAAAGAGCCGCTGTACAAAACGTACAGCGGCTCTCATTTTATGCAGTCTGTATTAGGTTTTTACTGCTGCTGGGCGGCCTTTTTGGCTTCCAGTGCCAGAATAGCGTCGCGGCGGCTCAGGTTGATGCGGCCCTGCTGGTCGATGTCGGTCACCTTGACCACGATGGCATCGCCCACGGCGACCACGTCCTCTACCCGCTCTACGCGCTTGGTGTCCAGCTTGGAGATGTGCACAAGGCCTTCCTTGCCCGGGGCGATCTCCACAAAGGCACCAAAGTTCATCAGGCGGGTCACCTTGCCCTTGTAGATGGCACCGATCTCGGGGTCCTCCACAATGGTCTTGATGGTAAAGATGGCGCGCTTTGCGTCCTCCTGATCCACGGCAGAGACGAACACATGGCCGTCCTCCTGCACATCGATCTTGCAGTTGCAGGTGGCGCAGATGTCCTGAATGACCTTGCCGCCCTTACCGATGACGTCCTTGATCTTGTCGGTGGGGATCATCATGCTGAACATCTTGGGTGCCCAGCGGCTCAGCTCCTGACGCGGCTCGGCGATCACAGGCTTGATGATCTCGTCCAGAATATACAGGCGGCCCTTGCGGCACTTCTCGAAGGCCTCGGCAATGATGTCGTAGGTCAGGCCGTCGATCTTGATATCCATCTGGATGGCGGTAATGCCCTTGCGGGTGCCGCCGACCTTAAAGTCCATATCGCCGTGGAAGTCCTCCACGCCCTGAATGTCCAGCATGGTCATCCAGCGCTCACCCTCGGTGATCAGGCCGCAGGAGATCCCGGCAACAGGTGCCTTGATGGGCACGCCTGCGTCCATCAATGCCAGCGTAGAGCCGCAGATGGAAGCCTGAGAGGTGGAGCCGTTGGAAGAGAGCACCTCGGACACGCAGCGGATGGTGTAAGGGAACTCCTCCAGAGAGGGCAGCACCGGCACCAGAGCACGCTCGGCCAGTGCGCCGTGACCGATCTCGCGGCGGCCGGGGCTGCGCGGTGCGCGTGCCTCGCCCACAGAGTACGGCGGGAAGTTGTAGTGGTGGATATAGCGCTTGGTCTGCTCGTCGGTCAGGTCATCCATCAACTGGTTGTCCTTGGTGCCGCCCAGCGTGCAGGTGGTAAGCACCTGCGTCTGGCCACGGGTGAACATACCGGAGCCGTGCACGCGGGGCAGAATGCCCACCTCGGCGGCCAGCGGGCGGATCTCGTTGATGCCGCGGCCGTCCACGCGCTTGCCCTCATCCAGCAGCCAGCGGCGCACCACGAACTTCTGCATCTTGTAGCTTACCAGATCCAAATCGGCGGCGGACAGGTCGGGGTATTCCTCGGCGATCTTGTCCATGATGGGCAGCAGGGCTGCGTCACGCACGTTCTTGTCGTCGGTGTCCATAGCGGCCTTGAAATCGTCCAAGTACTTATTCTGGATGGCGTGGAACACATCCATGTCCAGACCCACCACCTGGAAGTCGATCTTCGGCTTGCCGCGCTCGGCCACGATCTTGTTGATGAACTCGATGATCTTCTTGATCTCAACGTGTGCGGTCTTGATGGCGGTCAGCATGGTGTCCTCGTCCACCTCGTTGGCGCCGGCCTCGATCATCACGATCTTGTCCATAGTGGCGGCAACGGTCAGGGCAAGGTCGCTCACCTTGCGCTGCTCCTGGGTGGGGTTCAGCACGATCTCGCCGTCAACCAGACCCACCTGCACGCCGCCGATGGGGCCGTTCCAAGGGATATCGGACACGGCAGTCACCAGAGAAGCGCCGATCATACCGGCGATCTCGGGGCTGCAATCCGGGTCAAGGCTCATGACGGTCATGGTGATGCACACGTCGTTGCGCATCTCCTTGGGGAACAGCGGGCGCATGGGGCGGTCCACCACGCGGCTGGTCAGGATAGCGCGCTCGCCGGGGCGGCCCTCACGGCGCATAAAGCTGCCGGGAATGCGGCCTGCGGCGTAGAGCTTTTCCTCGTACTCCACGTTCAGCGGGAAGAAATCCACGCCCTCGCGGGGCTTGGGGCTCATGACCACGTTGCACATCACGCAGGTCTCGCCGTAGCGGATCAGTGCGCTGGCATTGGACAGGCCGCACATCTTTCCCATTTCAACCTTGAACGGGCGGCCGGCCAACATGGTTTCGTAGACCTTGAAGTTGTCAAAGGTCTCTTTGCGGGAACCAAATTCGATTGCCATTGTTTCTGCCTCCTTGTTTTTCAGATCGTTCTATCCAAAAAGCTGTGGCGTGCGCATCATAGCAATAAATCCAGCGCCCCTGCCCGCAGGCACAGGCGTTCGATTTACTGCTGCAATACGCTGCCACCGCTATTTTGTGCGCATGGGATACATGGAGCTATACATAAAGCAAAGGGCAGGTACCTTTGCGGTACCTGCCCTCCGTTAAAATTACTTACGCAGACCCAGAGTTGCGATCAGAGCACGGTAACGCTCGATGTCCTTCTTCTGGAGATAAGCCAGCAGATTGCGGCGACGGCCAACCATCTTCAGCAGACCGCGGCGGCTGTGGTGATCGTTAGGGTTCTTCTTCAGGTGCTCGTTCAGCTCGTTGATGTGAGCGGTCAGCAGAGCGACCTGAACCTCGGGGGAGCCAGTGTCCTTCTCGGTCAGAGCGACTTTGGCCATAACTTCCTGCTTATTCATAATACAGTACCTCTTTCAAGTAATTTATCTGCCTATGGCACAGCGGCGGGAAACGGTTCTCCCAAAAGCGGGCATACTCCCAGCCCCGTACCACGGTAACAGATACAGTATACCAGATTGCACAGCAGATTGCAAGAAGATTTTTGTCCGCAAGCCTTAATTTTTTACAATACCGCCCCAGTACAGCTGCACCTCCGGCAGCTTCTTTTTGCGCAGCAGAAACATGGTGGGGATCAGGTACACCGCCACCGACATCAGCCGCGAGGCATCGTAGCCGCTCACGCTCTCGGCCACGCTGGTGGTGCCGTACAGCCCGCCGATAAGCATGGCGGCAATGTCCATGGCGCTGTGCAGGAACACCGTCACCCACAAATTGCCGGTGCGGAAGTAGATGGCGGCCAGCATCACGCCTAGCGAAGCCGCAAACACGCACTGCATCAGCACGCCAAAGGGTGCCGAACCGATCAGGTTGCTCAGGTGCGCTGCGCCGAACAGCACGCCGGACACAAGGCAGGCCTTCCACACCCCTGCGCGGGCGGTGCCGTAGCGCTCCAGCAGGGTCTGGGCAATGATGCCCCGGAACACCAGCTCCTCAGCCACACCCACAAGGATCATGTTCAACATAAAGGTCAGGATGCGGGGCAGCGGCAGCAGCGGCGTGTCCGGGCGGCTGAAAGCCAGCGTCCCGCAGACCGTGTACCCAATGAAAAACAGCGGGTACATGCCCACCAGCAGCCCGTTCAGAAAGCCGCAGCCGCGCCGCCGCAGCAGATCCAGCCTGCCGGTGCGGGCCAGCAGCAAAAGTGCCACCGCCAGCCCGACAGCCTCCTGCACAGAACCAAACAGATAGCCGTCCATGGTGTCAAAATCCGCGCCTGCCGCTGCCAGCCCGATGGTAGCCAGCAGGCTGAACACGACCATGCTGCCAAGGAACAGCACCTCGGACAGGATACAATAAAGAATGGGGTGCGCAGTGCGCAGCCGTTTGAGCATAAGTACAGCCCTCCCTATCAATGATAAGCCTATTCTACCACGATTCCCCCAAAAGCGATAGGGCGAAAATAAACTGTGCTGCCGGGAGATCAGGGAGTTGTGAACAGCTTGCAGCATCTTTTTACAGAAAGTTCATGTAAAAACAGGCTAAAATAGCCTTGCAGGTTTGACGTGTCTGCCGCTTTGGTGTATCATATACTTGTATTGTTATGCGCGATTCCGGGCGCATCACAGCCCGATTTTTAAGATTTATGAGGTGTGACCTATGTCCCTTGTTGAAAAACTTTTTGGCAGCTTCTCCGACCGGGAGCTGAAAAAGGTGAACCCCATCACCAAACAGGTGCTGGCGCTGGAGCCCAAGTATCAGGCCATGTCCGATGCCGACTTGCAGGCGCAGACTGCCGCTTTCAAGCAGCAGCTGGCCGAGGGCAAAACGCTGGACGACATTCTGCCGGATGCCTTTGCCGTCTGCCGCGAGGCCGCATGGCGCGTGCTGGGCATGAAGCACTTTCCTGTGCAGGTGACCGGCGGCATCGCCCTGCACCGCGGCGATATTGCCGAGATGCAGACCGGCGAGGGCAAGACCCTTGTGGCTACCCTGCCCGCCTACCTGAACGCCCTGACCGGCGAGGGTGTGCACATCGTTACCGTCAACGACTATCTGGCCAAGCGCGACAGCGAGTGGATGGGCAAGCTCTACCGCTGGCTGGGGCTGAGCGTGGGCCTGATCGTGCAGGGCATGGACGGCGACGCCCGACGGGCCGCCTACAATGCCGATATCACCTACGGCACCAACAACGAATTCGGCTTCGACTACCTGCGCGACAACATGGTGACCTACAAGGCCAACATGGTGCAGCGCGGCCACGCCTACGCCATCGTGGACGAGGTGGACTCCATCCTGATCGATGAAGCCCGCACGCCTTTGATCATTTCCGGCCGCGGCGAGGACTCCTCCAGCCTGTATACGCAGGTGGACCGCTTTGTGCGCACCCTGCACAAGAGCGTGGTGGTGGAACTGGAAGATAAGGTCTCCACCGATGAGCAGGCCGATGGCGATTACGTTGTGGACGAAAAGCACAAGACCTGTACCCTGACCGCCGCCGGTATCAAAAAGGCCGAGGCCTATTTTAAGGTAGAAAACCTTGCCGCCGCCGAGAACATGACCCTTGCCCACCACATCGATCAGGCCATCAAGGCCTACGGCGTGATGCAGCGGGACATCGACTATGTGGTCAAGGATGGTCAGGTCATCATCGTGGACGAGTTCACCGGACGCCTGATGATCGGACGCCGGTACAACGAGGGTCTGCATCAGGCCATCGAGGCCAAGGAGGGCGTGAAGATCGCCGCCGAAAGCAAGACGCTGGCCACCATCACCTTCCAGAACTACTTCCGTATGTACAAAAAGCTGTCCGGTATGACCGGTACTGCCCGCACCGAAGCCACCGAGTTCACCGAGATCTACGGCCTGAACATCGTCAGCGTGCCCACCAACCGCCCGGTGCAGCGCAAGGACTACCCGGACGCCATCTACAAGACCGTGGAGGGCAAGTACCGCGCCGTCATCGAGCAGGTAATGGAGTGCCACAAAAACGGTCAGCCCGTGCTGGTGGGTACTGTCAGTGTGGAAAAGAGCGAAACGCTTGCCAAGATGCTGCAGCGCCACACCCGGGATTTCAACGTGCTGAACGCCAAGAACCACGAGCGTGAAGCCGAGATCGTAGCGCAGGCCGGTAAAAAGGGTGCCATCACCATCGCCACCAACATGGCAGGCCGTGGTACCGATATCATGCTGGGCGGCAACGCCGAGTTCATGGCGAAAGCCCAGATGCGCAAGGAGCACTTCTGCGAAAACCTGCTCAACCCCGAGACCCCGCAGGACGCCGACCCGGCAGCCGTGGAGCTGCTGCTGACCGAAGCCAACGGCCACGGTGAGACCACCGATGCCAACATTCTGGCGGCACGTCAGCGCTTTGACCAGCTGTACGCCCAGTACAAGCCCGCCATCGACGCCGAGGCCGACGAGGTGCGCGCCGCAGGCGGTCTGTTCATCATTGGCACCGAGCGCCACGAGAGCCGCCGTATCGACAACCAGCTGCGCGGCCGTGCCGGCCGTCAGGGCGACCCGGGCGCTTCCCGCTTCTACCTGAGCCTTGAGGACGACCTGATGCGCCTGTTTGGCGGCGACCGGGTGTCCGGCCTGATGAACACCCTGAAGATCGACGAGGATACCCCCATCGAGAACCGCATGATCACCAATACGCTGGAAAGCGCCCAGAAAAAGCTGGAAGGCCGCAACTTCGAGATCCGTAAGAACGTGCTGAAGTACGACGACGTGATGAACCAGCAGCGCGAGATCATCTACGGGCAGCGCCGCAAGGTGCTGGACGGCGAGGATATCAGCACCGAGATGCACAAGATGCTGCGGGAGAACATCGATTCCAGCTGCGCCCAGTTCCTTTCCGGTGATGTAAAGGACGAGTGGGATTTTGGTGCCCTGCGCCGCCACTATCAGGGCTGGCTGACCACCGATGCCGACTTCCACTATACCGTGGCAGACTTTGATAGCCTTTCCCAGCAGGGCATTGCCGATATGCTGTACGACCGCGGGATGCAGATCCTGCAGGCCAAGGAGGTGCGCTACGGTGCACCTGTCATGCGCGAGCTGGAGCGCATCTGCCTGCTCAAGTGCGTAGACCGCCAGTGGATGGACCACATCGACAACATGGACCAGCTGCGGCAGGGCATCGCGCTGCGCGGCTACGGCCAGAAGGACCCGGTGGTGGAATACCGCATCGAGGGCTTTGATATGTTTGACCAGATGGTGGATTCCATCCGGGAGTCCAGCGTCAAGATGCTGCTGACCATCGAGCTGCGCGCCGCCGGTTCCGCCCCCAAGCGGGAGCAGGTGGCAAAGCCCACCGGCGAGGGTTTTGTGCCCGGCAACGGCGCACCCGGCGTCAAGGGCAGCCCCAAGGGCCAGCCGGTGCGTGTGGTCAAGATCGGCCGCAACGACCCCTGCCCCTGCGGCAGCGGCCTG
The DNA here is from genome assembly GCF_023347295.1 of Faecalibacterium sp. I3-3-33. Taxonomy (NCBI): domain Bacteria; kingdom Bacillati; phylum Bacillota; class Clostridia; order Eubacteriales; family Oscillospiraceae; genus Faecalibacterium; species Faecalibacterium sp. I3-3-33. Next base: position 2,250,023 of record NZ_CP094469.1, read on the forward strand.
AAGTTCAAAAAGTGCACCTGCGCCCAGTACCACCCCAATGGCAATAACGGCGGGGAAGAATAACCGTAAGGCAAAGCCCTCCCTGCTGTGGCCGAGAGGGCTTTCCGCATAAATTCAGAGGGAGTTGATTTTACAATGATCGCACCGGAAAAACTGTTGGAAGCCGCCAAGGCGCTGGAGCCCCAGCTGCAGGAATGGCGGCGCACACTGCACCGTCACCCGGAGGTGGGCTTTGACCTGCCCCAGACCAAGGCACTGGTCAAAAAGGCGCTGACTGAGATGGGCTACACCCCGCAGGACTGCGGCAAGTGCGGCGTGGTGGCGCTTGCAGGCGGCAAGCGTCCCGGCAAGGTGATCCTGCTGCGCGGCGATATGGACGCGCTGCCCTTGCAGGAGGAATCCGGCGAGGAGTTTTCCTCTGAGCTGCCCGGCAAGATGCACGGCTGCGGCCACGATATGCACACCGCTATGGTGCTGGGTGCAGCCAAGCTGCTCAAGGAGCACGAGGACGAGATCGAGGGCACGGTAAAGCTGGAGTTCCAGCCCGCAGAGGAGATTTTTCAGGGCTCGCTGGATATGATCAACAGCGGCCTGCTGGAGAACCCCAAGGTGGACGCAGCTGTCATGTTCCATGTACTGGCCGGAATGCCCCTGCCCGCCGGTATGGTGCTGGTGCCGGGCGGCGGCATCACCATGGCCAGCTGCGAGCAGTACCACATCGTTGTGCGCGGCAAGGGCGGCCACGGCTCCATGCCCAACGCCTGCATCGACCCCATCACCGCAGCGGCGCACATCCACATTGCCCTGCAGGAGATCAACAGCCGTGAGCTGGACCCCGCAGGCTTCGGCGTGTTCACCACCGGCCGGTTCGAGGCAGGCAAGGCCTCCAACGTCATCCCGGATTCTGCCGATATGTGGGGCACCATCCGCACTGTGGACCCGGAGCAGAAGGTCAGTGCCCTCATCCACCAGCGCATGACCGAAATTGCACAGGGCGTAGCCACCGCCTACCGCTGCACCGCCGAGGTGGAGTTCAGCGATTACTGCCCCTGCATGGTGGTGGACACCCCGCTGGCGGGCAACGCCCTGACCTATATGACCGAGCTGCTGGGCAAGGAAGCGATGGATATGACCCCGCTCACCGGCGGCAAGCCCGGCGGCGGCAGCGAGGACTTCGCCTTTGTCAGCCACGAGGTACCCACCGTGAGTATGTTCTTAGCTGCCGGCAACGCCAAGGAGGGCTACACCTACGGCCAGCACCACCCCAAGGTGCGCTTTGATGACAGCATCCTGTACCGCGGCACGGCAGCCTACACCTATATGGCCCTGCGCTGGCTGGCAGAGCATCAGTAAAGTTGCCCCACAGAACGCCGGGCAGGAGGAAAAGCATGAAGCAGGAGCTGATGGATGCCATTCTGGAAACGCCGGTCATTGCGGCAGTCAAAGATGATGCAGGGCTTTGCAACGCACTGACCAACGAGAATATCCGGGTGGTATTTGTATTATATGGAGATATCTGTAATATCTCCTCCATTGTGCGCCGCATCCACGAAGCCGGACGCTTTGCCGTGGTGCATGTAGACCTTATTGCCGGGCTGGCGGGCAAAGAGGTGGCGGTGGACTTTATCCGCAATACCACCGAGGCGGACGGCATCATCTCCACCCGGCAGTCCTTCATCCGCCGCGCCAAAGAGCTGGGACTGGCCGCCATCCTGCGGGTATTCCTGCTGGATTCCATCGCACTGGAAAGTCTGGACAAGATCCCCGCAAACCTACCGGACTGTCTGGATCTGCTGCCCGGCGCTATGCCCAAGATCCTGCGCCGCGTCTGCGCCAAAGCCAAGGTGCCGGTGCTGACCGGCGGGCTGATCGCGGACAAGGAGGACGTGCTGGCTGCGCTGGAAGCCGGTGCTACCGCCATTTCCACCACCAATCAGGCCGTGTGGGATATGTGACCCGCATTCTGCGCAAAAGCGGCAGGCACTTTTTGTAAGGGTTTCACAAAAAGTGCAAAACATCTTGCTTTTTTCGCAGGGACAGGGTATCATAAGAATCAACAAGTGCTGTTTGTTTCAAGAGATATGAGCGAAACGGACAAGGGCAGTTGCCTTTGTTTGTTTCGCTCTTTTTTGTACCATCAACAGCTGCCCGGCTCCCGACGGGCCAAGGCAGAACGGACAGGAGGAAAAGAACAATGTATGATATAGCAATCATCGGCTGTGGTGTCATCGGTGCCGCCGCAGCCTACGCACTGTCGCGCTACGACAACAAGGTGGTCATCCTTGAGGCCGAGAATGATGTGGCAGACTGCACCACCAAGGCCAACAGCGCCATTCTCCACGCAGGCTACGACCCCGCCCCCGGCACCCGCATGGCACGGCTGAATGTGCGCGGCGTGGCGCTGGCTAAGGAGATCTGCGCAAAGCTGGATGTCTCCTACAAGCAGTGCGGCTCTCTGGTGCTGGCACTGGACGAAAAGGAGCTGCCCCACCTGCAGCATCTGTTTGAGAACGGCACCGCCAACGGCGTACCCGGCATGAAGATCCTTTCCAAGGAAGAGGCCCTTGCCATGGAGCCCAACCTTTCCGAGAAGGTCTGCGGCGCACTGTGGGCACCCAGCGCCGCCATCGTAAACCCGTGGGAGTACGCACTGGCCATGACCGAGGTGGCGGTACGCAACGGCGTGGAGCTGCGCCGCAACTGCAAGGTGACCGATGCCGAAGCCATCGAGGGCGGCTACCGCCTGACCGTGCCCGGCGGCACGGTGGAGACCCGCTGCGTCATCAACGCTGCCGGTATCTGGGCCGATAAGGTACACTCCATGGTGGAGCCCGCCAACTTCCACATCATTCCCACCCGGGGCGAGTACTATCTGCTGGACAAGAGCGAGGGCACCCGTGTGAGCCACGTCATCTTCCAGTGCCCCAACGAGCTGGGCAAGGGCGTGCTGGTAGCACCCACTGTGCACGGCAACCTGATCGTCGGCCCCAACGCAGAGCCGGTGGAGGGCAACGACACCTCCTGCACCAGCAGCGGTCTGGAATTTGTCAAGACCACTGCCCAGCGCAGCGTGCCCAGCATCAACTTTGGCGAGTCCATCCGCAGCTTTGCGGGCGTGCGCGCCAATCTGGATGTGGACGACTTTATCATTGGTGAAGAGCCGGAAGCACCCGGCTGGATCGACTTGGCCGGCATGAAGAGCCCCGGCCTGTCCGCTGCCCCGGCAGTTGCTGAGGAAGCCGTTGCTATCCTGAAAGAGCGCGGTGTTCTGGGCGCGGAAAAGGCTGACTACAAGGACGGCCGCCGCCACATCCGCTTCAAGGAGCTTTCCGCAGAGGAAAAAGCAGCACTGGTCAAGGAGCAGCCCGCCTACGGCCGGGTGATCTGCCGCTGCGAGACTATTACCGAGGGCGAGATTCTGGCAGCTCTTCACAGCGAGGTGCCCGCCAACACCATCGACGGCGTAAAGCGCCGCGCCGGTGCAGGCATGGGCCGCTGTCAGGGCGGCTTCTGCGGCCCCCGTGTGCTGGAGCTGATCAGCCGTGAACTGGGCATAGACCCCTTGGACATTCTGCAGGACAAGAACGGCTCGAACGTTCTTGTCAGCGAAACGAAGGTAGGAGGAAAGAGCAATGGTTGATCTGGTCATTATCGGCGGCGGCCCTGCGGGCCTTGCTGCTGCCTGCAAGGCATGGGAAAGCGGTCTGCGCGACATCCTCATTCTGGAGCGCGATAAAGAGCTGGGCGGCATTCTGAACCAGTGCATCCACAACGGCTTTGGTCTGCACCGCTTTGGCGAGCAGCTCACCGGCCCGGAGTACGCCGGACGCTTTATCGAGATGCTCAAGAACACCGGCGTGAAGGTGCAGCTGGACACCATGGTGCTGGAAGTGACCCCGGATAAAAAGGTGCACTGTGTTTCCAAGGAGTACGGCTACCAGATCATCGAGGCCAAGAGCATCGTTCTGGGCATGGGCTGCCGCGAGCGCACCCGCGGTGCCATCGGCACCCCGGGCACCCGCCCTGCCGGCGTGTACACCGCCGGTGCAGCACAGCGCTATGTGAACATGGAAGGCTATCTGGTCGGCAAGCGGGTGCTGATCCTCGGCAGCGGCGATATCGGCCTGATCATGGCACGCCGCATGACCCTTGAGGGCGCAAAGGTGCTGGCCTGCGTAGAGGTGATGCCCTACTCCGGCGGCCTGACCCGCAACATCGTACAGTGCCTGAACGACTTTGACATCCCCCTGTATCTCTCCCACACCATCGTGGATATTCAGGGCAAGAACCGCGTAGAAAAGGCCATCGTGGCCGAGATCGGCCCCGACCGCAAGCCCATCCCCGGCACTGAGATGGAGTTCGATGTGGACACCATTCTGCTGAGCGTGGGCCTGATCCCCGAAAACGAGCTGACCAAGCAGGCCGGAATCGAGATGGACCCCCGCACCAAGGGTGCTATCGTGTACGAGAACATGGAGACCAGCATTCCCGGCGTGTTTGCCTGCGGCAACGTGGTGCAGGTGCACGATCTGGTGGACTTTGTTTCCGGCGAGAGCGAGCTGGCCGGTGCGGCCGCTGCCAACTATATCCAGAACGGCCCCGTGGCCGAGGGGCGTGTGCTGACCGTGAAGCCCGGCGCAGACCTTGGCTACACCCTGCCGCAGCGCATCCGTCTGGAAGGCGTGGAAAAGAGCACCAACGTGTCCTTCCGCGTCCGCCGCATCTGCGGCAAGAGCACCATCCTTGTCAAGAGCGGTGACACGGTGATCGCACGCTTCAAGCGCGACCGCCTTGCCCCCGGCGAGATGGAGCACATTGCCCTGCCCAGAGTGCTGCTGGACAGAGCCCCCGTGGACGAAGTGACCATTGAGATCGAGGAGGCATGAGCGATATGAAAGAAGTAATTTGCACCTGCTGCCCTCAGGGCTGCCATCTGCAGGTGGATGAAGCCAACGACTACAAGGTGACCGGCAACGGCTGCCCCAACGGCATCGCCTACGGCAAGGAAGAGCTGACCCACCCCACCCGCATCATTACCAGCACCGTGCGCGCCGAGGGCTGCCTGCACTCCCGCTGCCCGGTCAAGACCTCCAAGCCCGTGCCCAAGGGACAGATGGCCGAGGTGGTCGCCGCGCTGGACAGCGTGGTGCTGCACGCCCCCATCCATGTGGGTGATGTGGTGCTGACCGACGTCTGCGGCACCGGGGCAGACATTGTGACCTGCCGCGATATGGCATAAGCACTCCCCTTTTTACACAAATAAGCAAAGCAGCCGCTGCATCTTACCGTGCAGCGGCTGCTTTGCTTGTGGGGAAATCCCCTATTTTCAAATGATTCTTTCCGCTGAATATGGCCGGAACGCAGTGCAGGCCATTCATTTTCTCAGCCCTTCAGCGGCATGATGCTTTCCGGTGCGGCACACAGGTACTGCGGCGCAGCGGGTGCTGCCGAGGAAAGGCTTTTTTTGCTTACCTTCCACCACAGCTGCGCCGTACCCTCCGGCGGGGTGCAGATGAGGTTCCAGTCAAAGGGGTTCTCGCTGGTGGAGACCGCCTTTACCGGAATGGCGTTGGGCACATCGGCGGCGCAGGGCGTAAAGTCGTGGGCACGGATACCCACAGCGGTGCAGCCCGCCGGGACGGGCAGTGCCAGCCGCAGGGTGGTGTTCCAGACGTCCAGCCGGACGGTGTGGCTGTCCAGCGGGGTGCAGGGCAGAATGTTCTTGCAGCCGGTCAGCCGCGCGGCGGCAACGCTCTGCGGGTCGGCAAAAACGGCCTTGGTGGTACCGGCGCGCAGCACCTGCCCATCGTTCAGCACGATCATTTCTTTGCACAGGCGGTAGGCCTCGTCCCGGTTGTGGGTCACCAGCAGAGCCGTGCCCGCAAAATTTGCCAGCAGGCTGCCCACCTCGCCCTCTACCTCTTCCCGCAGGTAGCTGTCCAGCGCACTGAAGGGCTCGTCCAGCATCAGGATGCGGGGCTTGCCCACCAGAATGCGTGCCAGAGCGGTGCGCTGCTGCTGCCCGCCGGAAAGCTGGGCGGGGTAGCGTTTTGCCAGCTCCTCCAGCCGCATGGCGCGCAGCATTTCGGCGCAGGCGGCGCGGCGGGCGGCGGGGTCTTTTTCTGCCTTCAGGCCGCAAAGGACATTCTGCTCCACGGTCATATTGGGGAACAGGGCGTAGTTCTGGAACAGCAGTCCCACGCCCCGCTGCTGCGGCGGCAGGTCGATGTGCTGGGTGCTGTCGAACAGCACCCGCCCGTCCAGCACGATGCGTCCGCGGTCCGGTTTTACGATGCCCGCGATGCACCGCAATGTCATGCTTTTGCCGCAGCCGGAAGCGCCCAGCAGGGCGGTAGAGGTGTTGCCCGCGGTAAAAGCAGCCCGGAGGGTGAAACCGTCCAGCTTTTTTTCAATATTGACTTCAAGGCTCATTTGCGGCCACCCGCTTTCTGTTTTTTCTCCAGCAGGTTCACCGCCAGCAGCACTACCGCCGAGATGGCGATATCCACCAGCACCCACCGCATGGCACCGAGTTCATCGTTGGTGCGCCACAGCTGGTAGACCGTGGTGGCAATGGTGGCGGTCTTGCCGGGGGTGTAGCCCGCGATCATGCTGGTAGCGCCGTATTCGCCCAGTGCCCGGGCAAAAGCCAGCACCGTGCCCGCCAGAATGCCCTGACGGCAGGCGGGCATCCGCACCCGCCAAAAGATCCATGTATCGGACTGTCCCAGCGTCTGCGCCGACCACGCCAACGTTTCGTCAAAGCTTTCAAACGCGCCGCGCGCGGTGCGGTACATCAGCGGAAAAGCCACTACGATGGAGGCAAAGATGGCGCTGTACCAGTTCATGACCAGCTTTACCCCGAACTGCTGCATGAAAAAGATGCCCAGCGGCCGCTTTGCGCCGAAGAGCAGCAGCAGAAAGTAGCCCACCACCGTGGGCGGCAGCACCATAGGCAGGGTGAGCAGCACATCCAGCACACCCTTGACCATCCGGGGCAGACGAGCAATATAATAGGCGGCAAAAATGCCAAGAAAGAACACCGCCGCGCAGCTGATCAAAGCAATGCGCAGGCTGTTCCACAACGGATACCAGTCCATGTCTGCTCCTTTATACGACGCTGAAGCCCACGCCCTCGAACACGGTCATAGCCTTGTCGGTCTGCAAGTAAGCCAAAAACTCCTTGGCAGCCTCAGCGTTGGGGGCGGCCTTCAGCACGGCGGCGGGGTAGATGACCTGACCGCACATCTCCTTGGTGGCCTCGTCCACAGGGGTCAGACCGGCGCTGTACGCATCGGTGCAGTAAACGACACCGGCATCCACGCTGCCTTCGGTGACCTGCGTGGTCACCTCCTTGACGTTGGAGCCGTAGGTGATCACGCCCGCAGCAGCCAGTGCAGCTTCGTCCAGCTGGTAGTAGGCAAGGATCTTCTGGGTGTACTGCCCCACGGGCACATCGCTGTTGCCCATGCAGAACAGGATATCCTGCGCCTTCAGGTGCTCGGCCAGTGCGTCAAAGCTGTCAATGCCCTTGTCGCTGCCATCCGGTACACAGAGCACCACCTTGTTTTCCAGCAGGTTCACACGGCTGTCTGCATCCACAAAGTCAAGACCGTCCTTGTTCACCTCGGCAGAAGCGGTGATGTCCAGCTGGTTCATCTGCTTCTGACCGGCAGAGATGAACAGATCGCAATCCGCGCCCTCCTGGATCTGGGTCTTGAGGGTACCGGAGGAGTCGAAGTTGAAACGGAAGGTCACCTCCGGGTGTTCTGCCGTGTAGCTCTCACCGATGGCGTTCAGCGTCTCGGTGAGGGAAGCGGCGGCAAACACGATCAACTCCACGCTCTGTGCTGCTTCCGGGGAAGCGGCGACAGAGGAAGCCACGGACGATGCTGCGCTGGAAGCAGCACCGCCGCAGGCGGTGAGGGCAGCAGCTGCACCGGCCATACCGGCAGCGGCCAGAAACCTCCGACGGGAAATGCGATGGTCGTTCATCTCTGTTTCTCCTTACTTTAAGTGAAAAAATAGTATATTTCTACGCCCCGTAAAGGAAAGCAGGGCAGGAAGCCTTACTTACGGGCGCACTCGCCGTCCAGACCCGCGGCGATGCGTACCCCGTGCTCCAAGCTGGGCAGAATGTACTCCAAGTTCTCCTGCACCGCCTTGGGGCTGCCCGGCAGGTTGACGATCAGGGTCTTGCCGCGCAGCACGCTGACGCCACGGCTCAGCATTCCGCGCGGGGTAATGCTCAGGCTGTGGTAGCGCATGGCCTCGGCAATGCCGGGGGCGTTGCGGTCGGCCACGGCGCAGGTGGCTTCCGGGGTGATATCCCGGGGGGAGAAGCCGGTGCCGCCGGTGGTGAGCACAAGGTTCACCTGACGGCCGTCTGCCATGCGGATGAGCTGCGCTTTCAGCGCCTTTGCCTCGTCCGGCAGGATCATGGTCTCTTCCACCACATAGCCTGCGGCGGTGAGCATCTCTACAATCAGCGGCCCGCTTTTATCCTCCCGCTCACCACGGCTGCCCTTATCGGAAAGGGTGATGACGGCAGCGCGCAGGGGCGGATTTTCCAGTGCGGGCAGCAGGGTCACCTCGTCCCCCACATGGATCTCGCCGCCGGTCAGTACCCGAGCAAACACGCCCTCGTGGGGCATGATGCACTCGCCGGTCTGCTGCTTGATGACGCAGTCGTTGTGGCACTCTTTGCCGATTTGGGTCATTTCCAGCACCACATCCCCGATGGCAAACCGGCTGGTCACCGGCAGATTGCGGAAATCGAAGCCCTCGATGACCAGATTTTCGCCAAAAGCGCCGTAATCCACCCAGAGCTTCTTGCGGAACGCCTCGATCTTTTCGGCGCTGAGCATACTGACCTGACGGTGCCAGTTGCCGCCGTGGGCGTCCTCCACGATGCCCCATTCCGGGGTCAGGACGGCGCGGGGCACCTCGGTTTTTACGGTGCCCCGCTTGGGGCTGGTGCAGATTGCCAGAAGCTTACCCATAGTTATTTATCCTCCAATTCGATACATCCCGCGGGTAGCGGGCATGGAACTGTCGTTAAAATGGTGTTCCCGGGGCTTTGCCCAGATGGTCTCCCGGATAGCGGCCAGCAGCTGCGCATCGTCCGCGCCGCCGCGCAGCAGTGCGCGCAGGTCGCAGCCGGTCTCGCTGGCAAGGCAGGGCCGCAAAAAGCCCTGACTGGTCAGCCGCACCCGGTTGCAGGAAGCGCAGAATTTGCCGTGCACCGCTGCAATAAAGCCGATGCTGCCCTGCCAGCCCGGCACGGTGTAGTACACCGCCGGGCCGTCGCCCAAGGCGTGCTCCTGCGCAGGGGAAAGGGGCGCAAGCTCCGGCCAGCGCCGGGCAAACCGCGCCCGCAGCTCCGGGCCGGAGATGCAGGGCATGGCAGCGCCGTAGCCGATGGGCATCATCTCAATAAACCGCACCTGCAGGGCGTTGTCCTTTGCCAGTGCGGCAAGGGCTTCCAGCTCGGCTTCGTTCACGCCCGCCTGCGGCACGCAGTTCAGCTTGACGGGCAGGCCGCTATCCAGCGCCGCCTGCAAGCCCGCCTGCACGGCGGCAAACTCGTCCCGGGCAGTGATCTGCCGGAACACCTCCTGGCGCAGGGTGTCCAGACTGATGTTCACACTGTCCAGCCCGGCATCCAGCAGCGCGGGCAGCTGCTCTGCCAGCAAAACGGCGTTGGTGGTCAGGGTGACCCGGCGGATGCCCGGGGTGGCTTTCAGCCCGGCCACCAGCTGCGCCACATTCTTGCGCACCAGCGGCTCGCCGCCGGTTACTCGCACGGTGTCGATGCCGCACTGGGCAAACAACGCAGCCAAGCGCAGAAATTCCTCGTAGGTCAGCACGGCTTCCCGCTCCAGCTTTTCCACACCGTCCGGCATACAGTAGCGGCAACGCAGGTTGCACAGGTCGGTCACCGACAGGCGCAGATAATGGATCTCGCGCTGGTAACGATCAAACATAGCCGCCCTCCGCCCGGATATAGTGGCCGCTCTTGCCGCCGGTCTTTTCCACCAGATGGATCTCGCCCAGCTCCATGCCCTTATCCACGGCCTTGCACATATCATAGATGGTCAGCAGCGCGGTGGAAACGCCGGTCAGCGCCTCCATCTCCACGCCGGTCACGCCGCTGGTCTTGACGGTGCACAGGGCTTCTACCGCCTGCCGTTCGGGCAGCAGACGGAACTCGATGCCTACCTTGGTCAGGGGCAGCGGATGGCACAAGGGGATCAGCTCACTGGTGCGCTTGGTGGCCATAATGCCCGCAATGCGCGCCACGCCCAGCACATCGCCCTTTTTCACCGTGCCGCTCTGCACGGCGGCAAAGGCTTCGGCGTTCATGGTAATAATGCCGTGTGCAGTGGCTTCCCGGGTGGTGACGGGCTTTGCGCTCACATCCACCATCACGGCGTTCCCGGCGGCATCAAAATGTGTCAGATTATTTTCACTCATATTTTTTCACCTTAGTAAGCTGAGAGGGTTTCAGCAGTGCCCAAAGCCGCAGTTCGGCCAGTGGCACACTTCGCAGTTCAGGCACAGGCCGCCCTCGCCCAAGCGGGCGATATCCTCGGCGGTGATGGGGTCATCGGCCAGCAGACGGGGCAGCAGCAGGTCAAAAATGGTGCGCTTGGCGTACATCACACAGCCGGGCAGACCACATACCGGCACACCGTCCAGATAGCTGACAAGGAACATCGCACCCGGCAGCACCGGTACACCGTAGGTAATGATGTCCGCCCCGGTGTTCTTGATGGCCAGCGGGGTGCGGTCGTCGGGGTCCACGCTCATGCCGCCGGTGGTAAAGATCAGTTCGCACCCTGCGGCCTTGGCCTCCAGAATGGCAGCGGTGATCCCGGCGGGGTCGTCGTCGCAGACCTTATGGAAAACCATCTCGCAGCCGTAGACCGCCAGCTTGCTTTGCAGGATGGGGGTAAATTTATCCTCGATGCGTCCCTTGAACACCTCGCTGCCGGTGGTGATGATGCCCACCTTTTTGGCCTGCATGGGCAGCACGTTCAGGATAGGCTCTGCCCCGGCAGCGGCCTGCATGGCGTCCATCTTCTCCTGCTCGATGACCAGCGGGATGATGCGGGTACCGGCCAGCTTCTGGCCCTTTTTCACCGGCAGGTCACCGTGGATGGTGGCGATCATCATCTGCGGGGTGCTGTTCACAGCCATCAACGCCTTGCGGTTGATCTTCAACAGGCCGTCGCAGTCCGCGATCAGCTCGATTTTGCCTTCTTTCGGCGCAGTGCCGTGGATATTTTTGCCCGCAGCGGCCTTGTACAGCAGGGCGGCTGCTTCGTCCTCGTGGAGGATGCCGGGGTGCTTTTCCCAGACGTAGAGGTTCTCCTTACCGATGGAAAGCAGCACGGGGATGTCCTCGGGCTGGATGACGTGCCCCTTGCGGAAGCGGGCATCCTTGTATTCGCCCGGGATGATCTGGGTGATATCGTGGCAGAGCACCTGCCCTGCGGCGTCAACAGTACGGATCAGTTTCATGATGGCATTCTCCTTACAGCGCGGGCATCTGGGCTTCGATCCAGTCTGCCAGTGCCGGAATATCGTTCAGGTCAAAATCTGCGCCGGGAATATCCCCCACCACCGCCAGCGGCTGGAAGGAGACGGGCGCATCCGAAATGGCGCTGCGCACCACCTCGATCTTCGGCCAGCCGCTGGATTTGAACCCTTCCAGCAGCACAAGGTCGTAGCCGTGACGCTCGAACAGGGCAAGCAGGTCCTGCTCGGTCAGGCGGAATTCCTCGGTCAGCAGGTAGCGCGTGCCGGAATAGACCGCCACGCCCTCGGCACCGGCTTCCCGCAGACGGTAGCTGTCGGTGCCGGGCACGTCCGGGGTAAAATCGTGGCCGTCGTGCTTGATGACGCCTACCTTCAGCCCACGGCTGCGCAGCACGGGCAGCAGCTTTTCCAGCAGGGTGGTCTTACCGCTGTTGTGCACCCCGCTGACGGCCAGCACCGCCGGGCGTTTGAGCGCCTGTGTCTCGGCAAGCGCCTGTTTTTGTTCACTGTACAAAGCAAAGCACCTCCACTTCCATGCCAGGTTCCACCGGCCCACTGCCGACGGGGATCTCTACCAGACAGTTGCAGCCCATCATAGCGGACAGTGCACCGGAAGAGTGTGCCTCGGTGTTGCCCGCACCGGGCAGCGTCACCTTGCCGCCGCAGGCGGTGGCACGCAGGTAGCGGTAGCCCTTGCTGGGTTTGGAAAAGCCGTTCGTCAGGGTGCAGACGGTGCGGGCAGGGATGCAGCTCTCCTCCCGCCGCCCGGCGACGCGCAGCAGCGCAGGGATAGCGTACTGCTCCAGCGTAGCGGCGGCGGCAAAGGGGTTGCCGGACAGGCAGAACACCAGCTTGCCGCCCAGTGTTGCCGCCAGCATGGGGCTGCCGGGCTTCTGGGCTACGCCCTCTACCACCAGCTGTGCACCCAGCTGTTCCAGCACAAGGGGCAGATAGTCCTTCTGCCCAACGGAAACGCCGCCGCTGGTGATGACGGCATCGCAGCGGGTCAGCAGTTCCTGCATTTTACCGGTGATGACCTCCGGGTCATCGGAGCACTGCTGCCGCTCCACGGAAAAGCCCAGCTGACGCAGCCGGGCGGCGTTCTGGATGCCGTTGGCATCGTAAATTTTACCGGGTGCCCACGGTGCGCCGGGTTCCAGCAGCTCGCTGCCGGTGGAAAGGATGCCCACGGTCAGCGGGCGGCAGACCGTTACTTCAGCGTAGCCCTGCCCGGCCAGCACGCCCAGATGGGCGGGGGTGAGCACCGTCCCGGCGGGCGCAATGACCGCACCGGCGGCTACATCTTCCCCCCGGAACACTACGTTTTGCAGCGGTTTTACGGCAGCATAGATCTGTACGGTCTCTTCGCCGCTGTCGGTCAGTTCCTGCATCAAAACGCAGTCCGCGCCCTCCGGCAGGGGGGCACCGGTCATGATGCGGGCAGCGCAGCCTGCGGGCAGCGCCGCAGCCGGAGCATCGCCCGCGTAAAGCTTCATCACCACCGGCAGGGTGACCGGGGTCTCCCGGCTTGCTCCGGCGGTATCCACGCTGTGCAGGGCGTAGCCGTCCAGCGGGCTGCGGTCAAAGGGGGGCTGGTCCATCCGGGCGCAGAGGTCACCGGCGGCAATGCGCCCGCAGGCGGCTTCCAGCGGGATGGTCTCCGGGGACGGAGAAGGCAGAAGCGCTGCCGCGTCCAGCACGCTGCGCAGCGCCTGAACGGGGGAGCAGAAAGGCTGATTCATTATAACTTCCTCCATAGACCCGCCGCTCTCCCCTTCTGCTATGGCTCAGACGGGGACACCGGCGGGGGTATTCTTTTTTCAAAAAGGCAGGTGAAAAAGAAGCGGAGACGTCTTGACCGGAAAATCAAAACGCCTCCGCAGAATATCCCCACAAAACCGGCTGCGGCAGCTTGCAGTCTGCTACGCCGGTGGCAGCCTTTGGCTATGCGCCGCCCTTGCAGCGGCAGCACACAGCCAAAAAGCACCTGTGAAGATGGGAGGAGTTCTTTTTTTCAAATTGCAGCGTTTCTTCTGCGGGAAGGCGGTGGGGTTTCCCCCGCCACCCTTGAATGCCGGCTTATTCAGCCCTTAGCATTGCGGCGCGGTGTCCTGCTCTTTGTGAGAGTTTAGACGCCTTTGCTCAAAGAAGCTCTTATACCCTGATTCAATTGTAGTTTATGGTTTAATCGCAGAAATCGTCCACGTCGCTGATAGCCTTGGCATAGCGGCGGGTGAGGTGCTTGGTGGAAAAGAGGAACCGCTCGTTCTGGTTGTTGGTCAGCTCCTCGATATCGGCATACTCCGGGTTTTCCTGCATGGCCTTCCAAGTCTGCTCGATGACCTCCGGCGCAAGACCGTAGGGGGAGCGCTGGAAATACTTGAGCGGAGTGGCACTGGGGTAGATGCGGGCGTTGAACCGCACCATCTCGGCAAACATCACACACAGATCCTTGTCCTCGATGAGCTGCGCGATCATGGCGTAGTTATCGCTCATATTGGCGTTGGAGTAGTAGTAGGTGTCCTTTGCACCCGCGCGGGTGACGATATCGGTGCACTGGGGGTCTGCGGGCATCTGTGCCAGCAGCTCGTCGGCGTTTTCCACTTCCTCCAGCAGCAAAGCGTGGGGGGTAATCAGCGCAGCCGCAGAGCGGGCGCGGATGTAACCGGCCAGTTCCTGTGCAGGGGTCAGCTCCGGCAGCTCCGGGGCGGTCTTAGTGGGCTGATCCGCAAAGGGATCGTTTTCTGCCTCCGGTTCACCGGCCAGAAAATCCAGCAGTTCCGGCTTTGCAGCATCGGGCTGCGCAGCTTCGGCAGCTTCGGGTGCGGCCTCAGCGGCCTGCTTTGCGGCAAGTTCGGCGGTCTCCCGCTCCACTGCAGCGATCACATCCTCGCCGGTCTTGGCGGCGCTGCCGTCAAAGGTGCTGCCGGTCTCCTTCAGGCGGCGGGCAGTCTCGCTTGCGGCGTCGATGTCAAACACCTCTGCCTTGGGCTTTTTCTTGGCGGCCAGCTCTGCCTTTTGCAGTTCCAGAACGGCCTGTTCCGGGTCTACGCTGCCATCCACCGTGGTGGTGTAGCCGGGTTTACGTCTGCCAAACAACATGACGATTTTTCCTCTTTCTATGGGATTTATCCGTTGGATTTATTCAGCTGCTGCGGTGTTCTGGGCGTAGATGCCGCGCTTTTCCAGATCATCGGCCATGTCAGCCAGATCATACTTCTCCAGCGTCTCGCGGGTGGGCACACCGGTGGTGCGGTCCCAGCCAAAGACGTCGTAGAACAGATCCTTTGCCTTCTCCATGTCGGCGCGGTCCAGCTTGGTGGTGCCTTCCTCGAATGCCTTGAAGTCGGGGTCCTTATCAAACACCCAATCGCAGATGGCATCGTGCTCCTGACGCAGGTTTGCGCTGCCGCAGTTCTGCTGGAAGCTGATGGCGGTCATCGCGCGCAGCATCTGGGTGATGCGGGCACCGTCCTCCTGCAGACCGGCCTGAGTATAGGTCTCGCCGGTAACAGCAGTCATAAAGTCTGCCTGCAGATCCAGATCGCCGTGGTAGTCGCGCTCCTTGGAGGGAGACTGGGTCATGGGCCACATCCAGTTGCACAGGGTAGCGGAGTCGTGGAAGTTCTTATCGTTGACGCAGTATGCAGCCAGCTTTGCCTTGTTCTCGTTGATGGGAGTGTAGGCCTTGGCCTTATCGTAGCAGCCCTCGCCGAAGAAGTCCTCCATGACCTTCTTGGTCACTTCATACGGAGCGCCGGAACCGGTCTCGCAGACGATCTCGTGGATCATGCAGTCACGGTTGTAGACGAGGTTGTACAGCATACCAACCTGCCATGCCTCAGCAGGGCCGTGGTGGTTGGGGAAGCCGTTGTAGATCAGGTTGGAGTTGGTAGCGCCGTCGTTGCGGTCCAGCCAGCTCTTGGGCAGGCCGAACTTTTCCATCATGGCCAGCGTGCCCTTGGCGATGACGGACAGGTCGCCCTCGCCGTAAGCCATGCGGCGGATCAGTTCGACCTCCCAGCGGGGATCGCCGGCCTTCTCCCACTCCCAGGGCAGAGAGTCGTACTCGGCCTCGCTGATGTACTTGGTGGCCTCCTCGCGCGGCATGCGCAGGATCCACAGCAGGTCGCGGTTCAGGTTGCCGTAGTTGTCCCACAGACCCATATCGTCCACAGCATGAGCCCATGCCAGATTGATGACCATGGTGCCGTCGCCTTCGTACTTGAAGTCGTGCACGCCGTCCGGGTAGACGCGGGTGCCGTACAGCACGGGCATACAGGTGTTGGAGTTGTGGGTGGGCAGATCGTAATCTGCCAGCGGATCCACATCATACTCGGTGTAGCAGCGGATGGGGCAGGAGGAGCAGCCGCCGTTCTTCACGGTGTACTCGGCAGCGGGAGCGCCGAAGTCGAAGTAGCCCTTGAAGCAGCGCAGTGCCACCTTGTTGATATCGTTGTAGGGCTGCTCGCCGGTATCCACGGGGCCGCCGGGAGCCTTCTTCCACATACGGCCGGGCGCGCCGGACCAGCGGTTCTTGCCGGAGGTGGCGCTGTACTCTGCCCAGCTCTGGGGCTGTGCGGGCACGTTGTGGTTGTTGTTGCCGCCGATCAGGTTTCCCATCATGTAGTTGGAGAGCTCCAGCACCTTCTTGGGGTCAGCCACCTTGACGCTGCCGGTGCCGCGGATGGCCAGACCTTTCAGCTTCTTGTTGCCCATGGCAGCGCCCAGACCGGCACCGCCGGAGTTGCCGAAGCTGGTGTTCAGGGTGGAGTAGTCCACCAGATTTTCACCGGCAGGGCCGATGGAAGCAGTCTCGAACTCGCGGCCGTTCTGCTCTACCATCCACTTATTGGCAGCAAAGGTGCCCTTGCCCCAGATCTCGGTTGCGTCCTCCAGAGAGACCGCGCCGTCCTCGATGCGCAGGTAGACGGGCTTCTCAGAGATGCCGCTGACCACGATGCCATCGTAACCGGCATACTTCAGCATGGAGCCGATGTGGCCGCCCATGTGTGCGTCGATAATGGAGTGACCCTTGGACCAGGTGGAGCGGAAGGTCACGTTCATACGGCCGGAGCAGGGCACGCCTGCGCCGGTCAGGGGGCCGACACCGAAGATGACCAGAGCCTTCTCGTCATAGGGGTCCAGCTCCATGGGAGCTTCCTCATACATAATGCGGTAGGCCATGCCCATACCGCCGATATACTTATGGTACTTTTCGTCATCCTGCGTGGTGATCTCGCCGGTGGTCAGGTTGACGCGCAGGATCTTGCCTGCCCAGCCATAACTTTCAGCCATTGTAGTTCCTCCTTACAGATCCAAGTATGCAGCCTGTGCTGCGCTGGTAACGGCATCCCAATCCACGATGGACAGAGCGCCGGACGGGCAGCCTGCCACGCAGGCACCGCAGGCGATGCACTTGGAGGACTTGCCGGTCTCAGGGTTGACAGTGGGCATGTGCCACGGGCAGGCATCATGGCAGGCACCGCAGCCGATGCACTTGTCGGTATCCACTACGCGGATGCCGCGGTCGTCGGTGGTGATGGCCTTCTGCGGGCAGGCGTTGCCGCAGGCGGGGTCCTCGCACTGGCGGCAGGTGTCCGGGAAGTAGACAAAGCAGTTATCGGTGCCGGACAGCAGGCCGTTGCCTGCGCCGTCCAGATTCAGACGGCGCTGGATCTTGACGCGGCTGATGTAAGAGGAGCACACGCCGTCGTTGGTCAGGGTGCAGTTGATCTCGCAGCGCTGGCAGCCGGTGCACAGGTCTGCGTTGACCACCAGCAGGCCCTGCGGCAGTGCCCAAGTGGCCACTGCGCCGGAATCCACCTGCTGCTGAGAGCAGCCGAACAGGGACAGCATGGAAGCGGACAGGGTGAGCCCTGCAAGGCTCTTGCCCGAGATCTTCATGAATTGACGGCGGGTCATGTCAGCCGTCAGGAAATCAGTTTTTGCCATAGGTTCCATTCCTCCGTTGAGGTCACTCTGCGCTGAGCACCTCGGTCACATAGAAATACGAGTTGTTGACGATGGTCGTCACAGCCGAAGAGGTGATGGTCGCGCCGGAAAGGGCGTCCACCTCGGTCAGGTCTGCGCTGACAGCACCGGACGCATTGCCGGCGGTGGTCAGGCTGGCCTGCTCCAGACGCGCCTTGGACTGCTCTTCTGCCGAGAGATCCGCAAAGGGGATCGCCATCGGCTCGCCGTCCAGTGCGCTCTTGCTGAGCATGGCTGCGTACAGCTTGCGCCGTGCCACGGCCTCTGCGCTGGAATCCAGCGGCGGAGCCAGCTCATCGCCCAGTGCCTCGCCCTTCAAAGCCGAGAGGGTAAGCCCCGCAGCATACATCTTGCGGGTAGCCTCGGCCTCGGGAGAGGTATCGAAGGTGCGCCACTGTGCGGGGTCAAAATCCCCGGCAGCAGCGGGCTGCTCCTCCGCTGCACCGGCAGCAGCATAGGCGGCACCGGTAACGGGGTCCGTTACGGTGTAGCTTTTGCCCGCCAGCGTGAAGGGAGCTGCGCCCTGATACTGGGACGTGAACTCCGGGTTGATGCACTGGCCGCCAAGGCTTTCGGTTTCGTCCTGCGAGAGGATCTCTACTGCGGAAACATTTCCCTCGGCGTCAATGGTCACGGCAGCCTGTACATCGCTCTGGAAGCCCTTCTGAGAGCCCTCCACGCGGTAGCTGCCATCGTCGAGCTGGTACACTGCGCTGATGCCGTAGGTGGCTGCATCCGCCTCCGACACCGGCAGCAGGGTACCGGCAACCGTGGTGCGTGCGCTTTGCAAGGTGGTCAGCCCGACCGCCAAGGCGATGGTCGCAACGCCCATGGCTGCATAGCCCGGCAGCCGCTTGCGCCACAGCGGTACGGGCGCAAACGGGTTGGTTGCCTGCTTCATGTTATCACCTGCCTGTTTTTTATTTTGCCGGGTAACCCCGGACAACAATTGAGGCCGCTCTGGCTGCTGCAACAGCGGAGCGGTCTCTTCGATAATATATTAACATGCGTGCGCGGAGTATGTCAACAGAAACAGACAGGCTTTTCCGTTTTGTAACGATTGTTTTTGTAATATTTGCTTAAACTTTAGGGATTTTTCGCCCGCACACCAGCTGCAGGCCGTATTCTGCTGCAAGCTCTGCGGATTGCACGGTGGGCATGCTCTTGCTTACCAGCACCGGCACCCCGGCGCGGATGGCCTTGCGCACCATATCCAGCGGCACCCGGCCGCTGGTGTACAGCACGCATTCTGCCAGCGGAAGCCCTGCCAGCACCGTGCAGCCCACCGCCTTATCCAGCGCGTTGTGCCGCCCCAGATCCTCGCAGGCAAAAACAATTTCCCCTTTGTGCAGCACAAAGCAGCTGTGTACCGCCCGGGTGGCGCGGTACAGCGGCAGTCCGGCGTGCATGGCGGCGGTCAGGCGCTCCACCCATTCCGGCTGCAAGACCAGCCCCGGCACAGGGCGCAAGGGCTGTAACTCCACCGGACTGCCCAGCGCGATATTATCGGTGCAGCAGCTGGCAACCTCCTGCGCGGCGGCGCGGCGAGTGGGCAGCGGGTGGCGCAGATATACCTGCACCTTTGCGCCCTCGGCGCAGACGGCGATCTGCTCCACCTCGTCCGCAGATGCGATCCATCCTTCGGTGAGCAGCCGCCCCAAGGCCAGCTGCGGCAGCAGCGCCGGGGTGCATACCACCCGGAAGGCGGGCTGCTCGTTTACATAGATAGCAGCGGCGTGCTCTGCCGGTACGCTGGCCTCGGTACCGTCCGGCAGGCGCAGGCTGGCAAAGGCCGCCTGTGCACCAAAACGGTCGGTGATCTGCAAAGAGGGTGTGCTGCGTTTTTCCATAAAGCTTCCTTATATTATTTGTGTGGTAAGTGGACAGTATCAACATACCGGTTCTGTGGCAAAAAGTCAAGAGCCATCTTTCCGTGAATGCACAATGCCGGACAGCCCGCAGACTGTCCGGCATTGTGCCGATAAAAATGATTTCCAAATTCAATCCTGTGCCGCGTTCTCAGAACACCGCCGGGACGATCTGCTGGGCATCCACATCCACGATGCCGTAGGTGTTCAGCCGCAGCTTCGGGATGACCGGCAGGCTGACGAAGGCAAGGGTCATAAAGGCGTCGATGTCCTCCGAGATGCCGTGGGCTTTCAGCGCCGCCTTGAGCGCTTGCAGCTTTTCCTCCACAGTCTCGGCGCTCTCGGTGCTCATAAGCCCTGCCACCGGCAGCGGCAGCTCCCCTACCACCTGTCCGTTCAGTGCAAAGGCAAGGCCGCCCTTATTTTTGCGCACCGTGTTGCCCGCCAGCGCCATGTCGGCATCGTTGGTGCCCGCCACGATGAGGTTGTGGGAGTCGTGGGCGATACTGGAAGCCACTGCGCCGCATTGCAGGCCGTAGTTGCCCAAAAAGCCCAAGCCCACATGACTGGAGCGGTGATGCCGCTCGAACACCGCCAGCTTGACGATCTTTTGCGCCACGTCCACACCGGGCGCTGTGCCCGGGTGCTGACAGAACGGAACGATCTTTTCGGTGGTCAACAGCGAATGCGGGGTCAGGCAGATCACCCGCTGCCGGGTGCCGGTCTGCTTCAACTGCAATTGCTCCGGGGTGATCTCGTCCATGTTGAAGGAATCGAACACCCTCGCAAAGCGTGCCTTGTCCACAGTAAGGGCGGCGGGGTGCAGCATTCTGCCCTGCTGCGCCACCAGTTTGCCCTTTTTGTACACCTGCTCCACCGTGAACTGTTCCAGATTCGACAGTACGATCAGGTCAGCGGTGTAACCGGGAGCTACCGCGCCGCTGTGTGCAAGACCGAAGTACTGACACGGGACAAGGGTGCCCATCCGCACCGCCACCACCGGGTCTACCCCGGCGGCAATGGCCTTGCGGATGATGTAGTCGATATGCCCGCCCTGCAACAGGTCTCCGGGATGCTTGTCATCGGTCACCAGCATACAGCGGCTGCAATAAGGCTCCCGGAACAGGGGCAGCAGGCTTTCCATATTTTGCGCCGCCGTGCCCTCCCGCACCATGATGTACTGCCCGCGCCGCAGCTTTTCCATGGCTTCGTGGATGTCCGAGCACTCATGGTCGGACTGCACCCCGGCGGCGATATAGGCGTTCAGCTCCTCCCCACTGAGGAAGGGTGCGTGCCCGTCGATGCGTTTACCCGCAGCGTTGCAGTCGCAGATCTTCTGCAGGATCTTTTCGTCCGCGCGCACTGTGCCGTAGGAGTTCATCAGCTCCGCCAGTCCCAGCACCCGGGGCTGCTGATAGTAGGGGCGCAGCTGCTCCGCTTCCAGCACCGCGCCGGACTCATCCAGCCCGGTGGCAGGTACGCAGGAGGGCAGCATAAAGTAGACCGAAAGTGCCAGATCTTTGGTAGTTTCCAGCATAAAGTCCAGCCCCGCCGTACCGGCCACATTGGAGATCTCGTGCGGGTCGGTGACCACCGCCGTAGTGCCGTGGGGCAGCACCGCCTGTTCAAAGGCCGGGCCGCAGAGCATGGAACTTTCAATGTGGATGTGCCCATCCACAAGCCCCGGGCAGACGTATTGGCCCTGCAGGTCCAGCTCGGTCTCGCCGGTATAGTGTCCCACGCCAAGAATGATGCCTTGACGGATGGCTACATCGGCCTGCTCGATCTCGTTTGTGAACACGTTGATGACCCGGGCATTTTTCAGCACAAGCTCTGCCCGCACGTCACCCTTTGCCGTCAGGATCTGCTGCTTCAAGGTTTCCATTTTCATAAGGGCCCCCTTGTCCTGCTTTTACTGTCAAAAACTTGCGTTCTGCTGCCGGAAATACTGCTTTTGGTTTACATGGCGATCCAGCCAAAGGCGTTTGCTACCGAGCTTGCCAGAATAATGGCTGCAAAAATGGGGCACAGCCAGCGGATCATAAAATTGAACACCGGCTTGCGGCGGAAGCGCTGACCATCCTGCTCCACCTCCTGCGCGATCTGCTCCACGCCGATGACGCGGGACACCAGCAGGCAGGTGGCAATGGCTGCAATAGGCATCATGACCGAGTTGGTCAAAAAGTCGAAGAAGTCCAAGAACTGCATCCCGAACACGGTCACCCCGGCCAGCGGGCCGTAGCCCAGTGCCGACAGGCTGCCCAGTGCCACCATGATGGCGCCGATGAGCACGGTGGAGCGGGTACGATCCCAGCCCAGCTCGTCCTCAAAGGTGGAGACGGCGCTCTCGGTCAGAGCGATGGAGCTGGTAATGGCTGCAAACAGCACCAGCACAAAGAACAGCACACCCACCACAGTGCCCAGACCCATGCTGGCAAACACCTTGGGGATGGTGATGAACATCAGTGCAGGGCCGGCCTGCAGGGTGTCCGGGTCGCCGCCGGAGAAGGCGAACACCGCCGGGATGATCATCAGACCTGCCATGATGGCAATGGCGGTATCGAACACCTCCACGTTCTCGGTGGACTCCTCAATGGAGACGTCCTTCTTCATATAGGAGCCAAAGGTGACCAGAATGCCCATGGCAATGGACAGAGAGTAGAACATCTGCCCCATGGCGGTGACCACGGTCATCCAAGAGAAGTTTTTGGGGTTGGGCACCAGAAAATACTTTACACCCGCCAGCGCACCGGGACGGGTGACAGAGTAGCCCGCAATGACCAGCGACAGCACCACCAGCACCGGCATCATTACCTTGGAGACGCGCTCCACGCCGTTGCGCACACCAGCAAAGATAATGCTCAGCGTGAACAGGCTGAACAGCAAAAAGGCCAGCTCGGCCTGCAGACCGTTGGTGATAAAGGCGGAGAAGTAGCCATCCGTTGCCAGATTGCTGCCGCGTCCGCACAGATACTCGGCCAGATAGTGGATGACCCAGCCGCCGATGACCGAATAATACGGCACGATCAAAATGGGGATAATGGCGTTGATCCAGCCGCCGAAGCGGATGCCTTTCCCCTTGCCAAAGTGGGCGTAGGCGCTGACCGGGCTTTTGTGGGTCATGCGGCCCAGTGCGGTCTCGGCCACGATCATGGTATAGCCAAAGGTGACTGCCAGCAGAATGTATACCAGCAGAAAAATGCCGCCGCCGTATTTAGCTGCCAGATACGGGAAGCGCCAGATGTTGCCCAGACCCACCGAAGCGCCTGCGGCAGACAGCACGAACCCGATCTTACCGGAGAACGCGCTGCGTTTGTGTTGTTGTTCCATATTGTTAATCCTCTTTTCTTATCCGCTTTAAAAAATAAGCAGAACAAGTGTACCATATCTGCGGACAAGTAGCAAGGCAATAGCGAAAACTCCCCTGCCAAAGCCAGACGGCTTTAACAGGGGGAGTTTGCGCATTGCTATTTTTTACAGCTTATGGTACTTGCGGTCCTCTTCCTCGTAGACGGGGTCACAGGTCAGGTACATACCCAGACGGTTCAGGGTGCTGCTGTCCACGCTGGAAAGCAGCACGGTGGAGTGCACATCGCAGCCTTTGAGGTTGGGCAGCTGGTGCATAGCTGCTGCGGCAAGCTCGCTGGAAGCGGCAGAGCTGGACAGAGCGATCAGGATCTCATCGGTATGCAGACGGGGGTTTTTGCCGCCCAGATAGTTGGTCTTGAGGGTCTGGATAGGCTCGATGGCAGCGGCGCTGACCAGATCCGTCTCCTGCGGGATGCCCGCCAGATGCTTGAGTGCGTTGATCAGGGCGCTTGCGGTAGCACCCAGCAGCGGGCCGGTCTTGCCGGTGATGACGGTGCCGTCGCTCAGTTCAATGGCAGCAGCCGGTGCGCCGCCGGTAGCTTCGCTGCGGGCGTGCGCCTGCTTTTCCACTTCCCGGGCCCCCATGGTCAGCCCGGCCTGATTCATCAGCAGCTCCAGCTTGTAGCGCTCGCTCTCCTTGGCGGTGCCGGTGATCTTCTGCTCGCACAGGCACTTATAGTACCGGCGCACGATCTCCTTGCGGGAGGCCTCGCAGCAGACTGCATCGTCCACGATGCAGTTGCCGGCCATGTTCACGCCCATATCCGTGGGGGACTTGTAGGGGCTCTGGCCTGCGATCAACTCGAACATCGCGTTCACCACCGGGAAGATCTCGATGTCGCGGTTGTAGTTCACGGTGGTCACGCCGTAGGCTTCCAGATGGAAGGGGTCGATCATGTTCACATCGTTCAGGTCGGCGGTGGCGGCCTCGTAGGCCAGATTGACCGGGTGCTTCAGAGGAATGTTCCAGATGGGGAAGGTCTCGAACTTGGCGTAACCGGCCTTGACGCCGCGCTTGTATTCATGGTACAGCTGGGAGAGGCAGACGGCCATTTTTCCGCTGCCGGGACCGGGCGCGGTGATGACCACCAGCGGGCGCTCGGTCTCAATGTACTCGTTGCGGCCGTAGCCCTCGTCGCTGACAATGCGTGCCACATCGTTGGGGTAGCCGGGGATCTTGTAGTGGCGGAAGGTGCGGATGCCCAGACTGTTCAGCCGCTTTTCAAAGGCTTCCACCTCGGCGGCGGCGGTGTACTTGGTCACGCACACACTGCCCACATACAGCCCCATCCCCTGAAAAGCGTCGATGAGGCGCAGCACGTCCAGATCGTAGGTGATGCCGTAGTCGCCGCGCACCTTGCTGCTGATGATGTCCTCGGCGCTGATGACGATGACGATCTCGGCCTGCTCCTTGAGCTGCAAAAGCATCTGCAGCTTGGAGTCCGGCTGAAAGCCGGGCAGCACGCGGGAAGCGTGATAATCGTCGAACAGCTTGCCGCCGAATTCCAGATACAGCTTATTGTCAAACTTCTTGATGCGCTCGCGGATATGCTCAGACTGCATCGCAAGATATTTGTCGTTGTCAAATCCTATTTTCATCGTTCGTTTCCTCTCTGGTGGCCGGGCACACCATACCCGGACTAAAAAATCACAAATATAAGTATACCACAGCCCGGGGTGAGGCGCAATGCAAAACAAAGCACGAAATACAATTCCGGCAGGATAGGCCGTTTTGGGCGGTACAAAGTTCTGTTTTTTGTTGCAGATGCCGTTTTGGGTCAGGTCTTTTGCCGGGCGGCAAGGTCTTTTTCCACCTTCCAGAAGGCCAGCAGCAAAAGCCCCGCCGCCACATAGCTGAGCGTTTCCACCCAGATATACCCGCCTGCGATCACATGGCGCACGGCGGCGTTCTGGGCGGCAGTGCCCAGCGCCGTGCTGGCGCACTGGTCATAGCCGGTGTGCGCCAGCACCCCGTTGAACAGTGCGCTCATCACCGATCCTCCCGCCACGGACAGGGAGCTGTACACCGACATGGTAAGTCCGTCGGTGCGGATGCCGCTGCGCCCCTCCACATGGTCTACCACATCGGTCACCATGGCAAGCAGCAGGCAGCAGATAGGTGCAGAGCCGAAGCACTTGAGCGCAACACCGATGGCAACAGGAACCAGTCTGCCCTGCCCCAGCCCCGCGAGGACGCCGCCCGCAGCGCCCAGCAGCAAAAACCAGCCGCACACCTTGCGCTTGCCGAACCGGTCGGTCAGCGGCACCAGCAGCACCGAGGCCAGCGCCATGGGCAGCGCCCCCATCATGGTCAGCAGGGATTGAGACGCGCCCCATGCACCGGCACTGCCCAAAAAGGTGTTGTCCACCACCCACTTACAATAGTAGGTCATGGTGCTGTTTTTTAAAGACCCGCTCCACTGGAACAGCACGCATATGCCCAGTATGAGCCACCACATGGGGTCGGCAGCCACCGCCCGCAGCTGGCGGCGCAGTGAGACCCGCTGCACCGGTGCAGGCTCCTGCGAGGGTGCTTCTGCCTGCCGGGCGGCTTCAAATTCATCCTCCGGCCCGTACAGGCCTTCCAGAATGCGGCGTTCCTCGGTGACGCGCTCCCTGGTAAAGGCGAACTGCAAGTAGATGGTAAGCCCGGTGAACACCGCCACCCCCAGCATGGTAAAGAACCAGCGGTGGATATTTTCCCGGAGGAAAAAGGACACCAGCATGGGGAACACCATGCTGCAAGTGCCCATCACGCCCAGCCCCACCATGCTGTTGATGGAGGCCAGCAGCCCGCGCTGACGGCTGTCCCGGGTGGACACCGAGAGCATAATGCTGCTGGCTGTGCTGTAAATGGGAGACGCAAACGAGTAGTACAGGTTGTACGCCACGGCGATCCACACCATGCGCGCGATGCCCTGAAAGGGCACGATGAACATGAGCACGCTGGCAGAGGAAAAGGTAAACACCGAGAGCAGCAGCCACGGCCTTGCCTTGCCCGCCGTGGCGCGGGTGCGCTCGATCAGCTGGCCTACCAGAAGATTTGCCACCACGATGAGCACCGTGGACACCAGCTGCAGCCGGCTGAGGAACCGCAGATCCAGCCGGAGCACATCGGTAAAGTAGCTTTGCAGGATGCTGCCGAAAATACTGCCTGAGATGGAAGCACCCATGGGGCCCAGAATATAGCCGAAGAGCATTTCCGGCAGCTGGACCTTCTCGCTTTTGATCCGGGTGCGGGTGAACCGGTGGTTCCAGAAGCTTTGTCTGCGCATGGAACAGATCGTTTCCTTTCTCCCCGCAAGTGCGGGGTCTTACACATTCTTATCGTTCCTATGATAACACATTTTCCACTGCCGGGGAACTGTCCGGTGCAAAAAACATCTTTTTACCGCAGACGGTCGGAAAACGCAAAAAGGACCGCCGCAGTGTGCGGCAGTCCCCTTTGCTCTTATGAAGAACTATCCGTATGGAGAAGAGAATGGCTTGTTACTTTGCCTCGGCGGGCTGGGTCTTTTTGACAAGGCTCAGGATCACTGCGCCCAGCACACTGCCCACAGCCAGCGCCACGCAGTACAGCACGGCGTGGTCCACCACCGGGAACACGAAGATGCCGCCGTGGGGTGCGCGCAGTGCGCAGCCGAAGGTCATGGAGAGCGCACCGGCGACCGCAGAGCCGATCACGCAGCTGGGCAGGACACGCAGCGGGTCGGCTGCTGCGTAGGGGATAGCGCCCTCAGACACGAAGCACAGACCCATGACGTAGTTCACAATGCCGTTGCGGCGCTCGTCAAGCGTCCACTTGCGGGGGCAGAAGGTGGTAGACAGGGCAATAGCGATGGGAGGAACCATGCCGCCCACCATGACGGCGGCCATCACCTCGTAGTTGCCGGAGGCAAGGGCGGCAGTGCCAAAGACGTAGGCTGCCTTGTTGACCGGGCCGCCCATATCCACGCTCATCATACCGGCCACGATAGCGCCCAGCAGCACCTTGGAGCTGCCGCCCAGTGCGTTCAGCCAGTCGGTCATGGCGGTGTTGATCATGCCCATCACCGGGTTCACAGCGCACATCATCGCACCTACGATGAGAATGCCGCCCAGCGGGTAGATGAGCATGGGGCGGATACCGTTCAGGCTGGCAGGCAGCTTTTCGGTGATCTTTTTAAGGAACTGCACGATGTAGCCCGCTGCAAAACCGGCCAGCAGCGCTGCAAGGAAGCCGCCGGAGATGCCGGTGGTGCTGCCTGCGGCAAGGTCGGTAAAGTTGGTGCCGTTCATGGCCAGCACGCCGCCGGCAAAGCCTACGGCCAGACCCGGACGGTCGGCGATGGACATGGCGATGAAGCCTGCCAGAATGGGCAGCATGTAGCCGAAGGCAGCGCCGCCCACCGTCTTGAAGAAGGCGGCAACGGGGGTGTTCATGCCGAAGTTTGCGGGGTTGATGCTGTAATCATCCAGCAGGAAGGCCAGCGCGATCATGATGCCGCCGCCCACTACGAAGGGCAGCATGTGGGAAACGCCGTTCATCAGGTTCTTGTACAGGCTGCGGCCAAAGCTGTCCTTGGTAGAACTGTCGTCCTCGGCTGCTGCACCGCCCTCGGCGTGGAACACGGGCACCTCGCCATGGGCAATTTTCTTGATGAGTTCCTCCGGCTTGTGGATGCCGTCGTCCACCCGGGTGAACAGCACCGGCTTGCCGTCGAAGCGGGCGGTGTCCACCTTTTTCTCCGCTGCCACGATGATGCCGTCACAAGCGGCGATCTCGGCGCGGGTCAGAATGTTCTTTGCGCCGTCCGAACCATTGGTCTCCACCTTGGTGGGCAGACCCAGCTTGTCACCGGCCTTGGTCAGCGCCTCAGCGGCCATGTAGGTGTGGGCGATGCCGTTGACGCAGGCGGTCACAGCCAGAATGCGGTAGCCGTCCTGCGGGATGGCCTGCTGGGTAAAGCTTTCTGTGCCGAACTGTGCTTCCTCCTGCGCATCGATGCACTCCAAGAACTCCTTGGGGGTCTTGGCGGCTTTAAGCTTTTCCACAAAGTCCTCGTTCATCAGCATCTGCATCATGCGGGCCAGCATATCAACGTGCAGACTGCCGTTTTCCGGTGCAGCAATGGCAAACAGCAGGTCGGTGGTGCCGTCATCCTCAGCGTTGTACTGCACCGGGGTGCTCAGCCGCAGAGCGGCCAGACTGGGGCGGGTGACTACATTGGTCTTGGCGTGGGGCACGGTGATGCCGTTGTCCACATAGGTAGAGCCCTCGGCCTCGCGGGCGTAGAGTGCCTTTTTGTAGGCCTCCTTGTCGGTGATGTTGCCATGGGTAGTCTGCAATTCCACCAGACGGCTCAGGATCTCCTCCTGCGTTTGCAGCGCCTCGTCCAGCGCAATGGACTGTGCGGTAAATAACTCGGTGATGCGCATAAAACTTCCTCCTTTGTTTCTTTTATCCTATCAAAGCTGCGCCAGCAGCTCGTCGATCTTCTCCTTTGTGGCAAGCCCAAGGCTGAAGGCCGTTGCGCTGCCGCAGGCCGTGCCCAGACGCAGCGCCTGCGCGTAGCTGCGGCTTTGCAGATACCCGGCCACAAAGCCGGCCACCATGCTGTCGCCTGCGCCCACGCTGTTGACCACCTTGCCCTTGGGGCAGCCGATGCGGTGCACCTGTCCCTGCTCGTCCAGCAGCAGCGCACCGTCCCCTGCCATGCTCACCAGCACGTTGCGGGCACCTTTTTCCTGCAGGGTGCGGGCAGCGGCCACGATCTCGGCGTCACTGGTCAGCACCTTACCCACGATCTCGCCCAGCTCATGGTTGTTGGGCTTGATGAGGAAGGGATGGTAGGGCAGCACGTTCACCAGCAGGTCGCGGGTGGCGTCCACCACCGCGCGCACGCCCCTGCCCTGCAGCCGCGCCAGCAGCCGCTCGTAGACGCTCTGTGGCAGGCTTGCCGGGATGCTGCCCGCCAGAATGAGGATGTCGCCCTCGGTCAGCTTGTCCAGCTGGGCTTCCAGCTGCTGCAAAGCACTTTCCGGGATGGCAGGGCCTGCGCCGTTCAGCTCGGTCTCCTGCCCTGCCTTGATTTTGACGTTGATGCGGGTCATGCCGTTTTCCAGATGCACAAAATCGGTTTTCAGTCCCTGCGCCGCCAGACCGCGCTCCAGCCATGCGCCGGTCTCGCCCGCCACAAAGCCCAACGCCACGCTCTCACAGCCCAGCTGCGCCAGCACGCCGGACACGTTGATGCCCTTGCCGCCCAGCACGCAGTCCTCACCTTGGGCGCGGTTCACTGCGCCCACCTCCAGCGGTGCGTCCAGACGCACAACATAGTCGATGGCCGGGTTAAAAGTAACGGTATAGATCATACTTCTGCCTCCTTCACGAATGTATACTGCTTATATTTCGGGTTCGGGCAGCGGTTGGTCAGGATGGCACCGCCGTGCAGGTCCGTGATGACCGCCGGGTAAATTTTTGCAAACTTTGCATCGTCCACAAGGAACCAGCTTTCCCTTGCGCGGTGGACGGCTGCGGCCTTTACGGCTGCTTCCTCGGGGTCCGGGGTGGTAAAGCCCGCTTCCAGCGCCACGCCGTTGGCACCCATAAACGCTTTGGTGAAGTTATACTGCTGGATGCTGCTGACCGCCGGTGCCCCCACGATGGCCTCGGTCTGGGGACGCAGCAGCCCGCCGGGCAGATACACCCGGCAGCCCTTTTGCGCCAGCAGCCGGGCGTGCGCCACGCCGTTGGTCACATAGGTGGCCTTGAGCGCTGCACCCGCCAGCACCCGCACCAGCTCCAGCGTAGTGGTGCCTGCATCAATGAACACAAAATCCTCGGCGGTGATGAGTGCTGCGGCGGCTGCGGCAATGCTGCGCTTTTCTGCCACAGCCAGAGTCTCTTTTGCTTCCATGGTGGGCTCGTCTGCCAGAAAACGGCTGTCCGGCAGGGTAGCTCCCCCGTGTACCTTGGTCAATCTGCCCTGCCGGTCCAGCTCGGTCAGGTCACGCCGGATGGTGGATTCGCTGGTGTGCAGCGCCTCGCACAGCTGCTGCACCGTCACGGTACGCTTTTCGTTCAGCTGCTCTAAGATCAGTGCAAAACGTTCCTCTGCCAGCATGGTGTCTTTCTCCTTCTTTCCTTCCCACGTCTGACCGTTTCTGCACGGTCTTGGCGTGTTTTGGTTGTTTTCATCTTTATTATAGCAAAAGTCCCGTCAAAATCAATCAGTTTCAGCCATTTTCGTTTACAAAAAATCTCCTCGATTTTTGTGCACCGTTGCTAATATGTGGGATACAAGAGTGCTTTTCCACTAAAAAAGACCACCGCACTTGTGTATGCGGTGGTCTTTTCTGCGTTTATGTGACCGGTTGTGACCGGTTTTGATGCTCAAGCTGGTTTCAATCAGGCATCCGAGCGGGAGTACGCGTTCTTCATCTGGCTGCTCAGCTCAAACAGGACTTTATCCAGCGTATCAGCAGCCTTCTCCTGCAGCATGGCGGCGATGGCAGTGTTGGCTTCCTCCCGCAGGGCGGCGCGGCGGGCAGCGTCCTGCTCGGCGGCAAGCTTTGCATCGTACTGGTTCACCAGTGCGCGGCCGGCAGAGAGCACAGCCTCCTCGTAGCGCTCAAGATGGAACAGGGACTTGTTATAGGAAGCATCTGCCATGGCGGCGATGAGGCGGCTGGTCCAGTAGAAGTTATCGGTGGACACAGTGCCGGTGGTGTTTGCCAGATACTCCGGGGTGCGCTCCACGTTGGCGTAGAAGGGCACCATGGTGTTGAAGGCATTGGAGGCATAGGCCACCCACTCCACTGCGCGGGATTCCTCCGGCTGGTCGGGACGCATCTGCAAAAGCGCCATAAAGTCGTTGCGGTTGATACCGATGGAGCGGTACGCACCCTTTGCGGACTTGTCGCCGTAGCTCAGGTAGGGGTCGTAGGGGGTGCCCTGATAGTGGCTGGACAGCATATACTTGATGTCCTCCGGGGTCACCTTGCGCTCCGGCACCATGCACCACGGCAGGTCATCGGACGTGGGGGTGTAGTCGGCATCGGCGCCCTCCCACACCCATGTGCGGGGGTTGAGGTAGCGCAGCATATACCATGCGCGGGGGGTGTTGTAAACGTGGTCGGCGTCATCGTGACTGCCAAAGGCATCCCGGGGGTTTAGCGCGCCGTCCAAAGAGAGGTCGAGGTGATTCTTGGCGATGAACTCCCGCAGGTCGGCAGAACAGAGGTAATTTTTCTGTGCGCCGAAGGCATCTTCCAGATCAAAAGTATCGATGCCCAGCTGGTTGGGCATGACCACATACACATCGTCCGGCACGCGGCGGGCGATCCAGTGGTGACCGCCGATGGTCTCCAGCCACCAGATCTCGTTTACGTCCTGAAAAGCGATGCCGTTCATCTCGTAAGTACCGTACTGCTCCAGCAGGCTGCCCAGACGCAGCACGCCCTCACGGGCAGAGTGGATATAGGGCAGCACCAGATAGACGATATCCTCCTCGCCGATGCCGCCGGGCACCTCGGGCTTTTCGCCCTTGGCGGGCTGGTACTCCACCAGCGGGTCTGCGCCCAGTACACGGGGGTTGGAGGTGATAGTCTCGGTAGCGGTCATGCCCACGTTAGCGGCGTTGACGCCAGAAGCTGCCCAGATACCCTTGCCCTCTACGGCGTTGGGCATGGCGGTAAACCGCAGTGCGCCCTCCGGCAGAGGGATCTCCACATGGGAGAGGACGCTGCGGTAGGTCTTGGGCAGCTCCTCCGGGTGGATCACGGTGAATTTTTTCGCGGTGAAATGGCCGGAGCCGGAGTCATCGTTGCGGGCGATCATGGTAGAGCCATCGTACGATGCTGCCTTGCCGACCAGAATGGTAGTGCAAGCCATAGGTTTTCCCTCCATATTCTATAATGTGCCTCTATTGTAGAACTTTTGCAGCGGAATTGCAACCGGGACGATTTAAAATGGCCTCCGCTGGCGCTCTGGCCATAAATCAAGGTATTATTATTTATAGTTTCGCGTTTGTCGCGCTCTGTGGAGCGCTCCAAACGCTATTTTCACGGGTGGGGTCGTAGCGGTGAGCAGCAGATGCATTCTAAACCACCATTTTATCGTTACAGCCCCCTGTGAAAAGGCAATTCTGGAAAATCCGCAGATTTTCCAGAATTGCGAATTAAAAAATATTTTTTCCGCTGAAAATGGCTAGAGCGCAGCGGAAGCCATTCAAAATCGTTTTCCAACAAAAACCGCCGCACTGCGTACCACGGCAGAGCGGCGGGAGATGGAATGCTTTTTTCAGGTTGTTACTGGGCTGTCCAGTAGAAGTCCTCGCCGGGCAGCGTGCCGCCCACGGCGGCGGGGTCGGCATCGTAGAGCACCTGCAGATAACCGGAGACGTCTGCCTTCAGTTCCTCGCCGGTCAGGCAGACGATGTTGCAGTTGGGCAGTGCCTTTTTGGCGATGGCGGCTTTCGCCACCACGCCCTGCTCCTCGCACAGAGCGGCGGTGCCATCCAGATCGGTGTTGGCGGCGTTCACGCTCTGGGCGTAGTCTGCCAGAAAGGCGGCTACCACGTCCGGGTGCTCCTCAGCGTAGGCCTTGCGCACCACGGTCACACCGGTGATCAGCTGGGTGTCTGCCACCTTGTCCCACTCGGCGGTCAGGTCAAGGGCTACCCGCAGGGTGTCGTCCTTCAGCCCGGCGGCGGTCACATAGGGCTGGGGCAGCACGGCAATGGCGTCCTGCGTAGCGGCCATCTGGGCGGTCACCTCGGTGGCTTCGCTGTAATACTGGATGTCCACATCCTTGTCCGGGTCAAGGCCGTTGGCGGTAAGCAGATAGCGCAGCACATACTCCGGGGTCGTGCCCTTGCCGGTGGACAGGATGGTGCGGCCCTTGAGGTCGGCCATACTGTGGACGGTATCGCCCTGCTCCACCACATACAAAACGCCCAAGGTGTTCACTGCCACGGCCTGAATGCCGCCATTTGTTTTCTGGTACAGAGTCGCCGCCAGATTAGCCGGGATGGCGGCCATGTCCAGCTCGCCCTTGATGAGCAGCGGCACGATCTCATCCGCAGCGCCGTAAAGCTGCAAATCATAGTCCATGGCAGCGGTGCCGGCCTGCTCCATCGAGAGCAGGTTGACAAGCCCCATGGTGGTGGGGCCCTTCAGGCCCGCAATGCGCAGCGGCTCGGTAGCGGACAGCGGCGCTGCGGACTCTTCCTCAGAAGCAGCCGCAGAGGAAGCAGTCTCGGACACCGCCGTGCTGGAAGCGGCAGAGCTTGCGCTGCCGCCGCAGGCTGCAAGGCTCAGTGCAAGGCTGAACGCCAGCAGTAAGGACAGGATCTTTTTCATGAAATACTCCTTTTTACACCCGGCACGCCCCGCTGCGGGGACGGAAACCGGTCTTTTTTTGAAAATTTTGCAAAATCATTTGCTTTGCGCGTTCCAGTTTACTATAATAGGGGTAAAAATACCGTTGCGTGCGCAACGTAATTGCAGGAGGCTGCGGAGAACACTATTTTCTCTGCGGAGTTGCGATGAATAATTATCTGCCGCTGTTACAAACCACCACGCTGTTCACGGGTCTTTCCGCTGCGGAGCTCAGCACGCTGCTGTCCCGGCTTGGGGCAAGCGTGCGCAGCTACGGCAAGGGCGAAGCCCTTGTGCTGGCGGGGGAGCCCAGCCACCGGGTAGGCATCGTGCTGTCCGGCGAGCTGGAGGCCTACCGTCCGGCACCGGGCGGGGCACGCATCCCCATTGCCCGGGTAGAGCCGGGCGGGGTGTTCGGGGACGTGCTGGGCGGTTCCAGCCTGTCCAGCCCGGTCACCGTGCTGGCTGCCGCCCCCTGCGAGGTGCTGCTGCTGCCCTACGAGCGGCTGCTGCTCTCGGACGGCAGCCCCGCCCACCAGCGGGTGGTACAGAACCTTGTGCGCACCATCAGCGATAAATATTTTTCCCTCTCCCGCCGCATCGACCTGCTGGTGATGAAGAGCCTGCGCGCCAAGGTGGCGGCTTATCTGCTCAGCGAAGCCGCCCGCGCCCACAGCCTGACCTTCAGCATCCCCTTCTCCCGCATCCAGCTGTCGGATTACCTCAACTGCGACCGCAGCGCCCTTTCCCGGGAGCTGAGCACCATGCAGAAGGAAGGGCTCATCGACACCTACCGCAGCAGTTTCAAACTGCTGGAGCCGGACGCCTTGCAGCAGATGGTGCAGTAGCCTTTTGCCAACTATTTTATAATTAAGGAGCAATCAAGCAATGTCCAAGCCTGTTCTTTGGATCGTGATCCCCTGCTACAACGAGGAACAGGTGCTGCCCATTACAGCACCCATGTTTCTGGAAAAGATCCACAGTCTGACCGCACAGGGGCTGGTCAGCGATAAAAGCCGGGTGCTCTTTGTCAACGATGGCTCCCGCGACAAAACGTGGGAGCTGATCCAAGGCTTTGCCGCGCAGGACGAGCACTATATCGGCATTTCCCAGAGCCGCAACCGCGGCCACCAGAACGCCGTGCTGGCGGGGCTGATGGAGGCGCTGCACAGCGACAGCTGCGATATTACCATCTCCATCGACTGCGACGGTCAGGACGATATCAACGCCATGGACGAGATGGTGAAAAAGTATCTGGACGGTGCCGAGGTGGTGTACGGTGTGCGCAGCCGCCGGGACACCGACACCTTCTTCAAGCGGTTCACCGCCGAGGGCTTTTATCATGTGATGAATGCTCTGGGCGCGGATATCGTGTTCAACCACGCAGACTACCGCCTGATCAGCACCCGCGTGCTGGAAAGCTTTGCGGATTACAAGGAGGTCAACATCTTTTTGCGGGGCATGGTGCCGCTGGTGGGCTTTGCCCACGATGTGGTCACCTACGAGCGCCACGAGCGTCTGGCCGGCGAGAGCCACTACCCCCTGAGCAAGATGCTGGCGCTGGCCTTTGACGGCATTACCAGCCTTTCCAACAAGCCCATCCGCATCATTACCGGGGCGGGCATCGCGGTAAGCCTTGTCAGCTTTATCGGGGTCATCTGGGCCATCGTATGCGCCGCCATGGGCAGCAGTGTGGCTGGCTGGGCTTCCACCGTCTGCATCGTCTGCTTTATGGGCGGTGTGCAGCTGGTGTGTCTGGGCGTGATCGGCGAGTATATCGGCAAGATCTATATGGAAACGAAAGCCCGCCCGCGCTATATCATCTCGGAGCGCACATGGGCTCCCTACGAAAGGAAATATCACGGATGAGCAAACAAAGCTGGAAGGGCAGCACCCTTCTGAACCCGGAACCGCCGGTACTGGTATCCTGCGGCGGGCTGGAAAAGCCCAACCTTATCACCATCGGCTGGACAGGCACCATCTGCACCCAGCCCAGCATGGTATCCATCAGCGTGCGCCCGGAGCGGTACAGTCATCAGCTGCTGTGCGAGAGCGGGCAGTTCGCCATTAACCTCCCCACCGAAAAGCTGGTGCGCGCCATCGACTGGTGCGGCGTGAAGAGCGGCCGCGACGTGGACAAATTTGCCGCCTGCGGCCTGCACGCCGCCCCCGGCAGCGTGCTGACCGACTGCCCGGTGCTGGAAGAAAGCCCGGTCAATCTGGAATGCCGCATCACCCAGCGCATCCCGCTGGGCAGCCATGACCTGTTTTTAGCCGAGGTGGTGGCCTGCGATGTGGACGAGAGCCTGCTGGACGAAAAAGGCAAGCTGTGTCTGGACAAGGCAAACCTCATCGTGTACAGCCACGGGGAGTATCTGGCCCTTGGCAAAAAGCTGGGCACTTTTGGTTACAGCGTGTGCAAGAAAAAGCCCGCAAAACGCAAAAAATAGCCATCACACAAAAAGGGACCCTCTGCAAAGTTTTTGCTTTGAGAGGGTCCCTTTTTTACAGGTCCGGGCAGGCTGCGGTTTTATCAATGCAGTTTCAGCATGGCATCCTCATATTTTTGATACCAGCTGCCCATCCATTTCAGTATTTTTTCACTTACCTTTGCTGTTATCTTTTGAATGCTCTTTTCGTAAAGCAAGCTGAGCGCAAGTGCCGCAAGCAGCCAGCCTGCCGAATACAAAAAGACCCACAAAAACAGATGGGCATACCCATACCGGTTAAAAATACAGTGCCAGAGATAGGGTCTTGTATAGGTTCGCAGCAGAATGTTTTCATGGATGATATAGATCAGCATGGAACACTTTGCGATCTGATTTACCGTCTTATTTTTAAAGCGGTTCTTTCTGGCAAGCCCAAACGCCGCAATGGCGATCAGGATCAAAAAAGGATTAAAATTACTCACCCACCGTAAAAGCTGATCCGACAGCACAGCGATCTTCAATCCAAGCAGGTCGGTCAAAACCACGATGCCCACCGCACCCGCCGCACCGCACAGCAGCAAGATGCCGTTCACTTTTGTGCTGAAATACAGCTCTATGCAGTAGCGCTTGATATAGGCAAGGATCAGATATACGCTGATCCAGAGAAGCAGCATATTCGGAAAGAAAAACCTGCTTTCTATAAAGTTAAAGCCGATATACAGTACCGTCAGCACAGAGATCATCTTCAGATGTTCTTTTTGCGTCATCGCGGAAATCAGACGGTTCAAATACGGATGGATGGGATAGAATAGCAGATAGCAGGTCAAATACCAGTTATTTGCAAAGAGCGTTGGGAAAAGCGAGAAAAGGAAAAGTTTACCGCTTACCTCACCCCGGAGCAAAAGCGTTATTCCAAGGAACAGGACAGAGATCACCCAGATATCCAGCAGCATCCCCATTATTTTCTTCCCGGACGCTTTTGTGCTGTCCAGCAAAAACCATGCAGAAGCAACGAAGAAGATCCAGTTCCCCAGCGCGCCAAAATGCCGCATGACCGCTAAAAGCAGAACGGTTCCACTGGTCGTTGCATGGGTACAATCCAAAAGATAGTTGTTATACGGGATATATTCATTTTTCGTTGTCAGTGTCAGCACCACATGGCTTATTACGATCAGAATGACCGCAATGACCTTCAAAAGCTCAACGCCGGAATCCCGCATTCTGCTTTTGTCCGCAAAAGCTTTTTGTTCCATGACCTCACCCTTTCTGTTTTCGCCTTTTTCAGACGATTTATGTATTTTATTGTACCACCTGTACTTTTTTCATACAATACCTACCTGTATAGAAAAGCCGCCGGGCAGTTTTTTCTGCGCGGCGGCTTTTGAACTTTCTTATGTTTCTTCGTGCTTGACCCGCTGAATCTCTCCCAAGTCGTAGGGGGTGTTCTGGTAGACATAATAGTTCAGCCAGTTTTCATACAGCAGGTGGGCGTGGGCACGCCAGCGGAACAGCGGCGGCTTTGCAGGGTCGTCATCCGGGTAGTAGTTGGCGGGCACATGGATGGGCAGACCCTTGGCTACATCCCGCTTATACTCGGCATCCAGCGTATATTTATCGTACTCCGGGTGACCGGTGACAAAGATCTGCCGCCCGTTCTCGGTGCTCATGAGGAAGGGCCCGGCGGCGTCGCTCTCGGCCAGAATGCGCAGGGCGGTGCAGTTGTCCACATCCTCCCGGCAGATGCCGGTGTGGCGGCTGTGGGGGGCGTAGAACACCTCATCAAAGCCGCGCACCAGCGGGTTTGCCGGACGGGTGACCCGGTGCTCGAACACACCGAACATCTTTTCCGGCAGCAGCTGCTTGCGCACGCCGTAGTGGTAGTACAGCCCGGCCTGTGCGCCCCAGCAGACATGAAGGGTGGAGTAGACGTTCGTTTCACTGAAGTCCATGATCTCGCACAGCTCGTTCCAGTAGTCCACCTGCTCAAAGTCCATGGTCTCCACCGGCGCACCGGTGATGATCATGCCGTCATAGCGGTTGTTCTTTACCTCGTCAAAGGTCTTGTAAAAGGCCTCAAGGTGAGCAGCCGACACATGGGTGGCAGAGTGGCTGGCAGTCTGCAGCAGGGTCATGTGCACCTGCAGCGGGGTGTTGGCCAGCAGCCGGGCAATTTGGGTCTCGGTGGCGATCTTGGTGGGCATCAGGTTCAGGATCAGAATTTCCAGCGGACGGATATGCTGCGCCAGCGCCCGCTCCCGGTGCATGACAAAGACGTTTTCCTCATACAGGGCATCAAAGGCGGGTAAGGTCTTGGGGATGATCAGCGGCATAGGATGGTTGCTCCTTTCATACCTTATCCAGTGCCTGCGCGATATCGGCGATGAGATCCTCGGCAGATTCCAGACCGCAGCTCATGCGCACCAGCTCAGCGGGCACACCGGCGGCAGCCAGCTGCTCGTCGTTCATCTGGCGGTGGGTGCTGGAGGCGGGGTTCAGGCAGCAGGTGCGGGCATCTGCCACATGGGTCTCGATGGCGGCAAGCTTCAACTCCTTCATAAAGGTGCTGGCAGCCTGACGTCCGCCGGCCAGACCAAAGCTCACCACGCCGCAGCTGCCGTTAGGCAGGTACTTCTGCGCCAGTGCGTGGTAGGGGCTGCTTTCCAACCCGCAGTAGTTCACATAGGCCACCTTGGGGTGGTTTTCCAAGAACTGTGCCACCGCCATGCCGTTGGCGCAGTGGCGCTGCATCCGAACGTGCAGGCTTTCCAGACCCAGGTTCAGCATATAGGCGTTCATGGGGGACTGCATGGAGCCGAAGTCCCGCATGAGCTGCGCGGTGGCCTTGGTGATGAAAGCCCCCTCCTTGCCGAAGCGCTCGGCGTAGGTGATACCGTGGTAACTGTCGTCCGGGGTGCACAGACCCGGGAACTTCTCGGCGTGGGCCATCCAGTCAAACTTACCGCCGTCCACGATGGCACCGCCCAGCACTGCACCGTGACCGTCCATGTACTTGGTGGTGGAGTGGGTCACGATGTCCGCGCCCCACTCAAAGGGGCGGCAGTTGACCGGCGTGGGGAAGGTGTTGTCCACCATCAGCGGCACGCCATGGGCGTGAGCGGCCTTGGCAAACTTTTCAATATCCAGCACGGTCAGGGCGGGGTTTGCGATGGTCTCGCCGAACACTACCTTGGTGTTGGGCTGGAAGGCGGCGTTCAGCTCCTCCTCGGTACACAGAGGGTCTACGAAGGTTGCAGTGATGCCCATCTTTGCCATGGTGACCGAGATGAGGTTGAAGGTGCCGCCGTAGATGGTGCTGGAGGCCACGATGTGGTCCCCTGCCTCGCAGATATTGAACAGGGCAAAGAAGTTTGCGGCCTGTCCGCTGGAGGTAAGCATGGCGGCGGTGCCGCCCTCCAGCTCGCAGATCTTTTTGGCTACCATGTCACAGGTAGGGTTCTGCAGGCGGGAATAGAAATAGCCGTCTGCCTCCAGATCGAACAGCTTGCCCATGTCCTCGCTGGTGGCGTACTTGAAGGTGGTGGACTGGATGATGGGGATCTGACGGGGTTCGCCGTTGCCGGGGGTATAGCCGCCCTGCACACAGATGGTATCACGGTTCATACAACATACTCCTTTGCTGGTTTTTTTGGTCGGGAAGGACGATTCCCCGCAGGAGGGGCTGCCTCCGGCGGGGAATCGAAAATTCAAAGTTTCTTATTTCCGCAGGCGCTTATCGCTCTTGGTGGCCCACAGGGTACCCACAGACTGGAACGCCTGCACCATCAGCACCAGCAGCACCACACAGACGATCATGATGTTGGTCTGGTAGCGGTAGTAGCCGTAGGAAAGGGCGATTTTGCCCAGACCGCCGCCGCCGATGACGCCGGACATGGCAGAATAGCCCAGAATGGTGGTCAATGCGGTGGTCATGCTGGAGATCAGGCCGGGCAGGCACTCCGGGATCATGACCTTGGTGATGATCTGGAAGGGAGTAGCACCCATGCTCTGGGCAGCTTCCACCACGCCCTCGTCCAGCTCCCGCAGGCTGGTCTCCACCAGACGTGCCACAAAGGGGAAGGCGGCGACCACCAGCGGAACGATGGTAGCCTTGGTGCCCACCGTAGTGCCCACGATGGCGCGGGTAAGCGGGAACACACAGATCATCAAAATCAGGAAAGGCACACTGCGCAGAATGTTGATGACGATGTTGATCAGGTGCATCAGCCAACCGGGCAGGGGCAGGATGCCGTCCTTGTCACCGGCTACCAGCAGCACGCCCAGCGGCAGACCCAACACCAGCGCAAAGGCGGTGGAGAGCACCGTTACATAAAAGGTCTCCCAGATGGCAAAACCGTAATCTGCGATATTCATATACCGGTCACCTCCTCTACCGTTACGCCGGACTGGCTGCGCATATATTCCATAGCCTGCTGTGCGACAGCAAGCTCTGCGGGCAGCTTGAGCAGCATAGAGCCGTAGCACTGGCCGCTCAGATCGCGGGTATCGGCGCTGAGCACCGACACCAGAATGCCCTTTTCGGCGGCAAGGCTTGCCACCAGCGGCTTTGCAGTGGAGGAACCATTAAAGGTAACGCGCACCACATGGTCATCCGGCGCAAAGCAGGAAAGATCCCGCGCTGCGCTGCCGCCGTTGGGGGCCACCAGACGCTTGGCAGCCGCCGTTTTGGGGTTTGCAAAAATTTCCTGTACCGAGCCCTGTTCCACGACCACACCGCCGTCCAGAATGGCCACGCTGTCGCAGATCTCCTCCACTACGCTCATCTGGTGGGTAATGACCACAACGGTGATGCCCAGCTTGCGGTTGATATCCTTGATCAGGGTCAGGATGGAGTGGGTGGTGTTGGGGTCCAGCGCACTGGTGGCCTCGTCGCACAGCAGCACCTTGGGGTTGGTTGCCAGTGCGCGGGCAATGGCAATGCGCTGCTTCTGACCGCCGGACAGCTGTGCCGGGTAGGCGTTGGCCTTATCCGGCAGACCCACCATCTCCAGCAGCTCCATGGCGCGCTTTTCGGACTCCGCCTTCTTTACGCCTGCCAGCTCCATGGGGAAGCAGACGTTCTTCAGGCAGGTGCGCTGCATAAGCAGGTTGAACTGCTGGAAGATCATGGTGATCTCCCGGCGGCGCTTGCGCAGCGAGGCGGGAGACAAAGTCTCCATTGCCACGCCGTCGATCACCACGCTGCCGCCGGTGGGGCGCTCCAACAGGTTGATGCAGCGCACCAGCGTGGATTTGCCCGCACCGGACATACCGATGATACCATAGATGGAGCCATCGGGAATGGTGAGGTTGATGTTTTGCAGCGCTTTCACCGCGCCATCCTTCATCTGGAAGGTCTTGGAAAGGTACTTGAGTTCGATCACAGAAATTGCTCCTTTAGCTTATCCCTCGATGGGTGCCAGACTGTCCTGCTTGCCGCCGTAGATGCCCATGGGCTCTACATGAATACCGGCAACGGTCACCAGATGGGTACCCTTTTCGGCGTTGAAGTTGTCCAGATACGGCTGATGCTGGAAGTAGTTGGTGTCTACCTGACCGTCCTCAACGACCTGGTTGGGGATCACATAGTCGTCGTACTCCTGAATATCCAGCGTGATGCCCTTGGCGGCAAGGATCTCCTTGCACACCTCCAGCACCTCGCAGTGGGGAGCGGGAGTAGCGGCACAGCTGACGGTCTGGCCGTTCAGAGCGTCATAATCCACAGTGGAATCATAGCCGTCGGTGGGGTTCTCCACAACGGACACCACGGAGCCCTTGTAGGTCTCGTCCATGAAGTCCTTCACCTTCTGGCTCTGCAGAGCAGCGGCCAGAGCCTTGATTTTGGGCTCCTCCTGATTGCCGTCCTTGCACACCAGAATGTTGACGTAAGCAGAAGAGCCGTCCTCCATGGCCAGTGCATCGGTCATGGGGTTCAGACCGGCAGAGATGGCGTAGTTGGAGTTGATGACGGCGTAGTCCTCGTCCTGCAGGACGTTGGGCACCTGAGCGGCCTCCACCTCGTCCACGGTGACGTTCAGGGGGTTCTCCTCAATGTCGTTCTTGGTGGCGGTCAGGCCGGCGTCTGCCTTCAGCTTGAAGAAGCCGTTCTTCTCCAGCAGGGTCAGGGCGCGGGCCTCGTTGGTGGTATCGTTGGGCACAGCCACCTTGATCTTGTCCAGCTTAGCTGCGGCAGAGGATGCCACGCTGCCGGATGCAGCAGCGGAAGAAGCAGTGGAAGAAGAACCACCGCAGGCAGTCAGGGCAGCGGCTGCGGCTGCCACACCGGTAACTTTCAGAAAATCGCGACGAGTAATCATAGTTTTGTTCCCTCTCTATTTGTTCTCTATTATGTACTGCTGCCCGCACGGCACCTTTCCGTGCGCGGCCTTGAACGGATGTATGAAAAAATGCCCCCGTCCTTACGAGCCTTAGACTCTGCAAGGACGGAGGCATGAACATACTTCCGTGGTACCACCTTGGTTCACTGCATCCTTACGGATACAGCCTCGATGCTGCGGCAGCGTGTGCTGCTTACAGCCGGACGCTGTAACGGGCGCATCCCGTTGCGGGCTTAGCACTCCTGCGCCTCGTCCGCACGGCTCCGAGACCATTTTCAGCTTCCTGTTTCCTGCCCTTTTCCACCGCCCGGGCTCTCTGGTAAGGATCAATGCGAAGGCCTACTCTTCTCTTCACAGCCATTTTTGTGATATTGACACTATAATAAACCCATCGGCGGCATTTGTCAACACCTTCAACGAAGTTTTTGGGTAGGGATATGGCTTCCGGCGTGCCGCAGCGCCCGTTTTGCTTGACAATGCGCACAAAAAAGGTTATACTATAACTACAAAAGGCACTGCGACAAGCGGTTGGCCCTTTAGGTTTTTAGTTTAACTTTTATCCAAAGAAAAACCGTCACCTGCCGGGGTGGCGGTTTTTACTTTCTTACCTTGATCGTAAACGTAAATCCAAACAAGTGGAATGTCAAAGTAATAGGCATTTTCTCACCTCCTTCCGGAAGTGAGGGCCAACCGCCTGCCGTATGTGCAGTACCTTTCGGTCACTTTTCAGCGACAAAATGATTATAACATATTCCGACCCTTTTCGCAAGAAAGCTCTGGTGTTTCCAGAGCTTTTTATTATGTGCTCTTGTATGCGGCTGGTGCACATGATAAAATAGGGTATCATCTTTTGCAAGGAGAGCAGGCAATGAACAGCAGAGACCCTTTTCCCGATGAAGAGCTGCGCCGCCGCATTATGGATTTTATCATGGCCGCAGGGCAGACCCTGCTGGAAAACGGCGCGGAGGTGTTCCGGGTGGAGCAGACCATGGAGATCATGGCGCGCAGCTTCCATTTGCGGGAGTTCCACGTTTATGTGCTGACCAACGGCATTTTTGCCAGCGCCGGCACTGCCGAGATCAGCGAGGTGCGCAACGTGCCGGTGCGCACCACCCATCTGGGGCGAGTGGCGGCGGTGAACGAGCTTTCCCGCCAGATCGCCCAGACCGGGATGACCTTGGACGAAGCCGAGAGCCGTCTGGTGCTGGCGCGGCAGCTGCCCTTCCCCAAAGACCATGTGCAGCTGCTGTCCGGGCTGTGCGGGGCGTTCTGCTTTGCCATGATGTTCGGCGGCAACCTGCGCAGCGCGCTGGCAGCCGCCGGGGCGGGACTGGTTGCCAGCTGGTACCTGCTGTGGTGCGGGCGGCACGAGGTGCCCGGCGGCTTCCAGAAGATCAGCACCGCCGCGCTGATTACGCTGGTGTGCATCCTGCTGTGCAATCTGCTGCACACCTCTGCCAGCCACGCCATCATCGGTACGCTGATGATCCTGACCCCGGGCATCGCCTTTACCATGGGCATCCGGGACTTTGTGCAGGGCGATTACCTTTCCGGCACCATCCGCATGATCGACGCTTTGTTGATTGCCGCCAGCATTGCCATAGGCACCGGCCTTGTGCTGCGGCTGTAC
Source organism: Faecalibacterium sp. I3-3-33 (assembly GCF_023347295.1). Classification (NCBI taxonomy): domain Bacteria; kingdom Bacillati; phylum Bacillota; class Clostridia; order Eubacteriales; family Oscillospiraceae; genus Faecalibacterium; species Faecalibacterium sp. I3-3-33. The sequence continues at coordinate 2,293,554 of NZ_CP094469.1, forward strand.
AAGGTATTTACGGGGGTGGTCGTGGTATGATGTCCCTTACAGCTGTACAGATCGGCGAGTTGACGGCGCAGTTTTTTCTGGCCGGGGTGGGCACACTGAGCTTTGCCATTCTGTTTGCGTGCCCCCGGCGCAGCCTGCCTTACTGCGCGCTGGTGGGCGCTGTGGGCTGGCTGGGGTACGAGCTTCTGACCCTGCTGGGCGCAGACGCCGCCACGGCATCCCTGCTGTCGGTCATTCCGCTTACCATCCTTACCCGCGTGTTTGCCATTACCCAAAAAACGCCGGTCACGGTGTTTTTGCTGTCCGGCATTTTCCCGCTTGTGCCGGGCGCGGGCATCTACTACACGGCTTACTATTTTATCCAGAACGAAAACACCCTTGCTCTTGCCAAGGGCATCAGCACCTTTAAAATTGCGGTGGCGCTGGCCATCGGCATCAGTCTGGTGCTGTGCGTGCCGCTGCCGAAGAAGAAGTAAGACCCTCTCAGTCATCTCGCTATGCTCGATGCCAGCTCCCCCGAAAGGGGGAGCTGGCGAACGCAGTGTGACTGAGAGGGTTTGCAAAGCCGCAGGCTTTGACGGAAGGGGGTTGCACGCTACCAAGGTAGCAGCGAAACAGAGGCTTAAATTTCAACAAACATCATTCAAGCAAGAAAAGGGCATCCGCAAAAGCGGATGCCCTTTTTTAGTAGTTATTGAGTTCTACGCGCGCAATCAAGCAATGTGCTTAATGGGGAAAACGTAGGTAGCGATATCGTACTTTCTGTCCATATCGGTACCCTCTGCCCAAGTAAAGCCTTCCGGCAGAGTGATTTCTCTTGCGGAAATAGTGGTTGCATCCGTCTTAACGGTAGCCTTCACAGTAGTCATGACAGCTTCGCCAGCCTTCGGATTGGTGATAGCCACCTTAATATCAACTTCCTTGGTAACAGGAGTGTAGGTCACATCAGTCACAAAGACGATGATGTGCTCGCCCTTAGAGGTATCCTTGCGGATCTCAACGACTGCCTTTTCGTTCTCCAGATGATAGTTATCCGGAATCAGCTTCTTATCGATATCAGCAACCTTCACAGAGTTCTCGGTCTTCAGAACATCGATCTTAACCGGCTCGCCCACAACGCGAGTTTCGCCATTACCGCGGTCTTCCATAAAGATGACCAGCACAGGACGAGTGGTCACTTCGGGAATCACGGGAACATCTTCCTTGGAGCAGCCAGCCAGCACACCAGCAGCAGCAACAGCCAGAGTGGCGACACCTGCACCCTTCAGGAACTGACGACGAGAGATATTAGACATAACAATCAACCTCACGATCTTTTATTTTCAGCTCCTACTACAAAACAGGAGCTTGTTCCTCTATAATATACCCCCCCCCGGTATCATTTTGTCAATACCTTTTTCCTTTTTTGTAAAAAGCTTTTTCCCATGATTTCAGGCTTTTTCTTGCAAGGCGCTGCGGCATCTGTTATACTTTTTATAATACGTTCCGTAAAAAGGAGTGAGTACTATGAACGCAATGGAACTTCTGACTACCCGCCGCACCTATCGCCGGTTTGCGCAAAAGCCTGTGCCGCAGGACGTGGTGGACGATATCGTACAGGCCGTACGGCTGTCCTCCTGCGGGGCAAACCGGCAGGCGGTGCGGCTGGTGCTGGTGCAAAGCCCGGAGATGGTGGCCAAGGTGCAGCCGCTGGTCAAGTGGGCTGGCTACCTGCCGCCGGAGCAGGGCACGCCCAAGGCGGACGAGCTGCCCACCTTCTATGCAGCCGTGGTGCAGGATACCGCCATCTCCGGCGACCTTGCCACCGACACCGGCATTGCACTGGCCAACATGACCCTTGCCGCATGGGACAAGGGTGTGGGCAGCTGCATCATGGGCGCGATCGATAAGCCCGCCCTGACCGCGCTGCTGGGCATTGAGGAGCCGCAGAAGCTGGCCTTTATGGTGGCTTTCGGCTACCCCACCCACAAAGCCAGCATCGTACCCATGACCGAGCAGACCGGCGTAAAGTACTATCTGGACGAAAACCGCGACTACTGCGTGCCCAAGCGCAGCGCGGAGGAGATCGCAAGAAGCCTGTAAAAAACGGTTTATACCGCATATATTCACACATTTTCTCCGTTATTGCATAAATGTTTGCAAAATCGTTTCAATTTCACGGATTATTATGCACAAGTATTGACTTTTTGTTTTGTACAAACTATACTAAGTGCGTTCCCCGAAAGCGCGATGAATCGCATCCCATCGGGGCAAAGCAAACTATATTGCATAGATTGAGGAGTGTTTGAATATGAAAAAGATCTCTCGCCGCAGCTTCATGGCTGCCGCTGTCGTTTCCGTTGCTGCTCTGGCTATGACCGCCTGCGGCGGTTCCGCAAGCTCTGCTGCTTCTTCTGTGGCAAGCTCTGCCGCTTCCTCCGAGGCTGCTTCTTCCGCCGCTGCTGCTGAACTGACCACCGTGGAGGCTGGTAAGCTGACCATGGCTACCAACGCCACCTTCCCCCCGTACGAGATGACCACCGACTCCGGTGAGCTCGAGGGCATCGATGTGGACACCGCCAAGGCCATTGCTGAGAAGCTGGGTCTGGAGCTGCAGATCGATGACATGGACTTTGACGCCGCACTGCTCAGCGTGCAGCAGGGCAAGGCCGACATCGTGATGGCTGGCGTTACCGTGACCGACGAGCGCAAGGCTGTGATGGACTTCTCTGACAGCTACGCCACCGGCATCCAGTCCATCATTGTTCCGAACGATTCCGACATTGCTTCTCCCGATGATCTGGCCGGCAAGAAGATCGGTACCCAGCGCGGCACCACCGGCTACATCTACTGCTCCGATGACTTCGGCGAGGACTCTGTTGTGGCCTACGACAGCGGCCTGACCGCCGTGCAGGCACTGAACAACGGTCAGGTGGATGCAGTGGTCATCGACAACGCTCCCGCTACGGAGTACGTTGCCGCCAACCCCGGCCTGAAGGTGCTGGATACCAGCTACGCCGAGGAAGATTACGCCATCGGCATGGCAAAGGGTTCTGCACTGGAGGACGCTGTCAACAAGGCTCTGGAGGAGCTGAAGGCTGACGGCACTCTGCAGGCCATCGTGGACAAGTACATCAACGCAAACTAAGCTGCGTGCCCTGTACCATTTCCGTACCCAAGGAGGCGCCCCGCTCCGGGGCACCTCTTTTTTTAGAAAAAAGTGGTTACAATTTATTGACAAACAGAAAGTGAGGATGTGAATGGCTGCGCAATACGAACTGCTCAAAGAGCTGCTCAACAGCGGCACAAAGCTAAGCTTTGGACAGGATTTCTTTTTTAAATTTTATCAGGCCTTTCTGCTGAAGGACCGCTGGATGCAGTACATCAACGGTGTGGGCACCACCCTGCTGGTCACCGCACTGGCGCTGGCGCTGGGCGTAGTGCTGGGCAGCGTGGTGGCGCTGGTGCGCGTGACCCACGACCAGCAGCGCCCCGGCCACAAAAATGCGGTGCTGGGCTTTTTTAACGCGGTGTGTCAGGTGTACACCACCATCATCCGCGGCACGCCTATGATGGTGCAGCTGCTGATCATGAGCATGGTCATTTTTGCCAACAGCCGCAACTTTACTATGGTGGGTGCACTGACCTTGGGCATCAATTCCGGCGCGTATGTATCCGAGATCATCCGCGGTGGCCTGATGGCTGTGGACCCCGGCCAGATGGAAGCCGGGCGCAGCCTTGGCCTGAACTACATGACCACCATGGTGGTCATCATCATCCCGCAGGCCATCCGTGCGGTGCTGCCTGCACTGGGCAACGAGTTTATCATCCTGCTCAAGGATACCTCCCTGATCACCACCATCGGCGGCAAGGAGCTGCTGTATGCTGCACAGGGCATTATGAACCGTACCTACGAAGCCATGTTCCCCCTGCTGGGCGTTGCACTGATCTACCTGATCCTTGTTATGCTGTTTACATGGCTGCTGGGCAAGTTTGAGAGGAGGCTGGCACAAAGTGACCGATAAGATTTTGGAAGTACGCGGCCTGACCAAGACCTATGGCGGCGTAAAGAAGCGCGGCGCAAAAAAGGCCGACCCTACGCTGGACGTGCTGAAGGGCATCGACCTTGATATCTACCGCGGCGATGTGGTGTGCCTGATCGGCCCTTCCGGCTGCGGCAAGTCCACCTTTCTGCGCTGCCTGAACCGGCTGGAGACCCCTTCCTCCGGCTCTATCAAGTTTGAGGGCGTCGAGGTGGACGAAGCACACATTGACGCCGTGCGCCAGAAGATGGGCATGGTGTTCCAGCACTTCAACCTGTTCCCCCACCTGACCGTGAAAAAGAACCTTGAGCTGGCACCCAGCCTGCTGAAGCTGAAGGACAAGGAAGCCATCTCTGCCCGCGCAGACGAGCTGCTGGCTCGCGTGGGTCTGGCCGACAAGGCCAACGCCTACCCCAAGAGCCTCTCCGGCGGCCAGCAGCAGCGCATCGCCATTGCCCGCGCGCTGGCAATGGATCCGGACGTGATCCTGTTCGATGAGCCCACCAGCGCCCTTGACCCCGAGATGGTGGGCGAGGTACTGGAACTAATGAAGGAGCTGGCACACACCGGCATCACCATGCTGGTGGTCACCCACGAAATGGGCTTTGCCCGCGAGGTGTCCAACCGGGTCATCTTCATTGACGGTGGCAAAATTCAGGAGGATGAGCCGCCGCAGGAGCTGTTCACCAACCCCAAGCACCCCCGCCTGAAAGCCTTCCTCTCCAAGATGCTGTAAGCGGACTTATTTATAATGTGCTCCGCTTCGCTCTGCACATTCTCAGAAGAGTCAGTATTTTTATTAGGGATTCTGAAAAGCCTGCGGGCTTTTCAGAATCCCTTTTTTCATGAGAAGGTTCAGCACCGCCGCGTACCTTTACGACCCCTCCCGTGAAAATAGAATACCGGAGCGTCCGCAGACGCTCCGGTATTCCGAAATTATAAATAATTTTTCCTTGAACTATGCGCAGAGCAAAGCGGAGCGCATTTCAAATCGTCCCGCGCTACGGCTTAAATCTCTGCCAGAATGGCATCACCCATGGCGGTGCAGCCAAGGCAGGTGCAGCCATCGCTCATGTTATCGGCGGTGCGCAGACCCTTATCCAACACACGGCTCACAGCGTTCTCAATGGCATCGGCTTCCTCTGCCATGCCAAAAGAGTACCGCAGCATCATAGCGGCGGACAGGATACAGGCAGTGGGGTTTACGATGTCCTTGCCTGCAATGTCCGGGGCGGAGCCGTGGATGGGCTCATACAGGCCCCGGGTGCCGTCGCCAAGACTGGAGGACGGGATCATGCCGATGGAACCGGTGATCATGGAAGCCTCGTCCGACAGGATATCGCCGAACATATTCTCGGTGACAATCACGTCGAACTGCGCGGGGTTCTTCACGATCTGCATGGCGCAGTTGTCCACGAACATCTCGCTGTACTCCACATCCGGGTACTCGGCCTGCAGCCGGTGCATCACGGTGCGCCACAGGCGGCTGGTGTCCAGCACATTGGCCTTATCCACGCAGCACAGCTTTTTGCGGCGCTTGCGGGCGGTCTCGAAGCCGATGCGGCCAATGCGCTCGATCTCGTGCTCTGCATAGGGCATGGTGTCCACAGCCTGCTTTTCGCCGTTTTCCAGCGTGTGGGTCTCGTGATTGCCGAAGTACACGCCGCCGATCAGCTCCCGCACGATGATAAAGTCAATGCCCTGTGCCACGATCTCGGGCTTTAAGGGGCTGGCAGGTGCCAGCTGCGGCCAGATCTTAGCAGGACGGTTGTTGGCGTACAGCCCCATCCCGGCGCGCAGCCGCAGCAGACCCTTTTCCGGCCGCTGTTCTCCGGGCAGCCCCTCCCACTTGGGACCGCCTACCGCGCCCAGCAGCACGCTGTCGGCGGCAAGGCACTTGTCCAGCTCGTGCTGGGGCAGCGGGTCGCCGTATTTATCAATGGCTTCGCCGCCCATGGCGGCAGCGGTGTAGTGGAAGGTATGGCCGTACTTTTCGGCCACCTTATCCAGCACCCGGAGGGTCTGCTTTACGATCTCCGGGCTGGAGCAATCGCCCCAGATGACAGCAATATTTTTTTCCATGAGGTACTCCTTTTATGCTCCAAACACATTTTCACGGATGGGGATGGGGCTTATTTCTGAATGGCCTTCATCAGGCCGCCGGCGGAGATGATGTTCTGGATAAAGGGCGGGAAGGGCTCGGCGTGGAACACCTTGCCGTTGGTCTCGTCGGTGATGACGCCGGTGTCAAAGTCTACCCGAACGGTGTCCCCTGCCTCGATGGCGTCCACAGCCTCCGGGCACTCCATGATGGGCAGACCAATGTTGATGCTGTTGCGGTAGAAGATGCGGGCAAAGCTCTTGGCGATGACCACCGCGATACCGGCAGTCTTGATGCACAGGGGTGCGTGCTCGCGGGAGGAGCCGCAGCCAAAGTTCCAGCCGCCCACCATGATATCGCCGGGCTGCACCCGGTTCACAAAGTCCTTGTCGATATCCTCCATGCAGTGGCTGGCAAGTTCCTTGGCGTCCTGCGTGTTCAGGTGGCGTGCCGGGATGATAACGTCGGTATCCACGTTATCCGGGTATTTGAAAACAGAACCTCTTGCGTTCATGCTCATGCTCCTTTCGGGTCAGACCGTGCGCGGGTCGGTGATATAGCCGGTCAGGGCGCTGGCGGCGGCGGTGGCGGGAGAGGCCAGATAGACCTCGCTGTCCACATGACCCATGCGTCCCACAAAGTTGCGGTTGGTGGTGGAAACGCAGCGCTCGCCCGCTGCCAGAATGCCCATGTAGCCGCCCAGACAGGGGCCGCAGGTGGGGGTGGATACAATGCAGCCCGCATCGATAAAGGCGGTGGTCCAGCCACGCAGGATGCATTCCTTATAAACAGCCATGGTAGCGGGGATGATGATGCCGCGCACGCCCTTGGCGATGTGCTTGCCCTTGAGGATGTTGTAGGCGGCTTCCATGTCCTCTAAGCGGCCGTTGGTGCAGCTGCCGATGACCACCTGATCGATCTTGATGTCCTTGCCCTCGCTGGCAACATGGGTGTTCTCAGGCAGATGGGGGTAGCTGACGGTGGGTTCCAGTGCGCCGAGATCGATCTCGATGGTCTTTTCGTACACAGCATCGGGGTCGGCCTCGTAGAACACCGGCGGGCGCTGGCTGCGGCCTGCAAGATAAGCCTTGGTCACCTCATCCACCGGGAAGATGCCGTTCTTGGCACCGGCCTCAATCGCCATATTGCAGATGCACAGGCGGTCGTCCATGGTAAGCCCTGCCACGCCCGGGCCGGTGAACTCCATAGACTTATACAGTGCACCGTCCACACCGATCATGCCGATGATGTGTAGGATCAGGTCCTTGCCGGACACCCGGGGATTGAATTTGCCGGTAAGCACGAACTTGATGGCAGAGGGCACCTTGAACCATGCCATGCCGGTGGCCATGCCTGCGGCCATATCGGTAGAGCCTACGCCGGTGGAGAAGGCACCCAGCGCACCGTAGGTACATGTGTGGCTGTCCGCGCCGATCACGCAGTCACCGGCGGTGACGATGCCTTTTTCCGGCAGCAGCGCGTGCTCGATGCCCATCTGGCCTACATCGTAGAAGTTGAGGATATCGTACTTATTGGCAAACTCCCGGCACTGCTTGGACTGGGTAGCGCTCTTGATATCCTTGTTGGGTACAAAGTGGTCCAGCACGATAGCGATATGCTCTTTATCAAACACACGGTCGAAACCGGCGCGCTCAAACTCGTTGATGGCCACCGGGGTGGTGATATCGTTGCCCAGCACAATGTCCAACTTTGCGTTGATGAGCTGGCCTGCCTTGACCTCCGGCAGTCCGGCGTGTGCGGCAAGGATCTTCTGCGTCAGGGTCATTCCCATGGTAGTTTTCTCCTTTTTTATCGATTATTGATCGCGCTGACAAGGGCGCGGATACCGGCCACGATGATGTCGGTGTCGGTACCGGCACCCCATGTGACTGTGTTATCGCCCCAGACAAGCCCCACATAGGAGGCTGCGCGGGAGGTGGAGCCCTCGTCCAGACTGTGCTCCGAGTAGTTTTCCAGATGGAAGTCCATGCCGGTGGCGCTCTGGATGGCGTTGGCTACGGCATCCAGACGGCCATTGCCCACCGAGGTGACCACCTTGCGCTGGCCGTTCAGCTCCAGCGTGACCGTGGCGGTAATGCCGTTCACCTGTGCAAAGTGGGCTTCCACCACGTTCAGCGGCTTTGCACGGTTGAGGTAGGTATCCTCGAAGATGTGCAGCACCTCGGCGGCGCTCAACTCCTTGTGGCTGTGGTCGGACACGCTCTTGACCTTGTAGCCCAGCGCCTCCCGCATCTTGGGGGGCAGGTTGTAGCCGTAGTTCTGCTCCAGCACAAAGCCGATGCCGCCCTTGCCGCTCTGGCTGTTGATGCGGATGACGTCGGCGTCGTAGGTGCGGCCGATGTCGTGGGGGTCCACCGGGATGTAGGGGCAGGTCCAGCGGTGCTCGCCGGTCTGCTTGCGGTACGCCATGCCCTTGGCAATGGCGTCCTGATGGCTGCCGGAGAAGGCGGCAAACACCAGCTGTCCGGCGTAGGGGGTGCGCTCGTAGATGTGCATCCGGGTCACCCGCTCGTAGGTGGCGCAGATGGCAGGCATATCCGAGAAGTCCAGCTTGGGGTCTACGCCGTGGCTGTACATATTCATCGCCAGCGTTACGGCGTCCACATTGCCGGTACGCTCGCCGTTGCCGAACAAGCAGCACTCCACGCGCTGTGCGCCCGCCAGCACTGCCAACTCTGCGCAGGCTACGCCGGTGCCGCGGTCGTTGTGGGGGTGGGTGGAGATGATCACGCTGTCGCGGTACTTCAGGTGCTTGTCGCAATACTCGATCTGGTTGGCGTACACATGGGGCATGCTCATCTCCACGGTCACCGGCAGGTTGATGATCATGGGGCGCTCCGGGGTGGGCTGCATGATATCCAGCACGGCGTTGCACACCTCTACGGCGTAATCTACCTCGGTGCCGGTAAAGCTTTCGGGACTGTACTCAAACAGGAAGTTGCCCTCGTATTCCTCACTGAGCTGCTTGACCAGCTTTGCGCCGTCCACGGCGATCTGCTTGATCTCCTCCTTGGACTTGTGGAATACCTGCTCCCGCTGTGCCACGGAGGTGGAGTTGTAGAAGTGGATCACCGCCCGGGGTGCACCCTTGACTGCCTCGAAGGTGCGGCGGATGATGTGGTCGCGGCACTGGGTCAGCACCTGCACGGTAACGTCGGCGGGGATCATGTCCTTTTCGATCAGGGTGCGCAGGAACTCGTACTCGGTCTCGCTGGCGGCGGGGAAGCCCACCTCGATCTCCTTGAAGCCGATCTTCACCAGCATCTGGAAGAACTCCAGCTTTTCTGCAAGGCTCATGGGCACGATCAGTGCCTGATTGCCGTCCCGCAGATCCACGCTGCACCATGCGGGAGCCTTTTCAATATGGTCCTTTTTTACCCAGCTGTCATAACCGGCGGGTACCGGGTAGTACCCCGGTGCGTACTTGGTAGCGTCCATCATCCTGTTGTCCTCCTGATGTTGTGGTGCATAAAAATGCACCCCTTCCGTCTGCTCGTTTCACTCGCATCCACCTTCCCCAAGGGGACGGCTTTCCGGAATGCGGTAACGTTTGCGGTATTGCCCAAAGGCGTCCCCGAGAGGGCCGACTTCCCCCGCTCCGGGGGAAGATGTCACCGTAGGTGACAAAAGGGGGAATCTGGCATCGCGTAGCGATGCCTGAAGGGGTATCCGCATACAAAAAGGCTCCCGTCTTTCAAGGCGAAAACCTTGAGAGACGAGAGCCTGTAAATTGCTTTTACAGGGCACCCGTGGTACCACTCTCCTTGCTGCACGGTCAGGTACAGCCACTTTGCACGATCGGCCAAAACGGCGAATCGCTGCCCCTGTAACGGTGGGCGTCCGTCAGAACCTACTTGTCCGTTCAGTTCTGCCGCTCAGGGGCCAGTATCCGAAGTTCTCTGCACCCGCCTTGCACCACCCGGCGGCTCTCTGCACGCAGAAGAAAGATCGTTTTATCCCCGTCAACGCATTTGCGCTTTGTTGAAAGTGAGATAATTTTAGCACGCCTGCCAGAAAGTGTCAAGAAGTTTCGTTCAGGATAAAGATGAAAGCATTTCACAATACCATGGGGTAAATCATGCAAAATTGAGGTCGTTGCTCCCCTGCCCCCTCATCCGGCTAGCCCTTTGCGCACCTATAATATGGTAACTGAGCGGCTTTAGCCCTCTTTGTTAAGAAACTGCTAAGTTTTTGCAAAGTTGCCCTCGCTGCGCTGTTGCCGGGCGGCAAGGTGTGGTATACTGGACGCAGCAAACGGGTGGAAACCCACTTTATAATAGAAGGAGGAAAGTTCCCATGAAAGAAGTCAAGCCATCCAAAAAGCCGTTGGCTATCTACTATGCCATCGTGCTGCTGGTGCTGCTGGTCATCAACCTTGTGGTCATGCCGTGGCTGGCCGAGCGTCAGGTGCAGGAGGTAGACTACGGCACCTTTATGAGCATGACCGAGCAGGAGAACATCGGCAAGGTAGATATCCAGTCCAACCAGATCATTTTTACGGATAAGGACAACAAGCAGATCTACAAGACCGGCCTGATGAACGACCCCGGCCTGACCGAGCGTCTGTACGATGCGGGCGCGCAGTTCTCCAGTGAGATCGTGGAGCAGGGCTCGCCGGTGCTCAGCTTTTTGCTGTGGTTCGTGCTGCCCATCCTGCTGTTCAGCTTCATCGGCAACCAGATGAACAAAAAGCTGATGGAAAAAGCAGGCGGCGGCCCGGGTTCCATGATGTTCGGCGGCGCGGGCAAATCCAACGCAAAGGTGTATGTGCAGTCCACCCACGGCATCCGCTTTGCGGATGTGGCCGGTGAGGACGAGGCCAAGGAGAACCTGCAGGAGATCGTCAATTATCTGCATGACCCCAAAAAGTACGAGGAGATTGGTGCTTCCATGCCCAAGGGCATCCTGCTGGTGGGCCCTCCGGGCACCGGCAAGACCATGTTAGCCAAGGCCGTGGCAGGCGAATCCAACGTGCCCTTCTTCTCCATCTCCGGCTCGGAGTTCGTGGAGATGTTCGTGGGCATGGGTGCCTCCAAGGTGCGCGACCTGTTCAAGCAGGCCAAAGAAAAAGCACCCTGCATCGTATTCATTGATGAGATCGACGCCATTGGTCAAAAGCGCAACAGCGGTCAGTTTGGCGGCAACGATGAGCGCGAGCAGACCCTGAACCAGCTGCTTACCGAGATGGACGGCTTTGAGGGCAACACCGGCGTCATCATTCTGGCAGCCACCAACCGCCCGGATTCCCTTGACCCTGCCCTGACCCGTCCCGGCCGGTTCGACCGCCGTGTGCCCGTGGAGCTGCCCGATTTGAAGGGCCGCGAGGAGATCTTGAAGGTACACGCCAAAAAGGTGAAGATCGCCCCGGGTGTGGACTTCAACACCGTGGCACGCATGGCCTCCGGTGCCTCCGGCGCAGAGCTGGCCAACATTGTAAACGAAGCCGCCCTGCGTGCCGTGCGGGCGGGCCGCAAGAGCGTGACGCAGGCCGACCTTGAGGAGAGCATCGAGGTGGTCATTGCCGGCTACCAGAAGAAGAACTCCATCCTGACCGACCACGAAAAGTGCATCGTAGCCTACCATGAGATCGGCCATGCCCTTGTGGCAGCCAAGCAGTCCAACTCTGCTCCTGTGCAGAAGATCACCATCATCCCCCGCACCTCCGGTGCACTGGGCTACACCATGCAGGTGGACGAGGGCAACCACTACCTGATGAACAAGGCCGAGCTGGAAAATAAGATCGCCACCCTGACCGGCGGCCGCGCCGCCGAGGAGGTGGCCTTCAACTCCATCACCACCGGCGCGTCCAATGATATCGAGCAGGCCACCAAGCTTGCCCGCGCCATGCTGACCCGCTACGGAATGAGCGATGAATTTGACATGGTGGCGCTGGAAACCGTAAACAACCAGTATCTGGGCGGTGATACCTCGCTGGCCTGCAGTGCCCAGACCCAGTGCGAGATTGACCGGAAGGTGGTAGAGCTGGTCAAGACCCAGCACGAAAAGGCCATCCGCATCCTGACCGAGAACCGCGCAAAGCTGGACGAGCTGGCACAGTACCTGTACCAGAAGGAGACCATCACCGGCGAGGAGTTCATGGATATCCTCAACCGCGATGACACCGAAAACAAACCAGAAAATCCCTGAAAATAAAAATTTTTGAATTATTTGCAATAATCCGGCCGCCGTATCCGTTTACAAAGCAGATACGGCGGTTTTCCATTGTGGATGCGCCGCAGCTGAACCATGGTTTAAAAAACAATTATGATGCAAAAAAAACAAGGCAGTCCCTGCGGCTGCCGTTTTCAGGAGGTATTTTTCCTATGAAGCTGCTGAACAAAAAGTTTGTCCGTACCCTGAGCTGTGCTGCTGTGGCGGTGTGTGCCGCCGCCATGCTGAGCGTGGGCGCTTTTGCCGCCGAGGTGGATTCTACCTGCGTGGAGGGCTATCTGCCCCCGCAGGAGCAGATGGTGCAGGGCGACATTGCACTGCACAGCGGTGATGTTGCCGTGGGCGAAAAAGATCCCAGCTACGGCGGCTACGGTGCCCCGGAGGGCAACCCCATTCAGGGCAACATTATGCTGATCTCCGGCGACGAGCTGGCCGACACCGCAAAGGCCGAGGCGCGCTACACCGTCAAGGGTCTGCTGGGCAAACAGCTGCTGTACACCGCCCGCCAGAAGGACGGCGTGCTGACGCTGGACGTCCCCGCCGAGGTGGCCACCTTCCGCACCACCATCGAGGATATGCAGGCCCTGCAGGCAAGCGGCATAAAAACGCTGGTGCTGGTGACCGAGAAGAACACCACCACCCTGAACCTCTCGCTGCTGTGCGAGGGACAGAAGTCCGGCACCCGCGTCACCCTGCGGCACTTGGGCAGCAATGCTACCCTCTCTGTGGGTCTGCGCTGCCGCCGCGACCTGCTGATTGGCCGCTAATCGAAAAAACGGCAGTATAATTTGTGGTTCAGAAACGCCCACAAGCGTTTCTGAACCACTTTTTTAATGATGACAAGACCCCCGGCGGGCAGCCGGGGGTCTTGTCGCACACTTATGGAGACTAGGACAGGAATAAAAGGAAGATCACATTCCCTTTGCGGGAAAGAGAATCGCTGCTTACTTGCCGCGGACGGCTGCGAAGCCTGCTTCCAGATCGGCAAGGATATCATCAATATGCTCGGTGCCGATGGACAGGCGGATGGTGTTCTGATAGATCTGCTGCTCGGCCAGCTCGGCATCGGTCAGCTGGCTGTGGGTGGTGGAGGCCGGGTGGATGACAAGGCTCTTTACGTCCGCCACATTGGCCAGCAGAGAGAAGATCTTCAGGTTGTCGATGAAGGTAAAGGCCTCCTCGCGGCCGCCCTTGATGTTAAAGGTAAAGATGGACGCGCCGCCGTTGGGGAAATACTTCTGGTACAGGGCGTGATCCGGGTGATCCGGCAGCGAGGGATGGTTCACCTTTTCCACCTGCGGGTGGTTGGCAAGGAACTCCACCACCTTTTTGGTGTTCTCCACATGACGCTCAATGCGCAGGCTCAGGGTCTCGGTGCCCTGCAGCAGCAGGAATGCGTTGAAGGGAGAGATGGTAGCGCCGGTATCACGCAGCAGGATGGCGCGGATGTAGGTAACAAAGGCGGCAGGGCCTGCGGCATCCGCAAAGGAGACGCCGTGGTAGCTGGGGTTCGGGGCGGCAATGTTGGGGTAACGGCCGCTGGCCTTCCAGTCGAAGTTGCCGCTGTCCGCGATGATGCCGCCCAGCGTGGTGCCGTGGCCGCCGATGAACTTGGTGGCAGAGTGCACCACGATGTCTGCGCCGTGCTCGATGGGACGGATGAGGTACGGGGTGCCGAAGGTGTTGTCAATGACCAGCGGCAGACCATGCTTGTGGGCGATAGCGGCAATGGCGTCGATATCCGGGATGTCGCTGTTGGGGTTGCCCAGCGTCTCCAGATAGACAGCCTTGGTGTTGGGCTGGATGGCGGCCTCCACCTGTGCAAGGTCGTGGGCATCCACGAAGGTGGTGTTGACGCCGAACTGGGTCAGAGTGTGGGCCAGCAGGTTGTAGCTGCCGCCGTAGATGGTCTTTTGTGCCACGATGTGGTCGCCGGCCTGTGCCAGTGCCTGAATGGTGTAGGTGATGGCAGCTGCACCGGAAGCGGTAGCCAGTGCTGCCACGCCGCCCTCCAGCGCTGCGATGCGCTTTTCAAACACATCCTGCGTGGAGTTGGTCAGACGGCCGTAGATATTGCCTGCATCGGCCAGACCGAAGCGGTCTGCGGCGTGCTGGCTGTTGCGGAACACATAAGACGTGGTCTGGTAGATGGGTACTGCACGGGCATCGGTGGCGGGGTCGGCCTGCTCCTGACCGACATGAAGCTGCAGGGTCTCAAATTTATATTCAGACATTGTTATTTACCTCTCTTTATATACCAAAAGTATTATTGCTGTGTACAAAAAATCCCGATGCGTTTTCAAAGGCGCACCGGGCAGTGTGGTCCACCGGAGCTGCTGCTGTCACATTCGGGTGTACATTCGCACAGCCGAGGGCAACATACAATACACATCCGATGCCTGCGCCCGGTTGGTATGCATTCGCCCACAGCGATAATTTGCGTGCAGCAGTTCTTTCCAGATCAGCTTCATCTTTGTGCCCTCCTTCCGGTAAAACTTTTCCATCCCTCTATGTACCACCCGCCGGGGAACCTCTGTTTCATTTTCCTACAAGACTGGTGGATTGGATGTTTGCATTATATCCCGTTCTACCTAGTTTGTCAATAGGTTAATTCCACTTTTTTCAAGGATGTATTTTTTGCATGATAATTTCACCCGTGCCGCCCCCGCCCGACAGCATTTTGTACAGCGGCTCCTTCTGCAGACAAAGCAAACAAAACCGAAGCCCGGAGCGTCTGCGGACGCTCCGGGCTTCGGTTTTGTTCATAAAGTTGGTCAGACCTGCTTTGTCTCCTCTGTCCGGGTGGAGATGCCGAACAGCACAAAGCCGATGACGAACAGGATGGCAATGGAGCCCACACCCACGTTGGCGCTGCCGGTCAGCTGGCTGCCCACGCTGACGATCATGGTGCCAAGGAAGGAGGCTCCCTTGCCGCAGATGTCGAACAGGCCAAAGTATTCGCCGGATTTTTCCTGCGGGATGATCTTGGCAAAGTGGCTGCGGCTCAGTGCCTGCACACCGCCCTGGAACATACCAACCACCACGGCCAGCACCCAGAACTGCCACTGACTCTTCAGGAAGAAGGCAAAGACGGCAATGCCGGTATAGGCCGCGATGCACACCGGGATCAGGGTCTTGGATTCATATTTCTGGCTCAGGCGGCCGAAGATCAGCGCCGAGGGGAAAGCCACGATCTGGGTGACCAGCAGCGCCAGCAGCAGACCGGTGGTGTCCAGTCCCAGTGCCGTGCCGTAGGCGGTAGCCATATCAATGATGGTATACACGCCGTCGATGTAGCAGAAGAAGGCCAGCAAAAACCAGAACACCTGTTTGTCCTGCGGCAGATGCTTCAAGGTCTGCCCGATGCGCACAAAGCTCTGGCGGATGGCGTGCTGCTCCACCTCCACATAGTTGATCTGGCGGTATTTTTTCAGCAGCGGCAGGGTGACCACCAGCCACCATACGGCGGTAATGACCAGCGCGATGGACAGCGCGGTCATCTGACTAAGCCCCACCGCACTGCTGCCCAGCACCAGCGCCAGACAGACCACAAAGGGCACGCAGCTGCCGATATAGCCCCATGCGTACCCGCGGGAGGACACCATGTCCATCCGCTCCGGGGTGGTCACATCGCCCAGCATGGAGTCGTAGAACACCAGACTGCCGGAGTAGCCGATCTTGGCAATGATAAAAATGACCAGAAAGGCCAGCCATGTGCCCGCCAGACCCATAGCGCAGCAGCCAATGACGCCCACAAAGAGGCAGAGCATGAAGATGGGCTTTTTAAAGCCCTTGGTATCGGCCAGCGTGCCCAGAATGGGGCCCAGAATGGCGGTGACCACCGTAACAATAGAGCTTGCATAGCCCCAGTAGGCCAGATAGTCTACCTTGCTCACGCCGCCGGCCTCGGCCAGCGCATTGAAGAAGATGGGCACCAGCGTGGCGATCATCAGCACAAAGGCCGAGTTGCCCACATCGTATAAGATCCATGCCCGCTCCAGCGGTGTCACCTTGAATTTTTCAGTTTTCATCGTATTTTCCCTTTTCCCCTTGCACCGCCGGACGGCGGAGTTTTTAAAATTCCCCAAAGGTGTGGTCGTAGGCGGCATCCAGTGGCTCGTCCGTGTCCAGCTTTGCCACATACTCTAAGATCAGCCGCTCTGCCAGCGGCAAAGCCTTGGCGTACAGCGCATCCAGCTTGCGGTTGCTCTCGGTGCACTGCGGGTTCGGCTGCGGGTTTGCCACAAGGCCGTGCATCCCATCGTACTTGCCCAGCACCTTCATGCCGGTCAGCACCACCCAGCGCTTGACCGGGTTTGAGGCCTGCAGCACCTTATGCACCAGGATCATCCCCTTCAGGGCTTCCAGCGCGGTCTGCTCCGAAATATCCCTGTAAAACGGCGCAATGACCCGGGCGTTTGCCGCGCTGGGGTGGATATGGCTGGCGGTAAAGAAGGTCAGCGGGTCATAGCCGTCCCGGCGCAGCAGCATATTGTCGAACTCGGTCTCGATCTCGCAGTGGGTCACACCGCTCTCCCGGGTAAACTGCTCCACAAAGGGGTGGCAGGTGCTGTCCAGCGCAAAATGGCACACAAAGCCCAGCGCGTAGGCCAGCGCAGCCTCGCGGTCGGCTTCCTCGTGCACCACCCGCCGTGCCCGGTCAAAGAACGTTCTGCCCTGCTCGTCGTGCATGGCATTGCCCAGCGCGGCGACCGGGGTGGACTTTTCCGCATGGTAATAGAACAGCAGATCCGGCCCGTGCAGGCCGATATCGTACAGTTCCCGGTGCGCCTCCAGCTTTTCCCGCAGCGATGCGGGCAGATGGTCCAGCACATTTGCGCCAAAGCGGCGGTGTGCGTAGGTAGAGGGCATCTCTCATTCCTCCTTCTTGCAGTGCCAGTGCCCGCCGCCCTGTTCCGGCTGCACTGGCCAAAAATTCTATCGTTTTCAGTATAGCAGAAAGTTTGCCGACCTTCTACCCTTTTGTGTCTGTTTTCTGTAAAAAGTTTTAATAATTTTGCTGCACTTCCCGCCGCTCCCCCCAAACAGAAAAGGGTACTCCTGAAATGCCATGGCATTTCAGGAGTACCCTTTCTACTTATTCAGGTTCACACGCTCTCATAGCCCTGCGGCATCTCGCTCTTGCGGTCGCGGGACATCAGGTTGCGCAGCGCGTCGCTGGCGCTCATGCCCTCCTTGACGATGGCGTTCACCGTCTGGGCGATGGGCATTTCCACATGGTACTTCTCGGCCAGCTCCATAGCGGCGGGCAGGGCGTTGATGCCCTCCACTACCATGCCGACCTCCTTCACAGCCTGCTCCGGGCTTTCGCCCTTGCCGATCAGGATACCAGCGCGGTTGTTGCGGCTGTGCATACTGGTGGCGGTAACGATCAAATCGCCGATACCGGCCAGACCCGCAAAGGTCTGGACATTGCAGCCCATCGCCACGCCCAGCCGGGCGATCTCGGCAATGCCGCGGGTGATCAGGGCGGCGCGGGCGTTATCGCCGTAGCCAAGGCCGGTGGAGATGCCAACGCCCAGCGCAATGACATTCTTCATAGCACCGCTCAGCTCCACGCCCTTGATATCAGTGTTGGTGTACACGCGCATACAGGTGTTGCTGAACACCTCCTGCACCACCTCGGCAGCCTCCAGATCCGGGCTGGCGGAAACGATGGTGGTAGGCAGATCCAGTGCCACCTCCTCGGCGTGGGTGGGGCCGCTGAGCGCCACCAGACGCACCGCGCGGGGGCCGTTCTCGTGGCTCAGCTCGTCGGCAAGGATCTCGGTCATGGTATATAAGGTATCAGGCTCAATGCCCTTTGCCACGTCCACGATGATCTGGCCGGAGCGGATATAGGGCCGCGCCTTGGCCGCCGTGGCGCGCACGAACACCGACGGCACTGCAAACAGCAGCACATCCTTGCCGGTGCACACTTCCTCTATGCTTTTGGTAAAACGCAGCTCCTGCGGGATGACCATCCCCGGCAGATTGGGGTGTACCCGGGTGGTGGAAAGGTTGTCCACCTCGGCCTCAATGGCCGACCACACCTGCACATCGTTGCCGCTGACGGTCAGCATCCGTGCCAGAGCCATGCCCCAGGTACCTGCACCCAGAACACCAATACTAAACTTTTTCACGTTCGTATCCTCCGTGTCTGCACCGGACAGAGGGAAAGCCCCCTGCCGGTGGATTTGCGCCGCGCCGGGCCGTTGCCCCGCGCCTGCGCACTACTATGACCATTGTACACGAAAGCGTCCACAGCGTCAAGCTTCTGCCGCATTGCACAAATATTTAACAAGTTTATGCAATTTTTCGGGCACATCACACGTTTTGTGCAAACCGTTTGCGCTGCGGGGCATTTCATGCTATTATAGTATTCTGGTAGGTTTTGTAGGGATTGGTGACTCAGTCTCTTGACTTAAACCCTACTTTAAGGTATATACTGCTTTAGCCGGCAAGAGCCTTGCCGGAGCGCGTATTTTTAAGCTTTGAGGAAAAACCGATGTTTGAAGCACTTTTATCCAACCGCACGGTCAGTGTACTGGTGGAAGCGCTGCCCCGTATCCTGACGGCAGGCCTGACCATGACCATTCCGCTGACCCTTC
This sequence comes from Faecalibacterium sp. I3-3-33, assembly GCF_023347295.1. Classification (NCBI taxonomy): domain Bacteria; kingdom Bacillati; phylum Bacillota; class Clostridia; order Eubacteriales; family Oscillospiraceae; genus Faecalibacterium; species Faecalibacterium sp. I3-3-33. Next base: position 2,312,480 of record NZ_CP094469.1, read on the forward strand.
TCTCCTTCTTTTTTGCCATAATCATCGCGGTGGCGGTGGCGCTGGTGCAGTACGCCAACGTGCCGGTGCTGCGGCAGATCGCCCGGTTCTACATCTGGGTCATCCGGGGCACGCCGCTGCTGGTGCAGCTGTTCATCATCTTTTACGGCCTGCCCAGCGTGGGCATCATGCTGAACGCCTTTCCGGCGGCAGTCATCGCCTTTGCCTTCAACGAGGGTGCCTACTGCGCCGAAACCATGCGTGGTGCGCTGGAAAGCGTGCCGCAGGGGCAGCTGGAGGCCGGGTACTGCGTGGGCATGAGCTGGTGGCAGATCATGCGCCGCATCGTGCTGCCGCAGGCACTGCGCACCGCCGTGCCTGCACTGTCCAACTCCCTCATCGGCATGATCAAGGACACCTCGCTGGCGTCCAATATCACGGTGGCAGAGCTGTTCATGGCCGGGCAGCGGGTAGCCGCCCGCACCTACATCTTTCTGCCCATCTACTGTGAGGTGGCTGTGGTGTATCTGCTGTTCTGTACCGTCATCACCAAGCTGCAGGCGCTGCTGGAACGTCAGCTCAACGCCCGCGGCTTCCAGTAAAAAGGGAGGTGCGCATCTATGGCTATGCTTGAGATCCGCAATGTGCAAAAAACCTTCCGCACCTATGCAAAACCCGGCTTTTTCCACCGCCCCGGTGCGCGGAAGGTCACCAGCGAACTGCCCGTGCTGCGCGGGGTAGACCTGACCGTAGAAAAAGGCGATGTGGTGGCCATTCTGGGGCCGTCCGGCTCCGGCAAGACCACCCTGTTGCGCTGCCTGAACTTTCTGGAAACTGCCGATGCCGGGCAGCTGGTGTTTGACGGCGAAAGTTTCGACCTTGCCCATGCCAGCCGCGCCGACATTGCCCGGCTGCGCAAAAAGACGGCCTTTGTGTTTCAGAATTACAACCTGTTCCGCAACAAGACTGCCCTGCAGAATGTGACCGAAGGGCTCATCGTAGCGCGTAAGCTGCCCAAGGAGCAGGCAGATGAGATCGGCATGAAGATGCTTGCCAAGGTAGGCCTTGCCGACCGTGCCGACTACTACCCCCGCCAGCTTTCCGGCGGACAGCAGCAGCGGGTGGCCATCGCCCGCGCCCTTGCCGCCGACCCGGAGATCATCTATTTTGACGAGCCCACCAGCGCCCTTGACCCGGAGCTGACCGGCGAAGTGCTCAGCGTAATGCGGCAGCTGGCCGAAGAGGGCATGACCATGCTGGTGGTCACCCACGAGATGGGCTTTGCCCGCAACGTGTCCTCCAAGACCGTGTTCATGGAAAACGGCGTGGTAGTGGAGCAGGCACCCTCTCAGCAGTTCTTTGCATCCCCCAAGGAGGAGCGCACCCGGGCTTTCCTGCGTAGGATCGCCCATACGGAATAAAACCATTTCTCTTTTTGCATTTTTCACGACAGAAAGGAATTTTTACTTATGAAACGCAGAACCTTTATTTCTCTGATGGGCGTTATGGCCGCCGCCGGGGTGCTCAGTCTGACCGGCTGCTCTTCCAAGGACACCGCCGCCAGCACCGCCAGCTCCGCACCGCTGAACAAGCTGGACAGCATCCAGAAGAGCGGCAAGCTGGTGGTAGCGCTGGAGGGTGCATGGCAGCCGTGGAGCTACCATGATTCCTCCGACACGCTGGTGGGCTATGACGTGGAGGTATCCCGCGCCATTGCAGAAAAGCTGGGCGTAGAGCCGGAGTATGTGGAGAGCGACTGGGACAGCCTGTTTGCCGGTCTGGATGCCGGCCGCTACGACATGGTGTGCAACGGCGTGGAAGTGACCGAGGAGCGCGCCAAGACCTACGCTTTCACCACTCCCTACGGCTACATCCACACTGCGCTGGCGGTGCGCAAGGACAATACTGACATTACCAGCTTTGAGGACCTGAAGGGCAAGACCACCGCCAACAGTCTGGCTTCCACCTACATGGAGCTTGCCGAGAGCTACGGCGCTACCGTGCAGGGCATCGACACGCTGGAAGAGACCATCCAGCTGCTGACCGCCGGCCGCATTGACGCCACCCTGAACGCAGATGTTTCCTTCTACGACTACCTGAACGTCCACCCGGACGCAGACTTCAAGCTGGTGGCACAGACCGCTGAAGCCTCCCATGTGGCCATCCCGGTGCTCAAGAGCGAGGACACCGCCTATCTGGACGCGCTGAACACCGCCATTGAGGAGCTGCGCGCCGACGGCACCTTAAAGACCCTGAGCGAAAAGTACTTCGGACAGGACATCTCTTCTGAAAACTAAGAAGTTCGACCCTCTCAGTCTGCTCCCCCGAAAGGGGGAGCTTTTTTGTTATCTGCCAGTCCGTGCGGTAAAGCTCCCCCTTCGGGGGAGCTGGCGAGCGCAGCGAGACTGAGAGGGTAAATTCCCTATTGACTTGTGCAATATTATATGCTATATAATATTATAGAAACAGACCACGCCGAAAGGAGGCTGTTCCCACATGAGTTTTCCCATCAGTGCCGCGCTGCTGGACGCCATTGTGCTGTCCGTGGTGGCGCAGGAGCCGGAAGGTACCTACGGCTACAAGATCACCCAACAGATCACCCACACGCTGGAACTGAGCGAATCCACCCTGTACCCGGTGCTGCGCCGGCTGCAGAAAGACCAGCTGCTCACGGTCTACGATGCACCCTTTAACGGCCGCAACCGCCGCTATTATCAGATCACCTCCGCCGGGCGGGCGCAGCTTGCCGCCTACGCGCAGGAGTGGAGCCGTTACCGTTCTTCCATTGACACATTTTTCAGAGAGGTGGAATGATTTATGACCCGTACTGCATTTCTTGCTGCGCTGGAGCAGCTTCTGGCCCCCTTGCCGGAGGCCGAGCGCAAGGACGCTTTGAGCTATTACGAGGATTATCTGGATACCGCCGGGCCAGAGAACGAAGCCCGCGCCATTGCAGAGCTTGGCAGCCCCGAGGAGGTCGCCCGCAAAATTCTGGACGAGCAGCCCCCGGCAGACAGCTCTGCCGCCCCGGCATCCCCTGCCCGCAAGGCGCATTCCCGCTGGCGTATGGTGCTGGGCGGCGGGCTGGCTGTTCTGGCGGTGCTGGTGCTGTTTTGCTTTTTCTTCCAGCATACCAAAGCCACCCCGGTGCAGCCGGTCGAGTCCATCTCTCCTGCCTCGGAAATTCCTGCTTCCTCTGCGGAAACAGCTGCCGAGAGTGCCTCCACGCAGCCCGCAGTTCCTGTTTCCACTCCAGACGGCTTGACTTTCTCCCTCTCTGCTGAGATGGTCAGCGATAAACTATCGCTGAAGTTGGACTATGGTACCATTCTCTTTGTTGTTGACCCAAACGTTTCTGATATCACGCTACAGTTTGATGGCTTTAGAACCCGGTACCTCACCCATTCCAACAAAAAAGACGGAACCGCAGAGTTTTCCTACCATATCCCGAAATACTACGCTCCCCCTGATGTTGACGGTGCTGTGCTCACCATTACAGCTCCGGAAAATATCCTGCATGAGGTAGACATTGATCTTGCCATGGGCGACGTTGACCTTGGCACGCTCTCTGTGGAAGAACTGGATCTGGAACTTGCCATGGGGAGCGTCTCTGCCGACAGCCTGACTGTGAAGGATGCGGATTTCAATCTTGCCATGGGCGGCTGTCGCATTGACCATCTGACCGCACCGGAATTCGATGCCGAAATTGCCGTGGGCGACTGCACGATCGGTATGCTGTCCGGTGCTCGGGATGTCAACATCTCGGTCATCACCGGCGATACCGACTTGACTTTGGAGGGCAGCGCCTCGGACTATACCCTCGTCACCAATGAGCTTAAGGGCACCTCGATCCATAATGGCAAAGCAAATACCTCTCGTAAAATTTCCCTCGATTCTGTCACCGGCGATTTCTCCATCTCCTATACCAATTGACCCCTGAACGCAGAACACCCCCGGCATCCGAACGAAAACAGATGCCGGGGGTGTTTTTATGCTTTCCCGTGAAAATACTCGTAGATGGTCTGCGCCAGCTGTTTGCCCACACCGGGAGTGTTTTCCAGCTGGTCGGGGGTAGCATCCTTCACTGCGCCCACGCTCTTGAACTGCGCCAGCAGGGCTTTGGCGGTTTTAGGGCCTACGCCCGGCACCTCGGTCAGGGTGGAGGAGTAGCTTTTCTGCTTCATCTGCTGCTTGCGGTAGGCGTTGGCAAAGCGATGAGTCTCGTCCTGAATGGCGGTGATGAAGGTAAAGGTGCCGCGGTTCATGTTGATGGCAATTTCCCGCCCGTCGCTGTCCACGATGGCGCGGGTGCGGTGGTGGTCATCCTTTACCATGCCGTACAGCGGCACATCTGCCAGTGCCGTACCGGCCAGCGCTTCCTTTGCGGCGCTCACCTGTCCCCTGCCGCCGTCCATCAGCAAAAGATCTGGCTTCTGCCCGAACCAGTTGCCGCTGGACTGGCCGTTTTCGGCCTGTGCAGCGTATTTTTCGTACTCTGCCGCCCGGCGGGAGACGGTCTCTGCCAGCGAAGCGTAGTCGTCCGTGCCCGCCACGGTCTTCATTTTGAACTTGCGGTAGCCTGCCTTGAAGGGCTTGCCGTCCTTGAAGGTGACCATGCCGCAGACACTGCTGCCATCGCCCCAGTTGGAGATATCGTAGCTTTCGATGGCGCGGGGCGGCTTTGAAAGCCCCAGCACTTGCGCCAGCTCGTCCAGCAGCTTTTCCTCCCGGGCGTAGCGTCCGCTCTCCCGCGCCAGACGCTCCACCGCGTTGGTGTGCGCCATCTCCACCAGATGCGCTTTATCGCCCCGCTGGGGCACATACAGCTGTACCTCGCTGCCCCGCTTCTGGTTCAGCGCCTGCTGCAAGGCGTCCATGTCCGGCGGCAGCGCGTCCACCGCGATGATCTTGGGAATTTGTTCATCGTCCAGATAGTACCGGGGCAGAAATTCCTCCCGCACCGCGTCGATATCCGAGGTATCGTGGAACAGAAACTCCCGCTTATCGGTCAGCCGTCCCTCCCGGAAGCGCAGCACCGCCGCACACACGCTGTCCGGTGTACCGGCAAGCGCCACCACGTCCATCTCCACGTCCGGGTCTACCACCACCTTTTGCCCTGCCGTCAGCTTGGTGATGGCGTTGATCTGATCCCGCAGAAGGGCGGCGGTCTCAAATTCCAGCCGGTCGGAAGCTTCCTGCATCCGCTCGTTGAGGGTTTTCAGGATATCCTTTTTGCCGTAGCGGATAAGGTGTACCGCGTTTTTGACCGCCTGATTGTAGGTCTCGCAGCTGATCTTTCCGCTGCACACCGCCATACACTTGCCGATATGGGCGTTCAAGCAGGGGCGCCCTTTGCCGATCTCCTGCGGGAAGCGTTTGGAGCAGCGCGGCAGCAAAAAAGCGTCCATAGCCGTTTCTGCCATCTGCCGCGCGGCAAAGCTGGAGGTGTAGGGGCCGATATACTCTGCCCCGTCCTCCTCCTTTTGCAGGGTGAAGGAAAGGCGCGGCCAGTCCTCCCGGGTGACGCGGATATAGCTGTAACCCTTGTCATCCTTGAGCAGAATGTTGTACTTGGGCGTATGCGCCTTGATCTGGCTGGCTTCCAGCACCAGCGCCTCGAACTCGCTCTGGCAGACGATGACGTCAAAGGCGTAGGCATGGGCGATCATCTGGCTGACCTTGTTGTCGTGGGGCACGCCCTCGCGGAAATACTGGCTTACCCGGATGCGCAGGCGCTTGGCCTTGCCGATATAAATGATGGTGTCGCTTTTGTCCCGGATGATATACACCCCGGGCAGCAGCGGCAGCATACAGGCTTTTTGGTAGAGTTCGGCCTTAGTCATGCAGCACCTTCCTCAGTGTTTATGGAGGACTCCCTACAGCGGAATCCCTCGCGGTAAAAATGCGTACTAAAAAAGCGGCAGGGAGCCCCCGCCGCTTTCTGTTGCTTGTGATACAGACTTACTCTGCAAAGCCGGACTCCACCAGCTTGATCAGGCCGTCCACGGCAGCCTGCTCATCAGCGCCGTCAGCGATGATGCGGATGGTGGTGCCGCCAACGATACCCAGAGACAGAACGCCCAGCAGGCTCTTTGCGTTCACGCGGCGTTCTTCCTTTTCGACCCAGATGGAAGACTTGAACTCGTTTGCCTTCTGGATAAAGAAGGTAGCCGGACGAGCGTGCAGACCAACCTGATTTTCAACGGTAACTTCTTTTACGTACATAGTAAAGCGCTCCTATCTAATATCGTTTTGGTGTACAAAAGCATAGTGTGCCTGTTGTGTTACACTCATTTTAGCGCAAGTCGAAACGGTTGTACAGTCCCCTTTTGCATTTTTGGCGCTTTTCCCAATGAAACAGGGAGCATTTTTCAGGTTTTGTACAAAGACAATAAAATTATACCCCGAAGGTTAGAGGGGTAATACAAAAGTTTTCAACAACTTTTAGACTGCCGGGGAGTTTTCCTCTGAATTTTGTGTATTTTTACCGATATTTCCGGCGCGGCTCACTCCTGCGCAGGGCCTGCGTAGCGCATCTGCACCAGTGCGCATTTACGCGTCACGGTAGGGTATTGCTGCGGGTCAAATTCCAGACTGGTGCTGCCGTCCAGCTGCCAGCCCATGCGGGTATACAGCGCAATGGCGCGGGTGTTGGTGTTCAGCACACTCAGTACCGGGTGTGCGTGCTCCGGCAGCTTTTTGCGGGCAAAATCCAGCAGCTTTGCGCCAATGCCGTTGCCCCGGGCTTTTTCCGTGACGAACAGGTGCTCGATATGCCCCGCCTTATGGCTGACGCACACCATGCCGTCCGGCACATCCTTGGTGGTGTGCAGGTAGCACACCCAGCCCGCCGCCTTTTCCTGCTGCAATTGCAGCAAAAACTGCGGCTCGGTCAGAGCGCGGCAGTATTCCGGCGTCCAGTTGTCGGCGCAGACAGCCTGCCGTCCCTCGGCAAACAGCTTTGCGGCGGCGGCAAACTGCTCGGCGGTCTTTACCAGCCGGACATTCTCGCCCCGCTTCCACTTGGGCACTTCGGCAATGGGGTGGCTCGTGCACCACTGCTCGTACAGCTCCGGGCGGCGCAGACGGGTGCGAGTGCGGCTCTGCTCGCCGCGCCACGCGTCGATTTTAGCGTGGTCGCCGCCCAGCAGCACCTCGGGCACGGCACGGCCCTCCCACACCTCGGGGCGGGTGTACTGGGGGTATTCCAGCAGGCCGTCCCAGTAGCTTTCCTCCTCGTAGCCCTTCTGCTCGGCCAATACGCCGGGCTTCAGGCGCAGCACGCTGTCTGCCACCACAAGGCTGGCCAGCTCGCCGCCGGTCAGGATATAATCACCAATGGAGATTTCCTCGTCCGCAAAAGCTTCGATGACACGCTCGTCAATGCCCTCGTAGTGGCCGCAGACCAGCGTCAGGTTGTCGTACTGTGCCAAGCGCTTGGCGTGCTCCTCGGTGTAGCGCTGTCCGCCCGCCGTCAGGAACACGATGTGCGGGGCGGGGCGTCCCTGTTCGGCCACCTCGCGCTGCACCGCCCGCAGGCAGTCCGCGATGGGCTGGGCGTACAGCACCATGCCGCAGCCGCCGCCGTAAGGGTAATCGTCGGTCTGCTTCTGCTTGTTCAGGGTGTAGTCCCGGATCTGGTGGCAGTGGGTCTCAATATAGCCCCGCTTTGCCGCTCGGCCGATGATGCTGGCGTCCAGCACCTGCTGGCACATCTCCGGGAACAGAGTCACGATATCCACACGCATTCCCATGGCTTACTCCTCCTCCCGCTCGCTGTCAAAATCGTCATCCAACAGGCCGGGGATGGGGGTGACGAGGATATATCCCTCCGGCGGGTTGCGCTCTTTCAGGAAGGCATCCACCCCGGGGAACATATACTCCTTGCCGCTGGGTGCTTTGACGGTGTAGATATCCTGCGCACCCGGGTGGTCTACGCTGGTCACCACACCGTACACCTTGCCGGTGTCAGCGTCCCGCACCTCGCACCCGATGAGGTCTGCCACATACCACCGCCCTGCGGGCAGGGTGGCATCGTTGCGGTCAAAATAGAACACCTGCCCGCGCAGTGCCCGGGCGGCGTCCATATCGCTGACCCCCTCCAGCTGGAGCAGCGCCATCTGCCCCTGTGGACGGATGGAAAGGATCTTATAGGCTTTGCCGCCCTGTGCCGAAGGGTACAGGCGACCCGCTTTTTTCAAAAAATCCACCCCGTCGCACCAAAGCTCCAGCTTCATTTCCCCGCGCACACCGTGGGTGGTAACAACTTTTCCGGCTTCCAGATATTGCTGCATTGTTTTCTCCTGTAAGAACCCTCTCAGTCAATGCCTGCGGCATTGCCAGCTCCCCCGAGGGGGGAGCTTTTTGACGAAGAGGTGGTGTATTGCTTGTTTGTTCAGAATGCTCCTGTGTAGCATCCTCGCCCTCTCAGTCACCTGCGGTGACAGCTCTCCCAGAGGGAGAGCCAAGAACGTACCGGTCAGGCCCTTGCCTCTCCCTTTGAGGAAAGACTTCCCCCGTTCCGGGGGAAGATGTCGCGCAGTGACAAAAGGGGGAGTGTGGCATTGCGCAAGCAATGCCGGAGAGGGCGAGCCTGGTAATAGCAAAAAGGCCCCTTGCCGCAAAGGCAAAGGGCCAGTAGGGTGCTCAGTCGATCTCAACAAGGACCTTTTCATCGACCCGCACAGCAGCCGCGCGCATCACCACACGAATGGCTTTTGCGATCCGGCCCTGCTTGCCGATGACACGGCCCATATCTCCCTCTGCCACGCTCAGGTGGTAGACGATGATACCGTCCTCGCGGGGCTCGTCCACCGTAACCTTGACGGCGTCCTTGTCCTCCACGAGACCGCGGGCAACTGCCAGCAACAGCTCCTGCATGAGTCAGCCCTCCCCTACTTACAGAATGTTGGACTTCTTCAGCAGGACACGAACGGTATCAGTGGGCTGAGCGCCGTTAGCGATCCACTGCTTTGCCTTCTCGGCATCGATCTTCACCTCAGAGGGCTCCTTGTTGGGATCGTAAGTGCCGATCTCCTCGATGAAGCGGCCATCGCGGGGGAAGCGGCTGTCAGCAACGACAACACGGTAGAAGGGAGCTTTCTTGGCGCCAACGCGGCGCAGACGAATCTTAACTGCCATAATAGATATCCTCCAAAAATGTTGTTTTTGATATATGTTACAAACCCCGCCGGGGTTGTATACCGTTGTTATTTCAGTCCGCGGAAGGCATTGGGATTGCCCATCATGCCGCCCAGACGGCGGGCAAAGCCCTTGGGGCTCTTCTTGAACTGCTTCATCATCTTCTGCATCATCTCGTACTGCTTGAGCAGCTTGTTCACGTCCTCCACGCGGGTACCGCTGCCTGCGGCAATGCGGCGCTTGCGCTTGGGGTTGATGATGGAAGGTTTTTCCCGCTCCTCTTTGGTCATGGAATAGATCATGGCCTCGATGCGGTCAAAGGCTTTATCGTCGATCTGGCTGGCGTCGATGCCGGAAGCGCCGGGCAGCATACTGAGCATCGCGCCCGCACCGCCCATTTTGCGGATCTGGGCGAACTGCTCCAGCATATCGTTCATATCGAACTTGTTTTCCATCAGCCGCTTGGCGGTCTCCTCGGCGGCCTTTTCGTCGGCGGCATCCTGTGCACGCTCGATCAGGCTGAGCACATCGCCCATGCCAAGGATGCGGCTTGCCATGCGGTCCGGGTGGAACACATCCAGATCATCCAGCTTTTCGCCGGTGCCCTGGAACTTGATGGGCTTGCCAGTAACAGCCAGCACGGAAAGCGCTGCACCGCCGCGGGTATCGCCGTCGGTCTTGGTGAGGATGATGCCATCCACGCCCACCGTCTCGTTGAAGGTCTTAGCCACATTGACGGCATCCTGACCGGCCATGGCGTCCACCACCAGCAGGGTCTCGTCCACGGGAACGGCGGCCTTGACGTCCACCAGCTCCTGCATCAGCACTTCGTCGATCTGCAAGCGGCCTGCCGTATCCAGAATGACGATGTCGTTGCCGTAGTCCTTGGCGTGCGCCAGTGCCTTGCGGGCGATCTCCGGCGGCTTTGCGCCGGGCAGGGTGAACACCGGCGCACCGGCCTGTTTGCCCACCACCTGCAGCTGGTCAATAGCCGCAGGGCGGTAGATATCGCAGGCCACCAGCATGGGGCGGCGGCCCTGCTTGATATAGAACTTGGCAAGCTTTGCCGCGTGGGTGGTTTTACCGTTGCCCTGCAAGCCGCAGAGCATGATGACCGTCTGCCCCTTGTTTTTGATGTTCAGGCGGGCGGCTTCGCTGCCGCCCATGAGGGCTACCAGCTCCTCATTGACGATCTTGACCACCTGCTGGGCGGGGGTCAGGCTCTCCATGACCTCCTGACCCATGGCACGCTCGGATACCTTTGCGCAGAAGTCCTTGGCAACCTTGTAGTTGACATCGGCCTCCAGCAAAGCCATCCGCACCTCGCGCATGGCGGCCTTGATATCTGCCTCGGTCAGCTTACCGTGACCGCGCAGCTTTTTGAATACACCGGCAAGGCGGTCGGTCAGGGATTCAAATGCCATTGTGCGGTGCTCCTTTCAAAATTCGATCAGCTTTCGTTTGCTTCATCCATCGAGCGGATGATCTCCAGCATTTTTGTCAGCGTTTCCACATACTCCGTGGTGGTGATATTGGCGCGGGGGCCGGTGCACTCGAACCGGGTGTCGATGACCAGCTGTTCCAACTGTTCCAGCTTCTGCTGCACCCGCCGGTAGCGGGCTGCAAAGCCTACCTTTTCTTCCAGTTCCTTCAGGGTGGTCTCGCCGTGCTTGATGGCGTCCCGTGCGCCCTGCCGGGTGATGCCGAAGTTTTCGCCGATCTCGCTCAGCGAAAGATCATCGTTGTAATACTGGCGCAGCATCTCGCGCTGCTTCTGGGTAAGCACCTCGCCATAAAAGTCCAGCAGATACCCCATTTCCAGATCTTTTGCCATTGCTGTTGACCCCCGGTGCTCTGCTGTCTGTACTTGCTATGTTGTAAAGTTTTTTTGCTTTACGGATGGAGTATACCAGAACCCCTGCCCCTTGTCAAGGGGATTTCGGAGTTTTTTCTGAAATATCTGCCCGAAATTCGCTGTTTTTGCCAAAAGGCATCTTGACGCAGCCGGGGGCTTTGCGTTAGGATAATAGTGTTGTATCCCAAGAGAAAGGAGTGCCCTTGTGCCGATCTACTCTAATTTTTACCAGACCCTTACCACTGCCTGTCCCATTGTGGAGCTGCGGGGCTATGCCGCCGCCTGCGGGCTGAAGGGGCATCTGTACGCGTATCTGGATTTTAACGGCCCCACCGGCACCGCCCGGGACGGCCTTGCCGAGGGGATGCTGGCCCTTGCCATTGAAAAAAAGCAGCTTGCCCCGGGGCAGCCCATCATTGAAGCAGCCTCCGGCCCCTTTGCCACCGCCCTTACGCTGGCCAGCCTGACCGCCGGGCACCCCATCGTGCTGGTTATGCCGGAGGACGCCCCTGCCCTGCGACAGGAGTACCTGCTGCGCTTGGGCGCACAGATCCGGCACAGCCCCGCCCGCAGCGGTCTGGCCGGGGCACGGGCGCTGGCGGCGCAGACCGCCACCGCGAACGGCTGGTACTATATGAACTGGCTTGCCAACGATGACAACCCGGAATATCACCGCCGGGTCACCGGCCCTGCCATCGTGCAAAGCATTGCCCGGCAGAACAAGAGCCTTGTGGACGCCATTACCATCGGGGTGGGCAGCGCCGGTACTGTGACCGGCGTGGGCGAGACCATCAAGGCATGGACGAACGATGTGCGCATCGTGGCGGTGGAGCCGTATGAAAATCAGGTGCTGGGCGGCGGGCTTACCGGCCCCCACGGCATCCCGGATATCGGCTACGGCATCGTGCCGGAAAACTACAACAGCTATGTGGTGGATAACGTTTCCGCTGTGGCCAGCCGGGATGCCCAGCGTGCCGCCCAGCAGGTGCTGCGCACCGATGCCATCCCCGCTTCGGTCAGCGCCGGTGCTGCCCTGCACGCCGCCGCCCAGCTGCTGGCCAACTGCAACAGCCGCGCGGCGCTGGCCATTTTCAGCGGACGCGCCAGCATCGTGTAAGCGGCTGCTTCTATCAATAGGAAAGAGGACGTTTTTCATGACCAAGGACATGACCAGCGGTGCTATTACGCCGCTGCTGATCAAATTTACCATCCCGCTGGTGCTGGGCAACCTGTTCCAGCTTACCTACAACGCCGCCGACAGTATCATCGTGGGCAAGTTTGTGGGCGAGGATGCACTGGCTGCCGTGGGTACCTCGAACCCCCTGATGACCCTTGCCATCCTGTTCATCAACGGGATGTGTCTGGGCGCGGGCATTCTGGTCAGCACCGCCTTTGGCGCGGGGGACACCGAGCTGGTGGAGCGGCAGGTATCCACTACCGCCATTGCGGGCACGGTGTTCTCCCTGACCTTCTCTGCCCTGTGCGTGCTGCTGGCAGACCCGCTGCTGCGGCTGCTGCAGGTGCCCGCGGCTATTCTGCCCATTGCGGTGAACTACCTGCGTATCGTGTTTGCGGGGCTGATCTTCACCTTCTTCTATAACTTCCTTGCTGCCACCATGCGTGCGCTGGGCGACAGCAAGAGCGCGTTGTATTTTTTGATGATCAGTGCCGTGCTGAACATCGGCGGCGACCTGTTTTTTGTGGAGGCGCTGGGCTGGGGCAGCGAGGGCTGCGCCCTTTCCACCGTGCTCAGCGAAGCTGCCTGCTGCCTGCTGTGCGTGGTGTACATCCGCTATAAGGTGCCAGTCCTGCAGCTGGGCAGACGATGGCTGGTGTATGACGGCAAGCTGCTGCGCAAGACCGTAAGCTACGGCTGGGCCAGCGCCATGCAGCAGGCCACGGTGCAGCTGGGCAAAATTGCGGTGCAGGCCATCGTGAACACCATGGGCGTCAACGCCATGGCGGCCTTTACCGCCGCCTCCCGCATCGACGACTTTGCCTACACCCCGCAGCAGAACATCGGCCACGCCATGACCACCCTGATGGCGCAGAACCGGGGCGCGGGCAAGACCGACCGGGTGCGACAGGGTTACCACTGCGGTATGCGCATCGAATTTGTCTATGCGCTGCTGCTTACCGGTGTCTGCCTGCTGTTTGCTGAGCCCATCATCCGGCTGTTTGCCGCCGACCCTGCCGTGGTGGACCTTGGCGTGCGGTTTTTGCGCACCATCTCGCTGTTTTATCTGATGCCCGCCGCCACCAACGGCATTCAGGGCTTTTTCCGCGGCATGGGCGACTTGAAGATCACCCTGAACAGCAGTATGCTGAACATGGGCGGCCGTGTGGCTGCCGCCGCATTGTTTGTGCTGGTGATGAAGATGGATATCGAAGCCTTGCCCTTCAGCTACGCGGTGGGCTGGCTGCTGATGCTGCTGTACGAGCTGCCCCTTCTGGTGCGTTTTCTGCGCAGCAGCGAGATGTAATGTCAGACGATTTAAATGCGCTCCGCGTTGCTCTGCGCATAAGCTAATGTAAAATTATTTCTTATTTCAGGGTTCAGAAAAGTCTGCGGACTTTTCTGAACCCTTTTTTCACAGGCAGGAGTCGTGGAGGGCAGCATCTTCTTTTTCGTGAAAATGCGTTTGTCGCGCTCCACAGACGCAAAAAACCGCCGTCTCCGGGCGGGAGGCGGCGGTGAAAAAGCTTTATGCTGTTTTTACTTTGTGCCGTAGATACGGTCGCCTGCATCGCCCAGACCGGGCACGATGTAACCGTTCTCGTTCAGGCGGTCGTCCTGTGCGCCCAGATAGATGTCCACATCGGGGTGTGCCTCGTGCAGAGCCTTGATGCCCTCCGGTGCGCCCAGCAGACCGATGAACTTGATGCGCTTTGCGCCGTGCTTCTTGATCTGGGTGATGGCGTCGATGGCGCTGCCGCCGGTAGCCAGCATGGGATCCAGCACCAGAACGTCGCGCTCAGCGATATCCTGCGGCAACTTGCAGAAGTACTCCACAGGCTGCAGGGTCTTTTCGTCGCGGTACAGGCCGATGAAGCCGACCTTGGCAGCGGGCAGCAGGGTCAGCATGCCGTCCAGCATACCCATGCCGGCGCGCAGGATGGGCACCAGAGCCAGCTTGCGGCCTGCCAGCACCTTGGTCTTTGCCATGGTGATGGGAGTCTCGATCTCCACCTCTTCCAGCGGCAGATCGCGGGTAGCCTCGTAGCACAGCAGAGTTGCAATCTCGCCAACGAGGTCACGGAACTCCTTGGTGCCGGTCTGTTTGTTGCGCAGCAGGCTGATCTTGTGCTGCAGCAGCGGATGTTCAACGATCATCGGGGTCATAAAAACACGCTCCTTAATTTATATAGAACATTCTATCGGGTACTGATCTGTGGCCTTGCCCGCCCGGTGGGCGCACAAAAGGCTCAATTACGCTTCAGAGAAAATCAGCGGTTTTCCAGTGCGGTCAGCTTGTCGATGCGGCGCTGATGACGGCCACCCTCGAACTGGGTGTTCAGGAAGATATCCACCAGCTGGCAGGCAAGGCCTGCGCCCACTACGCGGCCGCCCATGCACAGGGCGTTGGCGTCGTTGTGGCGGCGGGTATACTCGCAGCTGAAGCTGTCGGAGCAGCAGCAGGCGCGGATGCCCTTGATCTTGTTGGCTGCCATGCTGATGCCCACACCGGTGCCGCAGAACAGCAGTGCCTTCTCGCACTGGCCGCTCACCACTGCGTCACAAGCGGGCACAGCCATATCGGGGTAGTCCACGCTGTCAGTGCTGTGGGTGCCAAAATCGATATACTCCAGACCAAGCTCCTCCAGATGTGCCTTGACAGCCTCTTTCAGTTCAAATCCGCCATGATCGGCGGCAAGTGCAATGGGTTTTGCCATGGAAAAACGTCCTTTCCCTGTGAGTAGTCACAGTTCCGCTTTTATTGTTTGTTTGCTGCGGCTTCGGCAGCCAGACGCTCGGCCCGCTCCCGCTCCGCCTGACTCAGGCGGTGGTAGTCCGGCAGCAGCGCCTCCGGCAGCACAGCCTGCCCGGCTGCGGCCATCTGCTTTGCCACAAGTGCTACGGCAGCGGCACGACCGCCCCGCAGCGCCGGGGGTGTTTGCAGCACGCCCAGCACATTACTGTATTTATTATAGCACAGACCCGCGCCATCACCAACAAAAAACAGAGGCTTTTTGCAATTTTCTACAAAATCCGCCAGATCTGTCACCGCCCGGGCGTCATCGTCCAGCAGGCGGGCGTGAGTGGCAAGGTCAAAGGCAGCGCTGTATACCTGTGCGCGGCGGGCGTCCAGTGCGCAGAGCACCGTACCCTCGCCGGTGTGGGCAGCGGCCAGCGCTTCCAAAGTAGACACCGGGGCACACAAAGTCTCGCGCGGGAAAGCCAGACCCTTGACGGCAGCCAGCCCGATGCGCAGGCCGGTGAAGCTGCCCGGGCCTGCATTGACAGCGTACAGGTCGATGTCCGCGCAGGTTAGCCCGCACATCTTTAAGCAGGTGTCGATCATAGGCATCAGCGTTTCGCTGTGGGTCATGCCACCGTCCAGATACACCTCGTACAGCAGGCGGTCGTCCTGCAGCAGCGCTACACCGGCGGTCTTGCCCGCCGTATCCACGGCCAGAATATTCATACCGTCACCCCCTCAATGGTGATCTTGCGGGTGGTATCGTCCAGACGGTCGATGTTCACCCGGATGGGGTTTTCCAGCGCCAGCAGGTCGGCAAAGTTTTCGCTCCACTCTGCCGCCACCACAGCGCCCTGATCCAGATAATCGTAGAAGCCCGCCGCACACAGGTCGTTCTCGGTAGAGATGCGGTACAGGTCAAAGTGCGCCAGCGGGCGCGGGCCCCGGTAGTAATTCACGATGGCAAAGGTGGGGCTGGACACCGGGTCGGTGCAGCCCAGACCCTCGGCAAGACCCTCGGTAAAGGCGGTCTTGCCTGCGCCCAGACCACCGGTAAAGGCGATCAGCGCCCCGGGAGCCAGCACAGCGGCCATCCGCTTGCCCAGCGCCACCGTCTCGGCGCGGGAATGGGTGATATATTCTGACATGAAGGTTACCTCATCGTTTAAAAAGGGATGGCAGACGCTCTGCCATCCCTAAGTATAATATAAAACGCACAAAAGTGCAATGGTCAGGCGGCAGCAGGGGTCTGCTCCGCTACGCCGTTCGCTGCCGTGCCGGGCGCGGTGAGCCGGGCGGTGCTATCGCCCTGAATGATGGGATAGGACGCCGCCGGGTGGGGACGCCGTCCGGTGTTCTGGTTGAGATACCACACGATGTCGTTTTCGCCGTAGACCTCAAGGCCGTAATCAATGGCCTGCTGCAAGGTCTTGCCCTCGATCAGGCGGTTCACGGTCGCCCACAGCATACTGCGGGAATATACACTGTATACGTTGTTCACAAAGCCCGCCACGGCCTTTGCCCCGCCGGAGAGCAGCCCGTCCGAAAGGGTGGTGTCCACATGGCCGCTGCGTCCGTAGAACTCACAGGTCTCCGAGAGCACGATGGTGCCGTTCAGCTTACCGCCCCGGTAGGCATTGCCGAAAAAGTCTCCGGTGACGGCGTAGCAGCCGTTTACCTTGATGACCCGGTGGCTGAGCAGATCCATGCCGTAGCGCAGGTCGTTCCAGAAATCAGATTTTTCCAGCAGCAGGAGGATGGGCGCGGTGGCCTGTTTTTTCCACAGCCAGCCATACTCATAGGTGTAGTACGCGCCGTGGGCGCTGAGGATGGCAAGGTCGTAATCTGCCATCCGCTTCAGGTCGGAGACGGTCACCATCATGTCCAGATGGGTGTC